>JAEEUZ010000012.1 GCA_016290725.1 Bacteroidales bacterium | reverse complement strand
ACTGTACGCCCATCCACGACTGGAAAGTGGATGCGGGCTCCTACAAGATCCAGCTCGGTACCGATGCCGAAACCATCGTCCTCGAAAAAACCATTCAGTTATGAATATGGAAGTGAGAGGATTATTTTCACTGCCGTCGCACTGCGTGCGACCCCTCCCACTTCGTGGGCCCCTCCCTCTTACACGGCCGAGGGTGGGGCCCCCGAAAAGCCTTGGCTTTTTGGGGTACCCCAGGGTGGCTATGGGCGATGAAAATAATCCTCTCACTTCATAAACCCATAGTTATGAAAAAGATTTTAGGTGTCATCATGGCGGGGATGCTGTTTGGCTGCGCGCCGAAAGCAGAGGAGTTCCATGTCGTTCCGATGCCGGAGAGCGTGACCCTCACCCCCGGCAGCTATTCCCTGGCCGGAAAGGCCTTCTACGCCGACCCTGCCATCGGGGAAAACGCGGTGAAAGCGGTGGAGCGCTTCGCCGCCCAGCTCGCTCTGGTGAGCGGCAAGACCTCCGACGTCTCGACCGAAGACAACGGCCAGCCGGTCCGTTTCCTTCCGAACCCGAATCTCGGGGAAGCGGAACATGCGCTGAATGTCAAAAAGAGTGGCGTGACGCTGGAAGCATCCTCCTTCAACGGCTTCCTCTATGGAATCGAGACCCTCAAGCAGATGCTGCCGGAGAAGATCTACGCCAAGGCCCGCGCCAAGGCCTCATGGGCCCTCCCGCTCGTGAGCATCCTCGACAGCCCGCGCTTTGCCTACCGCGGCATGATGCTGGACCCTTGCCGGCATTTCTGGACCATCGAGGAAACCAAGCGGATCATCGACGTCGCCGCCGCCTTCAAGATCAACCGTTTCCACTGGCACCTGACCGAAGACCAGGGCTGGCGGATGGAAATCAAGAAGTATCCGCGCCTGACCGAAGTCGGCGCCTGGCGTAATGGGACCATGATCGAAAAGGACTGGGACAGCAATGACGGTATCCGTTACGGCGGTTTCTACACCCAGGATGAGATGCGGGAAGTTGTCGCCTATGCCGCCGAACGCGGCATCACGGTCATCCCGGAAATCGACCTCCCCGGCCACATGGTCGCGGCCCTGGCGTCCTATCCGGAACTCGGCTGCACCGGCGGCCCCTATGAGGTCCGCCAGAAGTGGGGCATCGCGACGGACATCCTCTGCGCCGGCAACGACAAGGTGTTCGAGTTCCTCGACGACGTCTTCGATGAGATGGTCGACATCTTCCCTTCTGAGTACATCCACATCGGCGGTGACGAGTGCTTCGGCGGCCGCCGTTACAAGGGGGAAGTGCCGTGGGACAGCTGCCCCAAGTGCCTGGCCCGCATGCGCAAACTCGGGATCAAGCGCGGTCCCGATGCCAAGCACTACCTCCAGAACTATGTGACCGCCCGTGTCCAGCAGATGCTCGCCGACAAGGGCCGGAAGGTCATCGGCTGGGATGAGATCCTGGAAGGGGAGCTCGCCCCCGGTGCCACCATCATGTCCTGGCGGGGCACCTCCGGCGGGGTCAAGGCCGCGGCCCGGGATTTCGACGTCATCATGTCACCGAACAAGTTCCTCTATCTGGACTACTACCAGAGCAAGGAGACGGACAAGGAGCCGCTCGCCATCGGCCACTGCCTGCCCCTGGAAAAGGTCTACAGCTACGAGCCGTATGAGGGCATGGAGCCCGGGACCGAAGACCACGTCATCGGTGTCCAGGCCAACCTCTGGACCGAGTACATCGCCACGCCGGAGCACCTCGAGTACATGCTCCTGCCGCGCCTCTCGGCTGCCTCCGAGGTCCAGTGGTGCGCCGCCGAGAACAAGGACTACGCCCGTTTCGACGCCAGTATCGACCACCTCTTCCGGATGTTCGACGTGATGGGCTACACCTACGCCAAGCACGCCCGTGGCCTCATCGGCCTCCCTGGTAGCGAACAACCCGCTGCCCCCGCCGAAGAGCCTGCGGCCGAGTAAGGGGTACTCGCGGCTTTTGGCGGGTTCGTGGAGACACGGCGTAAAATGGAAACAACTTAGCCACAACGACTTACACGATTCAACCTCTGCAATATGCAGAGGTTGAATTTCATAAAGCACTGGTAACCAATCGTTTCCACTTTACGCTTTATCGGCAGAGACGGAGGAATTCTTCGGGCGAGAGGGCTTTCATCGGAGCGGGCATTTCCCGGGAAAGGAGGGCTTTGTCGTTTGTGATGATGACGTCGCAGCCGGAGTGGTAGGCGTGAGAAAGATGAGCGCTGTCAGCATACTTTTCCCAAAGAATATCTGCCAGTAGTTTCTTGTCCAGTTCGGCTTGCTCGGCCCCCGTCTTGCCCTGATATTCCTCAGGCATGGAAGTGCCGGCGGAAGGCCATGCCTTCATGAAATCATCCAACTGCTCGGGGCTGGGCAAAGTCGGAAACTCGATTTCCCGGCCCACGGCCTTTTCCAACGTTTCCTCCACCAAATTGTTAAGGGAACGGTTTTCCTTCCGGGCCTGATGCTTCAACCGGATAATCAGACTGTCTTTCAGCCGGAAGGCTGTCTGGGTTCTTGCTACCGCATCCATTTTGTTATACTTTTTTGCAAAGATATAACAGTTTTTGAAATCATGCAATATTTTGCGCCCGGCTGCTATCAGAACGAATACGGCATTTCGGATATCTTCCTGCTGCGCAAAGCGGAGGATATCTTCTCTGGTTTAAGGCGTGTAGTGTTGCGCTGTGTAATTTTTTCCCAGTTTTCCGAACTTCTTTTTATATCCTCCACGCCATTCTAACTTGGCTACCTCCCGCTCCCACAGGCGGACACTTACGATGTTCCCATTCATCTCTTTCGCTTTTTAGCATACAGACTTTGTGGAATGTCCGGAATCATTTCCGTGATGTCATCCAGTCGCTGGACAGCACGCAGCAGTGCAATCAAGTTGTCCAGCCGGATGGAGTTTCCCTGTCCTTTTTCAAATCGGACGATGGTCATCACGGAAACTCCGCTCTGCTGAGATATCTGTTTTTGTGTCAGTCTCAATGAACTACGATAATCCCGGAACCGCTCCCCGAGTTGAGCGGCCAGTTCCGAATTTGAATACTCGTAAGTGTCTTGATATTGTTCATAATCTTTCATATTGCAAATATACATATTTGATGATTATTGTGCGAATAACGTTGTAAAATCATCAAATATGGTAGATTAACCCGCCTACCCCGTCCGTCGCGGCAGGAATACGATGCGGCTGTAAAACTCAAGTGTTTCCATTTTACGCCGCAAAGCATTTCAGGAAGGCGGAATAGGCGTAAACAAAGGAAGAATCCTTGCAATAATAATAAATAGGAATCGTGATTTTTGTGTCGTTCATTGACTAATAATCAAAAACGATAGCAAAATGAAACAAACACCAATCCGTTCCGAATACCTTTCGCCGCAGACGAAAGTGCTGTTCATTTCGGTCGAATGCTCGATCACGGCATCGAATCCGTATCAAGGCGCTGCCACGACAGAGGCCTATGAATCCGAAGACTTGTTCGAATAAAAAACTACTGGCTATGAAACAGACAAGAATATTTGCAATGATTGCCTTCGCGGTAGTTGCCGCGGCTTGCGCAAAAGAGAAAGACCTTCCCGCCTCTGTAGAGAAGGTGAACCCGGACGGGACCAAGACCATCGTATTCACTGCCCAGGCTCCGACCAAAACCACCATCGACGCGAACGACCAGGTTGTCAGCTGGTCCGCCGGAGACGAGGTGAAGTTCGTCTGGGACGGCGGAAGCGCCACTGCGACCGCATCTGAGGAGGGGTCCAGCACGAATTTCTCCGTGACCGTTCCTGACGGTGTGACTGAAATCTATGCCGTGTATCCTGCTAATGCAGGCGGCTCATACGACAACGGTAATGTTAAAGTTCATTTCAACGGTTCCCGTACCGACGGGTCTTTCGCAGCTAATGACATCAGCGTCGCTAAAGCCACGAAGTCCGGTGATACCTGGAGCAACACCCTTGCTTTCAAGAATGTCGCCTGCCTGATTAAGGTTGGTGTAACTTCAAGCACCATTACGAAACTTCAGGTTTATGCAGGAAATGGCGAGACCCTGGCGGGTTATCTTCCGGTAAACATTGCCTCTAACGGAGACCCGTCTTTGGGCGCGGTGAGTAGCAGCCCGAGCGACCATGTTACTATGGAGGTTTCCGGCCCGGGGAACTATTATATTCCCGTGATTCCGGGTGTCACTATGAGTAAAGGTTTCCAGGTTAAACTCTTTGAGGGTGATGACCAGATTACCCCGTTCTTCTATAACGGCGAGTACACTACGGCGCGTGGCAAGGTTATCAAACTCAGCGATATCGAATCCCATGCCGGCCAGTATTACGTTACTCCTTCCGGAGCCGGCACCATGAGCGGCCAGAGCTGGACCAACGCAATGGATGCCGCCACGTTCAAGGCATTCATTGAAAATGCGGACAATTACTTCGTCCTCAGGGGAGCTACAATCCATCTTTCTGCGGAAGAATTCACTTTGGGAGATTATCTCCAGCCGGATTTCTCAGGCCACAGCGAGACTGCTTTCACGATTGAGGGAACCACATCAGGATCAGACATTACTACCTTCGTTGGTGGCACAGGTGATCCGGCAGGTACACTTTGGCCTAAGGCCAGTTGCAACCTGACTGTCAAGAACGTCAAGTTTACCGGCACCGACGGCAACAGCAACCGTGCCGCCATCCGTGTCAATACCTCCTCTGCTAAGTTGACACTTGAAAACTGTGTCTTCGACGGAAACAAAACCTCGGGCAACGGCGGCGCAATCGCAGTATTCAAAGCGGCACAACTTGACATCAAGGATTGTGAATTTTACGGAAACAATGCAAATGGCGGGGCCTGTCTCTATATAAAGCCCTCTATAGATATGACTGTAAACGTCATCGGAGGTATATTTAAAGGGAACTACGCCGTCGGCACCAGTGACGCTGATTCTGCCGGCGCCGTATTCTACGCCACAAACGACGGGGGTACACCAACACTAAAATTTAGCGGAGTTACTTTCAAGGAGAACTATAACTATGTGGGCACGAACGCGAATATCGGTGGAATCCTTCGTCTGCAGGCTTCCAATTCGAAGGCTTATTTTGACAATTGTTTATTCGACGGCAACTATACGAACCGCGATCTCAAGACAGAGAACAAGCCCTGCGCTGCCATTGTAACCTGTCGCATAGGGGATGTCAGCTACTATTTCAACGCCTGCGAATTCAAGGAGAATACATCCGGAACAGGTAATTCCGCAGGTGTTTACGGTGGTACGAGGGGAACGGTGTTCGCCACTTTGGCGGGCAGCACCTTTGCTTTCAACAACTGCTCGTTCCACGACAACTATGGCGGACGAAATACCGATGATATTACCTGGATCGGTATGGATAACACGAGCAGCACCCTCATTCTTGCCAACACCACGATTGTAGGTGATAACTATCGTGCTCCCGGCGCCGGCGGTGCGAGGAAGAACAACTGGGGCGTCATTAAGTTCCAGAATACGTGTAATTTCTATCTGATCAACTCCATCCTCTGCTCTCTTGAGACCAACGGCAACAGTTTCTGGGTAAACGGAGACATAAGTGTTGATGGAGGAGATACAATAGCGAACGGTGGCACGAAGCTTCCTGTCTATTGCTGGTACAGCAAGATTTCCAAGGAAGGAGATAACAGGACGAATTGGACCGTCGATACCGGTTCCGGCCACGACTACTATGCCACAACTGCGAGCTTCGGCAGCTGGACTATGCCTTACACCTGGAACGGCACGCTCACCGGAACTAATAGCAGCATGCTGGCTCCTACAGCCGATGTGAATACTCAGATTCAGAACGCCGACGCCGACTTCTACGCCTGGCTGAACAGCATCGGAGCACTTGGCAAGGATATCAACGGCAACAACCGCGGCACCACTTCATGGCCCGGTTGCTACCAGAACTAATCCTATACCCTCTCACACAAAAGCGGTCCAGGCCCTTCCGCCCGGGCCGCTTTTTGTTATTCTTTTTGCATGTGTGCCATTAATTATGCATATTTGTATAGTTGAAACAAATACTATATGAAACGTCGCGATTTTCTTAAGGGAGCAACCCTCCTTGCCGCAGGAGGAGCCCTGGTGGGGCCGATGGGTGGCGCGTCCGAACTCATTTCCAGCCCATTTGACATCGGTCCGGTCCCGGATGGAGAGGGTATGGAACCACTTAAGGGCCTCACTCCAATACGCCCGCTGGATCCGGAGGTGAGCCGCCCGATAAACGTCATTATCATCGGCTGCGGGAACCGAGGCAGAACCTATGCCGGATATGCAAGGAAATTCCCCGCCGGGATGAAGGTCGTTGGTGTATCGGATATTCTGGAACACCGGGTGAAATATCTCGGCGACCAGCACAACGTGCCGGATGAGATGCGCTTCGGGCACTACCGGGAAGTGTTTGCCAGCGGAAAGAAGCTTGCCGATGCGGTGGTTATCGCAACCCCCGACAACAGGCATTACGAGCCTTGTATGATGGCTCTGGAGCTCGGCTATGACGTGCTTCTGGAAAAGCCGGTGGCCCCTACAAAGAAAGAGTGCAAGAACATCCGGGACATGGTTAAGAAAACCGGAAGGATTGTGGCTCTGTGCCACGTGCTGCGCTATGCCCCCTACTTCATGGCCCTTCGCGAAGTGGTAAAGAGCGGAGCTATAGGCGATGTGGTCAATATCCAGCACATGGAGCCTATCCAGTATGCGCACATGGCCCATTCCTATGTGCGCGGCAACTGGCGCCGGGAAGATGAGACTACCCCCATCATCCTCGCCAAGTCCTGCCACGACCTGGACATCCTCCGTTGGATCGTGGACAAACCCTGCAAATACATCGACGCCGCCGGAAGCCTCAGCTTCTTCAGGGAGGAGAACGCTCCGAAGGACGCCCCGAGGTACTGCACCGACGGCTGCCCTCACCAGAAAGAATGCCCCTACGACGCGGTGGAGATTTACACTCACCTGAAACAGCATACGGGCGTTTTCGACCTGCAGGGCAACAAAGATTCCGATTTCATCCTAAGCCGCCTCAAGGATCCCCGCTACAACAGCTACGCCCGTTGTGTGTTCCACTGCGACAATAACCAGCCGGACCACTATGTGGCAATCATGGGTTTCGAAGACGACGTTACGGCATCCTTCTCGATGGACGCCTTCGCCCCTGCGGGCGGGCGCCGCACAAGGATTATGGGCACCATGGGTTACATCGAAGGAGACAGCAAGTCATTTGTGGTCACCGACTTTCTCACCAGAACGCCGAAACTGTGGAACCACGAAGTTGCCGAAATCGGTGAATACGCCCGCTCCGGCCATGGTGGAGGAGACTACCGCCTGGTACGCGACTGGTTGGAGGCTGTGGACCGCCAGGATCCGAATCACCTTTCCAGCAGCATAGACGTGGCCTTCGAGAGCCATATGATGGGCTTCGCGGCTGAGCGCTCGCGCCGCAGCGGAAAGAAGGAGAAGATCAAGTAGCATGGACAATAAACGGCTCCTTTCGATAGACGCCCTAAGGGGATTCGACATGATGTTCATAATGGGGTTCGCCGCCATTGTGACCGCAACCTGCAAGTTGTTCCCGGGAGGGGCAGATTGTTGGCTTAACCTGCAGATGACCCACGTGGATTGGAACGGGTTCCGTCATCACGACACGATTTTCCCTCTGTTCCTGTTTCTCTCTGGAATGACTTTCCCTTTCTCGCTGGCCGCGAGTAAAGCTAAAGGAAAGTCCAACAAGAAGATATTTTGGAAAACCGTTCTCCGGGGGCTAATACTTTTCCTGCTGGGACTGGTGGTCAACCACATCTTCGATTTGTCCCCAACCTTCCGCATCCCCAGCGTGCTTGCGCGCATCGGCCTGGCCTGGATGTTCGCGGCCTGGCTGTTCATGGCCTGCGGCTGGAAATGGCGGGCGGTGATTGCTGCGGTTATACTTATAGGATACAATCTACTGCTACTGATTCCGGCGCCGGATGCCGCGGGAGCAGGCAGCCTCACCCTGGAAGGCAATATCGTTGGATATGTAGACCGCATTCTGATGCCGAATCACCTTCTTAAGGTGGGTGTTTTCGATCCGGAGGGGCTCCTGAGCACATTCCCGGCAATCGTTACGGCGATGCTCGGCCAGTTTACGGGAGAGTTCGTCAAAGACTCCGCCTGCAAGAGAAAAACCTTGTGGATGGTTGTCGCCGCCGCAGCGCTTCTTGTGGTGGGCCTTGTCTGGAGCCTGTGGTTCCCCATCAACAAGAAACTCTGGAGCAGTACCTTCACCCTTGTCGCCGGGGCGTATTCAGTAGGGCTCTTCGCGCTTTTCTACTGGCTCATAGATGTTAAGGGATGGAAGAAGTGGACGCCGTTTTTTACGGTGATCGGCATGAATTCCATTACTATATATATGATACAGCGGATCGTTTCCTTCAAGGACATATCGGCCTTCTTCCTGGGCGGAGTGGCCGGCCTGATGCCAAAGGCGTGGGGCACCTGGCTGCTCGCGATAGGCTATTTCGCCCTCAGCTGGCTCCTGCTGTGGTTCCTCTACAAGAAGAAAATCTTCCTGAAGGTCTAAAGTATGAAAAAAGCCGGGATATTGTTTCTGTTCTTTACGCTGGTGTTCGGGCTCCGGGTGCAGGCGCAGCAGTGGCAGGCTTCGCAGCTGGATATGCAGGCGGGGCTCAGCGACAACTGCGTGAACGACGTGCTCATGGACTCGCGGAACTTCCTGTGGGTTGCCACGAACGCGGGGCTGGATTTCTATGACGGATGCAATATCGTACGAGTGGCTTTCCCGGAGGCATCCAATGCTCTCCAGCCGGTGGTGTTCACCCTGGCGGAAGACCCCTCGGGAACTCTGTGGGCGGGAACGTCGGACGGCCTGTTCCGGATTGGGAAAGACCGCTTGGAGATGCTCCGTTTCCACATTCCGGAGCAGGACGATGCAAACATCCGTCAGATGTGCTGCACCTCCGACGGTTTCCTGTGGATAGCCCTTAACGGCTACGACCTGATAAAAATCAACACCTCCAGCGGCGAAATCTCCTCCTTGCCGATAAATGCATCGGCCATTTGCGGCAATGGCGCTGTCCTTTATGTCATTACTGATGACGAAACCCTTCTTTCCATTGCCGATGGAACCCCAACTCCGGGTAGCCTGTCGGGCGAGGTGAATGCCGCCATACGGGCTCTGGATATCTCCCGCATGGCCTGCGCCGGAGCGGTCCTTATCCTGGGGGAAGAAAAAGGTTCCGTCTATGCCCTGAACCTCATAAGCGGGGAACTCTCAACAGTTCCCTTTACCAGCAGGATGAGAGATGCGATAGTGCATAGCAGCGGTGAGATTTTGATTGCCGCGCGCGACGGTATTCATGTCCTGGACGGCTCGCTTTCCCAAATAAGGGTTGAGCGCCCTTTCCACGACAACTCATTCAGGTGCCTTGAGGAGGACGGGCAGGGGAGAGTTTGGGCCGGAACGCTCTTCGAAGGGGTGGCGCAGTTGTCTACAGACGATGTGGATTACCACCATTATGGCGACGCATTTGCCGGCGGCCGCTTCAAGGCACGTGATTTTGAGGAGACTCCTGACGGCAGGATATGGATAGCAACCGATACCAAAGGCTTGTTGTGCCTGGACAAAAGTCAATCTGCCGGGCACTATTCCAGGCAGTTCTTCCCGGGACGAAACGTCACTGGCCTCATGGCGGAAGGCGGTAATCTTTGGGTTGGTACCATCGACAACGAGCTTTCCATAACCCTTTTGGATTCGGAAACAGGCAGGATGACGGCCTTCCCTGGCGCGGGAAAATCGGCCTATGCCTTCTGCCGGGACAAACAGGGCCGGCTGTGGATAGGTGCCAAGGACGGATTCATCGTGGGGCGGGACGGTGCCGACGGAAACTTCGAGCGAGAGATATTCATCCCCTGCAAACAGGTGTGCCGCATTATCTGCACCCTAGATGGTGCGGTTTGGGTGGCCAGCACTTCGGGGCAGGTATACCGCTACACCGCCAATGAACTCGCAACATTCAAGATTCCCTCCTCCAATATCCTTACAGATATAGCGGAGGATGCCGATGGTCATGTTTTCGCAACCTCCGAGGGCGGGGGACTGTGGAAATACAGCAAGGAGCTGAACAGTTTCCGGCCTGTGGCATCGGAGGGAACCAGGCTTCTGAAGATATCCCGCAGAAGCGACGGAAATCTCCTCTGGATAACCGGGGCCCACGGTATCCATATCCTTAATCCTGCCGACGACCGCAAACTGCCGCTAATCTCAAGTGAGATTCTTGAAATAGACAGTTTCAACTACTCATCGAATTATATCGCTTCGGACGGCACTTTGTATGCCGGTACCTCGGATGGATTCATTTCCTTCTCCACTAACCGGCTCACGGACGCGCTATCTGCCGATAATGCTCCGGTTATTACCTTATTCCACGTCCTTTCCTCTTCCGAAAAGGCGGAAGGGGAGCGCTTCTTACATCCACGCTCATTGAACATCGGCAGGAACGCCCGTTCCTTCGAAGTGAATGTGTCGGGGCTGGATTACAAGCGTTTTCCCAGCGGTACAATTTTCTGGAAGATAGACGGATACAATGACTGGACACCGGTGCAGGACGGCTCTTTCGAGGTATATGACATACCCACCGGCAAGTGGGACCTGAAAGTAAAAACGCTGGCTCTTTCCGGCCAGGAGAGCCCGGAGACGGTGATGAAACTCACGGTGCAGCCGCCGCTTCTTCTGAGCCCAGTTGCTTTTATCATCTATCTTCTGGTGTTCCTCCTGTCGATAGCGGGAATAGCCAGGCTGTCGGACCGCAGGGCAAAGGCGAAAGCCGCGGCGGAGCACGAGCGGGAGATGCT
This sequence comes from Bacteroidales bacterium, assembly GCA_016290725.1. Lineage (GTDB taxonomy): Bacteria > Bacteroidota > Bacteroidia > Bacteroidales > UBA932 > Cryptobacteroides. The sequence continues at coordinate 17,834 of JAEEUZ010000012.1, read as the reverse complement.
CACGTCCAAGATGGAATTCCTTTCCAGCATCGCACATGAAATAAGAACGCCACTGTCCCTTGTGCAGATTCCCATCGAAGCCCTTATCCGCAAGTTCTCGGGCTCGGCGGACGGCTCCGTGCAGGAGAATCTGGATATAATGCGCCGCAATTCCCTCAAGCTCACGGTCCTTATCAATGAACTTCTGGACTTCAGAAAACTAACGGACTCCACTTTCCAGATCCATCCCGAATTCCTGGACATAAGAACAGTGCTTAAAGACGCTCACCGCCGTTTCCATCCCATGTTCCTTCAGGAAGGGAAGAGCCTTGCGCTCACTTTGCCGGAAAACCCGGTGTATTGCGAAACAGATGTCCGTTCACTTGGGCGTATCTTCGACAATCTGCTCTCCAACTCGCTTAAATATTCCCAGAGCCGCTCGTCAATTGTTCTGTCGGTTGAGGGAAGCGATGCGCGAATAATAGTGGAGAACGACGGCGCCATACTGCCGGAGGAAGAGCGGGAAAAGATTTTCCAGCCGTTCTACCGCTACGAGGACAGTTCGTCGGCCAATGTGGAGGGAACCGGCCTGGGCCTTTCCACAAGCCGCCAGTTCGCAACCCTTCTTGGAGGCTCGCTATCCATGGACGACGACCTGAAGGTGAACCGCTTCATCTTCACCATACCCCTTTCCGTGGACGAATCCCAGCCTGGAGCCGCGGCATTGCCGGTAGTGGAAACCAAGGACAAGTCGGTGATGGTTGTGGAAGACGACAAGGACATGGCCCGCGTAATCGGCGACATTCTTGGCGAGAACTACAATATCATCTACGCCTCGAATGGCCGTCAGGCCCTCCAAAAGATAGAATCCGGCGCATCGCCAACCCTTGTGGTGTCGGACGTGATAATGCCGGAGATGGACGGAATCGGCCTCACGAAGGCCCTGAAGGGCAATCTGGCCACCAGCCATATTCCCGTGATCCTGCTGTCGGCCGAAGTGCCAGACGTATTCATGCAGGAAAGCCTGGAGGGTGGGGCCGATGCCTACCTGGAGAAGCCCTTCTCTCCGAAAAAATTGCGCAGTACGGTGGACAACCTCATCGAAAACCGCAAGAGGGTGTACGAGTTCTATATCTCGTCGCTCCCTTCGGGCGGGGAACTGCCAAGCGGAAGGGTATCGGCAGTGGAGCAGAAGTTCCTCCGGAGTATCCAGGAGTATGTATCGGCCAATCTTCACCGGAACATCACCCTGGACGATATCGCCGAGGTGGTTTGCATGTCGCCCTCTTCCTTATATAAAAAGATGAAGGAGTATGCCGATATCTCCCCGATGGAGTACGTGATGAAGATGCGTCTTCACAAGGCGGTGGAACTGCTCAAGGACGATTCCGTATCGGTGCAGGAAGTGGCATCTGCGGTGGGATTCAACACCCATTCCTTCTTCTCCGAGTGCTTCAAACGCGAATTCGGCATGACTCCCCGCCAGTGGAGGGATCGCAACGTTGCCAAATCCAAAAATATAAAATAGTTGCAATTCTCGGAAGTATAGGTGTAGTTGACGTTAAAGATTCGGATTAAATTTGCACAAAATGAAATCCGGATTATTATGAAACGTTCAATTCTATCAGTCCTGTTGCTCCTCGTTGCCGTGGCCGGATTTACGCAAGACCGCCTCACCGTCACCGGTGTGGTCAAGGATGCCACCACCGGGGAAACGGTAATCGGCGCGGGAGTCATAGTGAAGGAAACCGGCAAGGGAACGGTAACATCTCTCGACGGCGAATTCTCGATTTCCGCCCAGAGGGGGCAGGAAATTGTGATTTCGTCCCTGGGATACGAGGACTACAGCTTCAAGGTAACCGGCCCGGGCCCCGTTACGGTGGACCTGAATCCTTCCTCGGTATTTCTGGAAGATGTTGTGGTGGTGGGTTATGGCAGCGTGAAAAGGGCCAACCTCACCGGCGCCGTGGACCAGATATCCTCGGAAGTCTTCTCCGGGCGTCCTTCGTCCAATGCCACGCAGATGCTGGTTGGCGCCATCCCTAACCTTAACATCACCCTATCCGACGGTAAGCCCAGCCGTAGCGCGGAGTTCAACATCCGCGGTACCACCTCGGTGGGCGGCGGAGGAAACGCACTTATCCTCATCGACGGCGTGGAGGGAGATCCCGCCCTCCTGAATCCTGACGATATCGAGAGCGTGTCGGTGCTGAAAGATGCGGCATCGGCCTCCATCTATGGTTCCAGGGCAACGTTCGGCGTGGTGCTCATCACCACCAAGAGCGCTTCCTCCGAGGCGGGGAAGTTCAGTTTCAGTTACAACGAAAACATGTCGTTCCTCACGCCCAGTAACCTTCCCAACATTGTGGATGACGGTTATGTGTATGCCAGCCTGTTCCGGGATGCGTATTACAACTATTGGGGAACAATGCCTTCCGGCATGAACACAAGCCAGGATTTTTCGCAGGCGTGGCTGGACGAGTTCCTCCGTCGCAAGCAAAAGGGTATCACAGACGAAGTGGATGTGGATGAAAGCGGCCGTTATGTGTATTACGGCAACACGAATTACTACAAAGTCATCTATAAGCCGTTCACGATGGCCCGTACCCACAATCTCTCCGCAAGCGGTACATCGGGAAAGATCGACTATTATATGTCGGGCCGTATCTACAAATACGACGGTATCCTAAATTTCAATCCGGATACGTACTTCACTTCTTCCCTGCGGTCCAAGATTACGGCACGGCCGTTCGAGTGGCTGAAATTATGGGAGAATCTGTCGTTCAACTACGATAAGAACCATATCCCGGCCAGTCACAACCAGAACAACCGCGGCCTTTTCCTCCGCAGTATCCAGGATGAAGGCCATGTTAGTGCTCCCGTATTCAATCCGGACGGCACCTTTACCAAGAGCGGCGCCATGGCAATCGGCGGTCTTGTGACGGGAAAGAACTATACCGACAAACTTCGCAACAATTTCACCACCACAACCGGTGCCAGGGCGGAATTCTTCGACCACAGCCTTCGCTTGAATGCGGATTTCTCATATAAGGCAGTGTGGGAGAACAATCTGAAGAAGAATACCATGGTGTCTTACAGCGAGGCTCCGGGAGAGATCAGTTGGATCGGAACCCCTGGCGTGAACGATTTCATACAGGAAACATGGTACAGGAGAAATTATATTTCGGTTAACGCCTATGCCGAATACGCAAAAGTCTTCGCCGAGAAGCACGACCTCAAGGCCCTTGTGGGTTACAACTGGGAACAGTCGGCATCCAAGACTTTTGATATGCTCCGTTACAGCCTTATCTCCGAAGACGTGGAATCCATCAATATGGCCATGGGAGACAACTTTACGGAATACTCCTATGAGGGCCGATGGAAGAGCGCCGGCATCTTTGCCAGGCTGAATTATGCCTTCGACGAGCGCTATCTGCTGGAGCTCAACGGCCGGTATGACGGCTCGTCCAAGTTTCCCACAAACCAGCAATGGGGCTTCTTCCCTTCGGCATCGGCCGCATGGAGAGTGTCCAAGGAGCACTGGTGGAACGTGGCTCCCGAAATAATCTCCAACCTTAAAGTGCGCACTTCCTATGGAGAGCTGGGCAACGGAAACGTTTCCGAGTACTCATTCGTGGAAAGATTCGGCTTCAGTAACCTCAGCAACGTGATTGACGGGGAGACAAAGAGGCGCATAACCTCGATTCCCAGCCAGATTCCGGACAACCTCACCTGGGAGACAACCCGCACGGTGGACGGTGGTGTGGACATCGGCTTCTATAAGGGAAAAATCAATTTCACCGGAGACTATTACATCCGCCAAACCCTGAATATGTACACGGTTGGTCCCAGCCTTCCGGATACATACGGAGCCAGCGCCCCCAAGGGCAATTATGCAGACCTTATAACCCGCGGTTTCGAACTCACCCTCAGTTACGACGATTCCTTCATGCTTGCCGGGAAGGCTCTGAATGTTGGCCTTAAGGCAACCCTTGCTGATAACCGCTCTTTCATCACCCGCTACAACAACCCTACGAAATCCCTGAGCGACTACTATGAGGGGCAGGAAATCGGTGAAATCTGGGGCTTCAAGTTCGTGGGCTTCTTCGACGACCAGGAGCAGATCGATAATTTCTATGGTCCCGGAGACCCGTATGTGAACAAACTAATCCAGATTAACGAAGGGTACGTTTCAAAACCCGGTGATGTAATTCTGGAAGACAGAAACGGCAACCATCTTATCGACAAGGGAGCCCAGACGGCCAACGATGCCGGAGATATGGTGATTGTTGGTAACAAGCACCCCAGGTATCTCTATTCCTTTACCGCAAATCTGGAATGGAACGGCTTCTTTGCATCGGCCATGTTCCAGGGAGTAGGGAAGCAGGACTGGTATCCCAGCGGTGAGTCCATTATCTGGGGCCAGTACCACAGGCCGTACGGAAATGCCCTGGCCTGGACTGTGAATAACGCCTGGACGCCGGAGCACCGGGATTCCTTCCTTCCCAAGTACAGCGGCTATTACCGCATCTTCTTCTCCGGCCAGCACAAGGTAGACCGATATGTGCTCAATGCCGCCTATTGCCGTCTCCAGAACCTGCAGATAGGCTGGAACGTTCCCAAGAAATGGGTGGAAAAGATCGGCCTCAGCGCTGCGAGCATCTATTTCTCGGGTGAAAACCTCTATACCTGGTCACCTCTTTACAGGCTAACGACCGATGTGGACGTGGTTACCGCAACCCACGGCTCCGACCAGGATCTTGGAGACGGAACCAACAATTACGGCGACGGCAACAGCCTCACTTCCCTGAGGACGTTCTCCCTTGGTGTAACCATTAAAATCTGACGGACATGAAAAAGTACAGGATAATACTTATAGCCGCACTGGGATCACTGAGCCTTTATTCCTGCTCCCTCAAGGAGGACCCGATCACTTCCGGTAACAGGACTATCATCTTCGGCTCCGCCCAGGGCCTGGAGGCGTACTCGCTGTCTTTTTACCAGCAGCTTCCTTCCCTTAGTTCTCTCACTTCACAGGAAGGTACGACGGACTATGGAGTCGCAAAGAGCGTCAGTACGTTTTATACCACTGCCTATTCAGCGGAGACCTCCACTTCATGGGGATGGGGCAACCTCCGTACCGTCAATTATTTCATCGACGGCATCCACAGCGAGGACTGCACGGTTTCCCAGGCCGATAAGGACCATTATGAAGGCCTTGCCAGATGGTTCCGGGCAAAGTTCTATTTCGACAAACTCTTCACTTACGGAGGAGTTCCGTGGTTCGACCATTGCCTGAAGAATGACGAGCTGGACGAGATGTACAAGAACAGGGATTCCCGTGATGTGATCATCGGCCATATAATCGAGGATCTGGATTTTGCCGCGGAGCATATCCGGACGACTTCTTCCAAGGGCAATACACGCATTTCAAAGAATGCCGCCTATGCCCTCAAGAGCAGGGCCTGCCTGTATGAGGCATCCTGGCGCAAGTACCATAATGAAGAGACTGCCGAATGGACTGCGGCGAAGCTGTATCGCCTTGCCGCCGATGCGGCCAAAGTTATCATGGACGACCCTCTGGTGAACCTGAACACCACGGTCTGCGATGATGCATATTTAACGGACAACCCTTCACTGGGAGCATACAGAAGCCTTTTCTATTCGAAGAATATCATCACCGACGAGGTTATCCTCGGAGTCCAGGCTTCGCTGGCCGACCTTGTAACCGGCGATGCGAACTGGTACTGGAATTCCGCCACTTACGGCAGCTGCGCCTGCCTTTCAAGGGCGTTCATCTTCACTTACCTGTGCACGGACGGTACCCGTTTCACGGACAAGACAGCCTACAAGGCCATTAACTTCATCAATGAGTTCAACGGCCGCGACGCCCGCCTGGCACAGACAGTGAAAGGCCCCCATTATCAGATTGCCGGCGGCGGATGGAGAGACCGCAGGCCGAATATCGTTGACGGAGTGGCCGTAACAGGTTACCAGCCCATCAAGTTCGTGGAAGACGCAACCGCAAAGAACGGTACCAGCAAGAACGAAAACAGCCAGCCCATCATCCGCTATGCAGAAGTACTTCTGAACTATGCGGAAGCCAAGGCGGAACTCGGGGAACTCACTGATGCAGAATGGGCGGCCACGATAGGCGCCCTGCGCCTGAGGGCCGGTTTCCAGGACAAAGCGGGAGTAACTTCTTCCAAACCCACCTCGGTGGATACTTATCTCAAGGAAACCTTCTACCCCGACATAAGCAACCCCGTGATTCTTGAAATCCGCCGTGAGAGGGCGATAGAACTGGTTTATGAAGGCTTCCGGGCCGATGACCTCAAGCGCTGGAAAGAAGGAAAGAACTTCGAAAGGGTGCCCTGGACCGGAATTCATGTGCCTTCCCTGAATGCCCAGTTCTCGGTGAACGACGACGACACCAAGGACTTCTACGTCACATACGATGCATACGGCGACGTGCCCAGCTATGCGCAGAACAAATATGTGCAGGTCTATCAGGATTCCGATCCGGAGCAGGGTCTCCGCCTGGACGCGAACCCCGACGGCGGCTACGATCTCCGATATGAAGTTATCGTAAAACGCAAGTGGTACGACGACGACCGCCAGTACCTCTATCCCATTCCCGCCGAGGTAATCCGGGAATATACAAACCGCGGCTACAAACTTGATCAGAACCCGGGTTGGTAATCCCTATTGTCATTTCGAGCTTGTCGAGAAATCTAATTGTTATGAAAAAGATATTATTTATCCTTCCATTGCTGCTGATGCTTTCATCTTGCTATCGGCCTCAGCAACTGGACTACAGCAACTGGTACACCCGTGAAGAGGAGGAAGACCTCCCTTCCGAGGATGTACAGGGCCTGATGATCATGTCCTCCAATGTGCGTTACTATTCCGCGCGCAACAAAGCCAGCGACCCGGATACGGGAGACCGCGACTGGGAAGTTCGCAAAATCGGTTACTTCCAGATGGTGAACACCATGCAGCCCCTTGTGCTGGGCCTTCAGGAAGCGGAGATGAACCAGGTGGGCGACATCATTACCAACTGTAAGGGTTATTCTTACGTTGGGGTTGGGCGTACCGACGGAGCCCAGAAAGGTGAGTCCACGTCCATTCTCTATAAGGCTAACGATATTGAAGTTGAGGATTGGGGAACTGTTTGGCTTTCTCCTACCCCGAATGTTGTGGCAAGCTATTTTCCTGAAATGGAGGATAGGCAGAGCCGTACTGCAACCTGGGCGATCATGACGGTGAAGGAGAGCGGCCGCCGCTTCTTCTACATCAATACACACCTGAGCCTTTCCTCGGCTTCACAGCCCAAGGAAGTGGGTGTTGTTCTTGCTACGGTTGATGAAAAATGCCCAGCCGGCCTTCCCGTCGTGCTTTCCGCCGACTGGAACGTCGAAGAGAACGATCCGGCCCTGTCAGCTATCCTGGCCAAATACTCCAGCGCACGCCAGACGGCACCCCTTACCGACAACATCGAAACATTCCACTGGTGGGGCAGTCAGAGTACGATTTCCAAGCATCAGCATCTGGACCACATATTCTATGGCGGTTTCGACAAGTGCCTCCGCTTCCGTACCCTCAATATGAAATGGAAGGGAATGTGGATTTCCGACCATCACCCTGTATATGCCATCTTCCAGTTCAAGACCGGCGGTTCCAGCGAAAAACCCAAGCCGGTTGCCGACTTCGAGATTTCCGCGAATCCGAAGATGGACGAGGTGGTGAAGTTCACCGACAAGAGCACATCGGCCGACGGAATCGAGATGTGGGAATGGAATATCGGCGGTATTGTGTCGTCGGCACAGAATCCTGAGGTTTTGTTCACCACTTACGGAGATGATATCCCCGTGAGCCTTACCGTCACAGACCACTACGGGCAGAAGGCATCGGCCTCCAAGACATTCTCTGTCGCCCGTTCCGAAGGACATGACCTCACAATCGAGTGGAGCGTTCTCTATGACGATACAGTTGACGGACTGGGTTCGGCAGTTGCGGACTGGACGGCTCCGGCAGTTACTCCTTCCGGGGACAAGATTTACGTTGCTTCTTCCGGTTACAACCTGGTTGGATTCAATCCGGACGGAAGCATATTCGGCAGTTACAATATAGGAAAGCGCGAACCGTACATCACGGACCGCGATATCCAGACTCCCACTCCTTCCATAGATTCCCAGGGCAATGTGTATATCCCTGTGCAATATGGTTACAACACTGAAAGCGGTCACGGCGGTCTCTATTCCCTGAGACCGGATCTTTCTGACGAGAACTGGTACCACGACACCGGAACCACCTCGCAGTACCGTAATACGATTGCGGCCATCGTGGGCGACTATGTGGCCGTGGTGCTGACGAACAGCGGAAACGACCTTACCAGAAACACCGCCGTGTTCAGGCGCTCCAATGGTCAGCTGGTGCAGGTGCTTGAGTGTGACAAGGGCTCCTGGGGCGGCATGGCAGTGGGCCACAAAGGCGAGCTCATCTATGCCACCAACCGCGGTGGAACACGGCAGGGCCGCGAACCCAGCACCGAGACCAGCGGCGGATATCACGTATCAGTGGTAGACGGAGCCCTGGGTAACTGGAAGAGCTCTCCCAACAGTGACGACGGCCGCAAGACCAATCTCCTGGGCATGCGCCACTCCGACGGCAACGGTTATCTGTGCAAGGCCGGACAACCCGCAGTGGGCACAGACCATTGCGTATACGTTTGCGCCACCTCCGATAACGAGAATATGATTTGCGCCAAGTATAATCTGGACAATTACGTATTCGGAAGCGCCCCCACTCCTGTGTGGAAGGTTGAACTGGAGACTCACTCCAGCAATCCCGCCGGCGTGCTTGGTTTGGGCTGTGTGCTGGATGTGGACGGAAACGCATACTTCCGTGCCGCGGACAGGGTCTTCCGCCTGAACGCCCGTAACGGCGAGACCGGATGGGTATACAGGACAGAAGGCGATTACAACACCGGCGTGCCCGCTATTGACGCAATGGGATACGTGTATGTGGTAGACTACGGCAGCAACAAGCTACTCAAACTGTCGTCGGCCGACGGTAAGCTCATTTCTTCCGTGGATCTTGAGAATCCCCGGACGAGTCCCACCATCGGCCCGGACGGTAGTATTTACGTTACCGGTTCGTCGTCGCAGGGCGCAATCCTCTACAAGATTTCCTGCCCCAAGACCACCGCTCCCGGAGCCAACTGGTCGCAGCTTGGCGGCAATCCCCAGAAGACATGTACCCCTCCCGGATTCAATCTGTAGTCAATAATGAATAAGAAGTGTCTGATACTCGCCGGGCTTTCGCTTGTGCTTCTGGCCTCCTGCCGGGAAACTCTGCATCCGTTTCCGGAGGTAGGGGAGCCGTATGCAATAACGCAGGGGCCCGGCGATCATCTTCTTGCCAATTACTTCGGCATCAATGCCTGGAGCCCGGATGGAAGGTATGTGTGCGTATTGGGTGTGGATTTTACCGGAAGGCTGACCGAGCCCACGGATACCGCTACGGTGGCGCTGGTAGACCTGGCCGATAACAACCGCTACATCCCCATCAGCCGCACAACCTGCTGGAATTTCCAGGAAGCCGCGATGTTCCACTGGCTGCCTTGGGAAGACGGGCTCTGCGCATTCAACGACTGCCGCGGCGGCAAATTCGTAACCGTGCTTCTCAATTGGAAAACAGGCGAGGAGAGGATTGTTTCAAGGCCGATAAGCGCGGTAGACCCCACGGGCGAATGGGCCGTGAGCCTGAATTACGCCCGCCTTCGCGTGTGCCGCCCGGATTACGGTTATGCCGGAGACGGACAGGATCCACTTCTGGATAAGGTGTGGCCTGCCGATGACGGCCTGTGGCTGGTGAACCTCAAGACCGGGGAGGAAAAACTCCTCCTTTCCATTGAGGCGGCAAGGCTGTTCATGCCGGAGATAACTTCCGAAGACGGCCTGGCATATTTCTGCCACACCATAATCAGCCCCGATGCCAGCAAGGTGTTTTTCCTGGCCAGGACGGTGCAGGACTTCAACGCACAGCTTGCCGAACGCGGCCATGTGTACAAGTGGGATACCGTGTCGATGACCGTCCGCACGGACGGAACGGATGTACGGCGCTGTTTCCCGGACGGCTGGATGGGCTCGCACTTCAACTGGAAAGACAGTGAAACGCTTGTGGTTACCGCAAGATGGGACGGAGGCTCAACCTGGTCGCACGTGGTATTCAAAGTAGGGGAGGAAGAAAAAGTACGCCACCTTGCTCCGGGAATTATGGACTGGGACGGCCACTGCGTATTCTCCCCGAACGGGCAGTTCATAAGCAGTGAGGGATACTGGAACAAAGACGGCTACCGCAGCTGGGTGCTCCTTCGCATGGACGACGAGGCCATAATCTCCCTTGGCCGATTCTTCGTGCCGGAGGAGTACAAGGAGCAGTATTCCCGCTGCGACCTTCACGCCCGCTGGCGAGCGGACGGAGGCCAGCTGGCCTTCAACTCCGTGCACGAAGGCAGCCGCCAGGTTTATCTGAGAGATGTAAAATGGAAATGAGAAAGACTATACTGGCAGCCGCGCTTGGGTGTTGCGCCGCCATTCTTGCCGGGGCCCAGAATGCCCAGCCGAACATCACCTCTGTGAACGTTAGCATATCGGTAGACACCTCGGTTGTCGTGGGGCCGATTAAGCCTATGAACGCCGTCAACAACGGCCCCGCCTGGGATAACGACATGCAGAAGGAGGATTTCCGTATCCTTGAGATTCCCTACAGCCGCACCCACGATGCCAGTGAGGGTTATTATGGGGAGCGCGTCGTGGATATCACGGATATCTTCCCGGACTTCTGCAAAGACCCGGACAAGCCCTCCTCGTACGATTTCCGGGAGACGGACCTGTACATCAAAACGCTCATGGAGTCCGGCAGCGAACCCTTCTATCGGCTTGGCCAGACTATTGAAAACCAGATTGCAGCGAAGTACAACATCTACCCGCCGAAAGACTATAAGAAGTGGGCGAGGATATGCGAGCATATCATCCGTCACTATAATGAAGGCTGGGCGGACGGTTTCCACTACAACATCCAGTACTGGGAAATCTGGAACGAGGCGGATCTTGACCAGTCGTCGGGCCGATGGGAGACCGAACCCCGCACCTGGGGCGGCACCATCGAGGAGTTCCACAAGTTTTACGCGGTGGCCGCGAAGCATCTGAAAAAGTGCTTCCCGGATCTTAAGATCGGCGGGCCTTCATATTGCCGCATTCAGGGCGTTAAAACCTACTTCCCGGCGTTCTTCCAGTATATGAAGGAAAACGATGTTCCCATCGACTTCATTTCCTGGCATAAATACGGAGCCGAGCCGTCGGTGTATCTGATGGAGGCCGATATGATCCGCGGCTGGATGAAGGAGTATGGCTATGAAGATGCGGAACTGATCCTGAACGAATGGAACTACCGCCGCTTCAAGAGTGGAGACGGCTCCTCCAATGAGCTTTACAACAGGGAAAACCGCCGCTCAATGAAGGGCGCGGCCTTCGCAGGGGCCACAATGCTGGCCCTGCAGGATGCCCCGGTGGACATGATGATGTATTACGATTTCCGCGCGGCCAGCAATTACTGCGGCTTTTACGATTTCCAAATCTACCGTCACATGCCCCTGTATTATGTTTTCTATGCCTGGAGCAAGCTAAAGGGCACTGAGCGTGAGTGCAAGGTGGAAGGCGGTATGGGAGATATCTATGCCGTGGCGGCTGTGAATGAGGGTGAAACCGTGCTTATGCTGGCCCGTTACAATGGAGATAACAACACCTGTAACCGTGCCAAGATTACAGTTTCCCTGAAGGGCTGCAGTCTGGGGAAAACCTATTACTATCTCACCGACGACGAGCATCTCTACACCGAGATTCCGCTCTTCCCGCGCGAAGACGGCACGCTTTATCTGGAACTTGAAAACAACGCCGTGGCGCTGATCAAACTGTAAATAATGAAAAGAATCCTTGCTGCAGCAGCGATACTTCTGTTCGGGCTAACTTCAGCCGGGGCATTTACCATTGCGCCCGGGCGTGATTGCCAGTCCCTGGGCGGGCAGTGGAACTATATCGTGGATCCGATGAATACCGGGATCTACAAGTATCAGATGCAGCTGCAGAAGCCCTCGAAGCGTTATTTTGCCGACCGGCATTTCTATGGGGACAAAACCACCCTCATCGAATACGACTTCGACCATGCTCCAACGCTCACTGTTCCCGGAGACTGGAATACGCAAAGCGACAAACTCTATTACTACGAAGGAAGCATCTGGTACCGCCGGACGGTGGATTTCAGGCCCGTGGAAGGCAGGCGCTGGTTCCTGTATTTCGGAGCGGTGAATTACCAGTGCATGGTTGGTGTGAACAACAACATCCTTGGCACGCACAAAGGCGGGTTCACTCCGTTCTGGTTCGAGGTTACGGATGTGCTTCAGGAAGGGGAGAACAGCCTTGTGGTGTGGGTGAACAACACCCGTGGCGAATCGGAAGTGCCAACTGTCAACTTCGACTGGTGGAACTATGGCGGAATCACCAGGGATGTCTTCCTGGTGAGCGTTCCCAAGGTTTTCATAAGCGATTACCGCATAAGTTTCGACGGGAAACAGATCGACATAAAGGTAAGCCTCGACGGCGGAAATTGCCCGGTAACGGTGGAAATCCCCGAACTGGGAATCAGGAAGAAAGCCTGCACCGGCAGGGACGGCGAGGTGAGTTTCAAGGTAAAGGCCGATCCGGAGCGCTGGTGCCCAGAGAATCCTAAGCTGTACGAGGTTGTCGTGAGCACTGCCGATGATTCCATCCGCGACAAGGTGGGCTTCCGCACGATCCGGGTTGATGGGGAGCAGATCCTTCTGAACGACAAGCCCGTCTTCCTGAAGGGAGTGGCGGTGCACGACGAAACCATCGGCCTTAATCCGGGCCGATGCCGAAACGAAGAAGACGCCAGGGCGCTACTGGAGGCCGCCAAGGACCTTGGCTGCAACTTCCTCCGGCTTGCGCATTATCCCCACAGCGAAGAGATGGTTCGTCTTGCGGAGGAAATGGGCTTCATGCTCTGGGAAGAGATTCCTTGCTACTGGAACATAGACTGGTCCTCCGAAGAGACATACGCCAATGCGGAGAACCAGCTTGTGGAGATGATAGGCCGTGACGCCAACCGCGCGGCAACGATTATCTGGTCGGTGGCGAACGAGACTCCGCGCACGCCTGAAAGGCTGGAATTCCTTGGAAAACTCATCGCAAAGGCAAGGGCCCTCGATCCCACAAGGCTCATAAGCGCGGCTTTGCAGAAGGATAAACCGGACTTTTATCATCCCATTATCGAGGATGAACTGGTGGACCTTACGGATATTATAAGTTTCAACCAGTATATCGGCTGGTACGACGGGAAACCGGCGGACTGCGATAATATCACATGGACGGTTCCGAGCGGTAAGCCCGTGCTGATAAGCGAATTCGGCGGGGGCGCGCTGTATGGCAATCACGGAAGCGATTCGGAATTGTTCACGGAAGAGTATCTTGCACTTCTGTATCGCAAGAATCTTGAAATGATTGGCAGGATTCCAGCGCTTAATGGCCTGTGCCCATGGTGTCTGAAAGACTTCCGCTCGCCCAAACGGCCTCTTAACGGCATACAGGACGATTTCAACCGCAAAGGCCTCATTGATGAACAGGGCCGCCGCAAACAGGCGTTCTTCGTGATGAAGAACTACTATTCCAGCCTGTCAGGAGAACTGACGGTGGGGACTTTCAACGTGCGTTTTTTGGATGACTACCGTCCGGATTACGACTATAAATTCGGCGGGCAGCCCTGGATGGTGCGGAGGCCGGCCGTGATGGCGTTCTTTGAGCAGAACAATATCGACATTATTGGCCTTCAGGAAGTGAGGCGGGCCCAGGCGGCGGATTTGGAAGAGGATTTTGGGAAGGACTGGTTCGTCTACTGCCCGGGAAGATTAAGCGGCGGAGAGATGGTCCGGACATCGGACGAAGCCGTTGGCATAATGTTTCGCAAGTCCAGGTTCAACCTGCTTGGACACGGCCGGTTCTGGCTTAGCGATTCAACAGACGTCGCAGGCTCAAAGCGCCTGGGGCAGTCGAGCCCGATTGTAACATCATGGGTTCATCTTGAAGAAAAATACCGTCCCGGCAAGGATGTGTGGTTCTTTTCCGCACATATAAGCTGGTCGGTTTCCGAAAATCCATCGCTCCCGGACCAGGAAGTGGAAACGCTTCTTTCGGAGATGGAGCGCCTTACCGGTATCGGCAGGAATGAGTTCAAGTCTTCCGCCACTCCGGTTTTCCTTGTCGGGGATCTAAACAATACTGTGGACGAGTCTCCGATTCAAACTCTGGAAGGATATTTCAATGATGCGCGTACGGCATCGCCCGAATCGGCATCGACAAATATAAACACGTTCAATTGCTACGGGAAAGAGAGCAAGGCGTCCATTATCGACTATATTTTCTTTGGGGCCGGTTCCGCAAAGGAGTATATCGTGGACACTTCCTCTTACGACCCGGAGGTAAAATTCATCTCTGATCATTACCCTGTCCTTTCACGAATATATTACGACTAGATATGAAAAAAGATTATCTTGCACCGCAGATGGCGGTGGTACCGATCAACGGCCTGGAGCAATCGTTCTGCGCCACAACAGGAGCGTTGTCTCCCCTTACGGAGAGTAACGAAATGGAATCATTGAATTGGGATTAAAAGGAGTTGAAGTATGAAAAAGATTTGTTCACTGTTCCTTTTGCTCCTGCCCCTTGTGTACTCATGCAATAGGGAGGAAGACATCCATCAGGATCCGATTCAGACAGTAGAATTTGAAGCTCAGATTATTGAAACAAAGACCGAGTTGGGTGAAAAGACCGGCAATTCCTATCCCAATTACTGGTCGGTGGGAGATGCGATTTCGGTTAATGGCATAGCTTCGGAAGCCCTCGCTTCTGCTTCTGAATATGTCGGTACGGCATCGGCCAGATTTTCCGTGACCGGAACACTTTCGGCACCGTATTATTACGCATATCCGGCATCGGCAGTGTCCGGCTATAGCACCGGCAGCGCCACTGTGACTCTTCCTGCCACCCAGCAGATGAAGTCGGCAAGCTACGACCAGTCGGCTTTTGTTATGACGGGCAGCGGGAGTTCCACAACGCTCACGTTCAATGCCGTTATGAGCGTCATAAAACTCACTGTTCCCGGCACTTATGACGCGAAGATATCTTCTGTGATGTTCGAGAGCCTTGGTACGGAGAAGGTTAGCGGGCCGTTCACGACCGATTTCAGCGGCCTTTCCGCCGCTTCCGGAGCCACTTCCCGGGTCAATGTCTATGCCGACGGCGACGGAGTGCTTTTCGGAAGCAGTATGTTCGTTGTTATTCCGGCCCAGACTTATGCAAGCGGAATGCGCTTTACGATTTGCGCGACGGACGGAACGAAGATGAAGTTCTCAACCTCGAATTCCTTCACGGCACAGCCCGGCAAAATATACACTCTTACGGCGAAGACATACAGTCCCGAACCATTCGTGATTCCGGAGGGACTTATGGTGATGTCGTCCAACGTGCGTTTTGCATCGGCACGTGATAAATCCAGCAACCCTGACACCGGCGACCGCGACTGGACCAACCGCAAGAGCGCCTACTACGCCATGGTCAATTATTACCGCCCGGCCATTATCGGCCTGCAAGAGGCGCAGAAAGAGCAGGTGCAGGACATCAAGAACAACTGCAGCGGTTACAACCACTATGGCCTTGGCCGCAAGAACGGCAAGGATATTCTTGCCGATGAAAGTTTTTTGGGACTGATTCCTGGCACGCAGGCCGGCGAGGAATCTTCCACCATCCTATATAGGACCGACCTCATTACCCTTAACAGTTCCGGTACCTTCTGGCATTCCACCACGCCCAATACTGCCGGCAGTTATTTCTCGGCGATGACAGACCATGTTCCTCAGACCTCCACCTGGGCCATTATGACCTACAAGCCCACCGGCAAGCAGTTCTTCATGCTGAACACGCATCTTAGCCTGTACGACTCCCGCCCCGATGAAATCGCCCTCATCATGAGCACGGTTAACAGCAAGAATACCGGTAATCTTCCAGTGATTATGACCGGTGACTGGAATCTGGTGGAAGGCGACTCGTGGCTGAATCCCATTGAGGCCGCTTATTCCAATGCACGCCATACGGCTCAGATAACCGATTATTATGGCACCTACCACTGGTGGGGAACGCAGAGCAAGATAATCGACCATATTTATTATAAAGGAATCGGTGATTGCTTTATGTACCGTACCGATAAGCGCAAGTGGAACGACTTGTATATCTCCGACCACTATCCGGTGTTTGCGGTGTTTGATCCGAATCTCGGCAGCAGCGCATCCGTGCCCACTGTCGACTTCGACCTGCCGGTGGATCCGCAGATTGACGAGGCGGTTACATTCACGGACCGCTCCTACTCACCGGTGGGCATAGCTTACTGGGATTGGGATATCGACGGTATCCGCTCCAATGAGCAGAATCCCACGGTTACATTCCAGTCTGTCAAGGACGAGGCTGAGGTGCGCCTGACTGTCGTTGATAACAACGGACAGCGCGCAACCGCAATCAAATATATCACGGTTGACAGTACCGATGACCACAAACTCACCGCAGCGTGGAGCCGCGTGTACGATTCATCAACGGAAGCCACTGCCTACTGGTCTTCACCTGCCGTTACTGCAGCTGGAGACAGGATTTATGTGTCTTCCTCCGGTTATCATCTGGTCGCTTACAATGCTTCCGGTACTCAGCTGGGCAGCTTTGACATCGGCCAGTATGGCGCAGCCATCAGCGGAAGCAAAAACTGCCAGACCTGCACGCCGTCTATTGACGTGGAAGGCAATGTCTATATCCCGGTGCAGTATTCCACAGGTGCCGGCGGTAACGGCGGTCTGTTCTGCATCCGACCGAACATGACCGAGAAGTGGTATGTGGCAACAGGAGAGAATTCAACATACCGCACGCACATCCCTGCCATTTTCGGCAGTTATGTGAGCGTTATTACTCGAAATGTGGACGGCACCCTGTTTGACTCGAATATGGTTATCCTGAACCGCAGCGACGGCAGCCTATTCCAGACACTTACCTGCGACAAGGGCTCCTACGGCGGCATGGCAGTGAGCGCCGACGGGAAACTGGTATTCGGTTCCGCCCGCGGCGGCGCGTCCTCAGGTACTGCGGCTGGCTCCGAGACCAGCGGCGGCTTCAAGGTGGCTATCCTTGGCGGAGACGGTACCTGGAGTACATCGGCCAATAGCGACTCCGGCCGCGCTACAAACCTTCTCGGAATGACGCACACCGACGGGAACGGCTACCTGACCAAGGGCTTCCAGCCGGCGATTTCCACTGTTGACGGCAGCGTGTATGTCTGTGCCACCACCACCAATAATAATATGATCGTGGCCCGTTACAGCCTGGCCAGTTATGTTTCCGGTTCTGCTCCCACGCCAATGTGGAAAGTGGAAGTGGAGGCTGCCACCAATAACTTTGGCCTTGGCTGCGTCCTTGACGATGCCGGTAATGCATATGTACGTGCTGCCAACAAGATATTCAAGCTCAACGCAGACGACGGCTCGCTGGCATGGTCACGCGATACCGGAACCGGTAACTGCGGCGTCCCTGCCATCGACAACCTGGGATACGTCTATGTAACTGACAGCGGCAAGAGGCGCCTGCTCAAGCTTTCGCCTCAGGACGGTTCACTGGTTTCACAGTTCTTGTTCGAAACCAGCCAGCCAAGGACCAGCCCTACGATTGACAATAACGGCAATATCT
>JAEEUZ010000127.1 GCA_016290725.1 Bacteroidales bacterium | reverse complement strand
ACATCTACCATGGTATATGCCTGCCCGTCGTTGTCCTGCAGTTTTTCCGCATCGGCCATTATGGTGGCCCGGAGCATGCCCATGCCGTAGTGCAGGGGGTTCTCCAGCACCACCGCACGGGTTCTGGAAGTAACCACGTTCCCCGCCTGATAACTGTCCAGTATGGTATCCCAGCTGTAATCCGAAGTGTACAGGTTCTGCGCTATTTCCTCTTCCGAAGTGCGGATGGGGGAGTCGGCGAAATAATACAGCGAAGGGGGATAGCAGTAGGCCGATATGGGCGCGATGCCGTCCAGGCAGTTTTCCAGCGGCACCTTGTAGCCCAGCGGCGTCCAGCGCACGACGGCGGCTCCGGAGGGCAGTCCCAGCCGTTCGGGGTAGGTGCCTACGTCGGTATTTGCAAAACTTATCGTGACAGTTGAGAACGTTTCTCCGGTAATCCGTATCTTCCCCTGCTCCACCAGCGTGATAAAGCGGGCCAGGACCCGATCCCGTACATAATCGTACAGATCTCCATAGGTGAGTGGGGTAATCCCGTCTGCATGGGTTGCCGGATAGACGTTTCCGTTCTTCTCCACCTCGTACTGGTAAGAATTGACGATGTTGTACGCGCTCAGGGTGCGGTACAGGTTGGTGAGCATGGACGCCACGTTAGTACCGGAACCTGGCATGAGGGCGCCTCCGGCGGTGATGTTCTCGTAACAGGTCCGGAGATTGTCGTCGCCGATGGTCTCGTCCCAGGGCACCGGCACGGAGATTTGCTTCCCGTTATCGTAATACGCGGTTACGGAGAAAGGCTCCTCGCCTTCGATGCCTGTAACAACGGCGGTGAGGACCTCGGCTATGACCGTGGCCTCGGCCGGAGTGGCGCTGGAGGAAAGCATCATGTCGGGGGCGAACTTGATGGAAGAAGGCTGCGGAGTTTCGGCGTTGAGACCTTCCTCCAGGAGCGAACCGTTCAAGTGTTTGTGGGCAACCTCATTGGCCGGCTCCGCATCTGCGCTCTGCTGGGCTTTACCGTACACCAGGAAAGAGGCTGTGTTGCGCGGAATGGTGAAGACGCTTCCGTTTTCACGGCCGAAGTAGTAGGCGTTGCTGTTTTTGGCAAGGGAGCCGTAGCCAATAGACAGTCTTGGAATGGAGTTTTTAAGGACGGTGGTATTGTCGGCTGCCGAGAAAGGCAGGAGGCGGGTTTCGCCCAGGCCGCTGAAGACGGGCGTTGACTGCAGCTCCTTGATTACCGACACGTCGGCCCTGGTGACTGCACCGTTTCCACCGATGCTGAGGGCAATCTGGACAGGCACCTGCTTCGGGGCGTCATCCTCCCTTCCCCCCTGTTTGTCACAGGCGGGAACGGTGACGAGCACCGCAAGCAACAGGATATGTCCCAGATACGCTCTCATTTTAAAACTCTACCTGATGATCGCTGCCGGGCTGCCAGTCCAGCGTGACGCTCACACCCACCAATGGGTTACTGGTACTCACAGTGCCGCCCTCATAAACCATGGCCCTGACAATCTTAAACTGTCCGGCCCGAAGGGGAGTCCGGATACTCAGGGTGGTCCGGGTAATGGTACCATCCTCCAACACTACGTAAACAATCCATTCCCACAGGGCTTCATCGGCCTCCCCTGCGATGAAGGGCTCCTCGGTTTCAATGACCGTTTTGGAATCCGGTAAATCCCGCGAGGGGAAATGGACCGAGGTGTAGCATACTTCGTCACTGTTCTCCACCTGTACGGGGTGGGTACGGAATCGTATATCCTTTCCCTCGGAGAGCGATGCGGCCGCATAGGTGTACGTGCTGTCGGCAATGTTGAAACCGTCGGCGAAGCCGGTCACCTCTACCCGGATGTCCTTGTAATTAGCATCCGGATCTTTATCCAGAACCAGTCCCGTAGCCGCATTGGCCATGAAAAGATGTACGTCGAAACGCTGGTCCACGCCGGCCAGTATGTCCATCCGCTTGCGGGCCGTGAACAGGCCGCTTTCGTGCGGGTCGGCCACTCCGTCAACGGCATGCTGCACCAGCCGGCCTGTACGGCAGAAATCTTTGCCTTCCAGGCTCACCTGGCTGGCCTGGGCTATGTTGGCCACACATGTGTGCATATAATTCCGTACGGGAATGTACAAGGTGTAACTGGACTGGGTGGCATCCATGGTTTCGCTCATGTGCTCCAGGATGGGCATGTCGCCCTGCGTGTCGTAGAAACTGAGGTCTACGTCTCTGGCATAATCTGTGAAAACGCCTTCCAGATAGGTTTCCAGTGCGGTGGACAGCTCCAGATCCGCATTCAGGGAAAGCACCGTTTCCAACTCCATGCGCATATTGGTGACCAGACGGAGCTGATAGTCCACGGTGAGGGGAGCCCCACAGCCGGACAAATCTTCGTCTATGAAGCGGCAGCCGGTGAAGGCTGCAGCCCCCATCGCAAGGAGAAGGCCGATTATCTGGAAGGTGCGTTTCACCGGAAACTCCTAGAACTCAAGATTATAGGTGTAACCGCTCTGCCAGCTGAGATCCACGGAGAGACCAAGGGACATCTGAGTGGAACGAAGATCCGGAACAGAGAGGTAGGCGTTCTTAAGGGAGTTCAAGCCAATCCTGAACTGGGCCGTGGTCATGAAGTTCTGGATGAACACGCGCGGAATCTGCTTGGACTGACCGGCCACCTTGCCGCTGGGAACCCCTG
Source organism: Bacteroidales bacterium (assembly GCA_016290725.1). Taxonomy (GTDB): domain Bacteria; phylum Bacteroidota; class Bacteroidia; order Bacteroidales; family UBA932; genus Cryptobacteroides. The sequence continues at coordinate 4,230 of JAEEUZ010000127.1, read as the reverse complement.
CTCCGTCCACGCCGTAGATCGGCGGAATCTGGTAGTAGGTGGGCCAGGTGATGGAACTCTGGTTGGCGGCACTGTTTTCGAGCTTGGCGTAGAGATAGAATGTGGCGCCGCTACGGATCAAGTTGTCCTTACCCCAGAAGGCGTCTCCGTTGTTCACGAACTCAAGGGCCACATAAACGTCGCTCTGAGCAGCGTCGTCAGCAAAATCCGAATTGTAGTTGTCGTATACGAGGGTATAGTTCTCTTCGCCGCTGGGCGTAGGGATGCCTGTGTTGGCAATGTCGTCGTCGTAGATAACGCCGTCAAAATTGGGGAATATACCGTTGGCGGAATCTTCAGCGCCCGAATACTTTCTGAGGAACTGCCAGTTCATGCGGGGATTCACACCGCCCACAAGGACGCCTCTCAACACCAGATGAGCATCGGCAAGGGCGATCTGCCTGTCGCCTTCCGTGGCGCTCACCAGAGTGCCGCGATTGTCCAGCAGATATCCTGCAGAGGCGGCTTCACTCGACCAGGCAACGGAGGTCTTGAGCATGGCGACGCCGTAGTTGATGTTGCTCTTTACGGCTACGCCGCGGGTGGAAGAAGAAACTTTTCCCAGTGACCAGCCGCCCGCTGTCCATTTGTTATTGTCGGTGGTATCGTCGTCCCAGGGCCCTACGCCGTTGGGGTAATCTCCAATCGCCAGGTCGGCCTTGTCGGTCACGCGCACAGGGCTGTTGTCATAATAGAAGAGTTCGGCCGGATAGAGATATTTTCTGGGCTCGAAGGAAGAGTTGGGCGTAACCAGTGCGGCGTTGGGATGCTTGTATGAGAAAACGCCGTTATTGTCGATGGCCAGCTGGGCGGCACCTTCAGGAATGTTGAAATCTTCATAGGGATAGCCATTCAGGTCCTTGGCGCCTACAAATCCGGTTGAAGTGTTATTCCAGGCATCGCTGGAAAGGATATTACCACCAACGACGACTTCGCGGATGGCATCATATTCCTTATACTCCCAGTTATTTTCAAAATAGCGGCCCATACGGGTGGAAATCTCTGAAGCAAGTCGCTTGGCATTGGCTTCCCTGGCATCAGTAGGCGTGGCACTGATAACGCCATTAACCACAGATGCCATCTCCTGCATCATCCATTTCACGGAAGCGGAAGAGCCCGAACGGAATTCCCCGGCCTTGATGTTGGTGAAAGTGGAATAGGCCTTGCCCAGAATCTCTTCCAAACCCACCTGGGTCACCTTGGTTCCGGTACGCATGTCATTGTTGATTTCGTACTGGAGGCCAAGTTCTCTCCAGTTGATGGCGGGAAGATCGGCGGCCGGGAAACCATAAGTCGCCGATGTGGCTGCAACCAGTGAACTCTGCATGATGCGGTTGATGACGAAAATCATCAGGCGGGCCGTGGCGTCATAGGCGGCAATCTCTTCTTCCGGCATGCGGCGGACAGCCTTGAATACGGTTTCTTCGGGTTTGTCCTTAATCTCGGCATCCGTGGCACCCCTTACTTTGCCCTGACCTTCGGAAGGTGCCTTTCCGTAGAAGAGGACGGCGTCGGTACCCACGGGGATGGAAAGATGCAGTACCCGTCTGGAAGACGAAGTGGCGTTGTCGGCAGCGGTGACATCGCCGGTGGTGTACAGGTTGCCCATGTTAAAGCGTTTGTCGGCTGCCGTGGAGGAGGAATTCACAAAGGCTTCGCCTGAAGTGGCTCCGGTTACGTAGGTGAAGATGACGGCATCCGTCATTCCGCGGAAGTTGTTTGCTTTCTGCACCACATCAGCCGTCATCTTGGTGTTCGGCTGCTGGGCTTCGCCGGAAGTGGACACGCTCAGCACGAACTGGGTGGTCACTTCCCGGGTTTCCGAATTGTAGTTGGGGTTGTCGATCACTTTTTCCTTATTGCAGGAAAGTGCGGCCAGCGTGAGCAGCCCCATCAGCAAAATTTGACACTTTTTCATAATAGATCTATTGGTTTTTATGTGTTTTTTGTTGTTTCGATTAGTTTCGGCGTATTATTATATAAGACTGCAAAGATACCGATTTTATTTTTCTATTGAAAATAAAAAATAGGAAATATGCATAACAAATGTCCAATAGAAGGCCCTGGCAGGCACATTGGTGCCCACCAAAACGCTCCGTTGCGTTCGGGTAATTAAGGCAAATCAGGCCAGCCCGGGCTTGCAAGGCTTGCCGATGCTACGGCGCCAGGCGTAGTATAGCTCCTCGGTGGCGAGGGCTATCTTGGTGACGGAATAGGGACCCGATTCGGGATGGCAGATCCAGCTTTCTTCGAGCGTGCTGAGCTCCACGCAGTCGCCCCATTTACCCAGAAATTCGTATTCTACGTGCACGGAATACATTTCCGGCACGGTGCGGCGCAGTTCCTCGACGGTGCCGTCGGGGTGCTTTACGCGGGCCACGAATCCGTCCATATTGTGCCTGAAGGTGCCGCCCGTGTAGGTGTAGTACTTGGCATCCGGCAGGGAGTGGATGGTGATGCGCAGCTTGCCGGAGTCGTAGGTGCCCGCCTCTACCTCGGCTCGCACCTGGGCGCGCTCCCACTCATACCAGTCGGGGACGTGGGAGAATTCGGTCTCGCCCTCCACCGCCTGCAGCTCGCCGAGCTCGGTCATATGCCAGCGCTTGCCGCAGTGCTTGCAGAAGATTTCCGTACCCTTGGAGTCCATCTCGTATTCGGTGCCGCAGTGAGGGCACTGGTAGAGCACTTTGTGCAGGCCCTCGGCGCGCCAGGGCATGGGTAGGCGCAGGCCGCGCTCCTTCAGCCAGGTCCAGTCGTCGTACTGGAAGGCCTGGACGAGACGGTCGTTCACCTCGTCCACGCTGGCCTTTTCCAGCGCCGGCACGTCGTAGATGAGCTCCAGCTCGGCCTCGGTGGGTTTAATCTTGCGGTCGCGCAGGTTCCAGAAGGGGGAGTTCACGTGATGCCCGTGGCAGCGGATCACTACCACCGGCACCTTGAGCATCTTGCAAAGCTTGCCGAGCGACGCCGGGAGCACCGCCGTGGTGCCGCAGAGCGAGTAGCGGGCCTCGGGGTATACCACCGCTATGTCGCCGTTGTCGACTATCTTCTTGAGGTTGCGTATCAGGCGCAGGTCCTGGGTGAACTTGCGCTTGCAGATGCAGCCAACCTTGAGCATTATCCACTTGCGCCCCACAAAACCGTCGATCGCCACCACATAGTTGGCCCTTTCCGGGTAGATGGCGGTGGTGAGGATCTGGAAGTCCATGAACGAATTGTGGTTGCTGAGCAGCAGGTACGGGGGCTTGATGCCCTCCATGCCGATGCGGGTAATCCTGGTCTTGTGGGCCATGGCCACGGGCTTGCTGAGCAGCCAGGTGAGGGGCCGCAGGTACCATCTGGTGCGTACCGGATCGGCCGCCATGTCGAAGTGGGGAACAGGTTTCATGGGTCAGGTTTTAGCGGTGGTGGAGATTAGAAGCTGAGTCTCAGGGCCACTCCGGCGGAAGGGCTGAGGGTGCCGTAGCCGGCGGGCGTGAGGGCGAAGCTGGGCTCGATGCTGAAGTTGATTCCGGAGGCGAAACGGTCGTAGTCCTGGTAGTACATGTTCTTGACCTTGGCGATGTGGGCGGCGTCGCAGATGCTCCAGATGGAGAGGAGCGCTTCGGCGCCGAGGGTTCCAAGGATGACGGGACCAGCGGCCCGGAAAAACCCGAAGCTGTCGCTGCCGTTGCCCAGTACATCGTAGTCATAGATGGGCGAAAACAGAACGCACAGGCCAACGAACGCTATGGCCGACTGACCGAAATAGAACGCGATGCCGCGGCCCCATTCGCCGTCGAGGCACTGGCCGAATCCGGGGATGCACAGAGATGCAAAGCCGGACCAGAAGGGACTGTACGGATCGCCTGCCTGGTGACGGTAGTAGCGGGTGTCGTAGTCGTACTTGATGTCGTTGTAGCGGACGTCGTAGCGTATAGGGGTCTCCTGGGGAGTCCAGGGGTCGTAGTCGTCTTCGGCCTCCGGCTGTTCGGCCTCTGCTTCGGCCTGGGCCCTGGCCTCCGCCTCTGCGATTTCCTCGGGGGTGGCGGGCCTTGCTTCAGGAATGAATTCGGCGGGAGATTCGTAGACTTTCTCGTCGGCTGCGGGCCTTTTGTCGGCTTCGGCCTTGACGTCAGCCTCTGCCTTTGCCTTCTCCTTCGCCTCGGCGTTGGCCTGGGCCTCCGGGGGAAGGTAGCTGCTCACCGGGGC
>JAEEUZ010000126.1 GCA_016290725.1 Bacteroidales bacterium | reverse complement strand
CAAGAAGGAGGAGACGAAGAACAACCATCCGAACCTGTCACCGGGGCAGTTGAAAGTAATGACCTTCAACATCCGTGCGACCACCACCGAGGATGACGCCCACAACAACTGGGGCATGCGTGCCGGAGCCTGCCGGGACATGATCATTGACCAGCAGCCTTCCCTTGTGGGGTATCAGGAGGTTGTCGCTACCCAATGGAAATATCTGACAGGGACGCTTTCCGATTATGGTTACGTCGGAGTGACGGATAAGGACATAATGGATTCGTTCATGTACAGGAGAGATGAACTTGAACTACTCTCGGACGGCGTTTTCTGGCTTTCTGACACTCCGGATATATCATCAATGAGTTGGGACGGATATGTGCGCTATGTCCACTGGGCTGTTATGAAGGTTAAATCCTCCGGGCAGGAGTTCTTTTACATGAACACCCACCTCGGCCTCACTACAGCATCCCGCCGCAGCGCCATGACGCTGATTCAGAAGCGTATCAGGACGCTCAACACAAATAACCTTCCTGTCGTCCTGATGGCGGATTTCAACACCCATGCGGCGGATAACGTCTTTGAAGGCATCAGGGAGCAAATGTCCGTCACCCGTGAGGTGGCCCCGATTACCGACGATGTGAAAACATACAACGCCTGGGGCAATGAGGCCAAGGCATACCAATGCGACCACATCTTTATTACCAACACTATCAAGTGTTTCGAGTACAAGACCGTTACCCAATGGTACGACGGCCATAAGTATGTCTCCGACCATTACCCGGTCTATTCCATCATTGAATTCTAACCAGCGTTCAGTATGCTTAGGAAACTATTCATCACATGCCTTTTGGCCGTTCTGCCGCTAGTGGCTTACGGCCAGGGCTCAAGAGTCATAAAGGGTACGGTAAAAGACGCCGCAGGTGACCCGCTTCCGGGAGCCTTCGTGGTTGTTTCCGGTACTACGAATGGCACTTCCACGGATTTGGACGGTAATTATTCCTTGACTGTGTCTTCCGGCAAAACGCTGGAATTCTCCTTCATCGGGTATGTTTCAAAGACAGTGGAAATCGGCACACAGTCCGTTATAAACGTAGTACTCGATGAAGATTCGGTTATGCTTGAAGAAACGGTTGTCGTGGGATACGGTACCCAGCGTAAAGTTGACCTCACTGGAGCTGTGGATCAGGTTGGCGGCGAGGTTTTCCTCGCACGTCCCAACGCAAACGTAACTCAGATGCTTGAGGGCGCCGTTCCGAACCTGAACATCTCCCTGGCGGACGGTAAACCAATTCGAACGGCGGATTTCAATATCCGTGGTACAACCTCTATCGGCCAGGGCGGTAGTGCCCTTATCCTGGTGGATGGCGTCGAAGGAGACCCGTCGATGCTGAATCCAGACGATATTGCCTCCGTTTCAGTGCTCAAGGATGCTGCGTCTGCAGCTATTTACGGTTCCAGAGCACCGTACGGTGTGGTTCTGATTACCACCAAGAATGCCCAGAAGGGCCGTCCGGTGGTAACCTATTCCAACAACCTCACTTTCTCTTCCCCGGTTGTAAAACCGGATTATGTTACGGACGGTCTTTTATGGGCTACTATGATGTGCGAAGGCTGGTTCAATTACAACGGGAATCTTCCCACGCACATGAATCTCATTATGCCGTTCTCCTTGGCCTGGCTCAACGAATACCGCCTTCGCCACGACACCGGAGACACGGGCACCGTAGTGAGTGACGGCTCTTGGAGAGTAGATGCGGGCAGCTATGCATATTTCCCCGAAGGCACAGACTGGTTCGGCATCCTTTATAAGGATAACGCATTCGGCCAGACACATAACGTTTCCCTGTCGGGTTCGGCGCAGAAGTTCGACTATTATATTTCAGCCCGTCTGTATCAATACTCCGGCCTTTACAATTCACCCACCAACTCCGACGTTTGCAACACGGAAAACATGCGTGTGAAGGTGGGCTACCAGGCCTTCCCCTGGCTCAAGATAACAAACAACTTCGAGCAGGGCCACCGCAAGTACAACAATCCTATCGTAGCCAGCGGCTCTGCCGGTAATATCTGGGCCAACATCAATTCCCAGGCTCCGGTGTGTATGCCGTTCTACAACCCGGACGGTACGATGACGGCGGCCGCGGCCAACACTGTTGGCGGCTTCCTCTATGGCGCAAGCACCAATGTCTATGAAAACGACTATGTGAAAAATACCGTCGGGCTCAATGCGTCATTCTTTGACAATGCCTTAACCTTCAATGCCGATGCCACCTACAAGTGGACAAACTCTAACGGCTACACCCGCAAATATCCGGATTCATATTCTCCCGCCCCGGGTGTCTTCGAGACCAAGTCCGGCATAGTGTCTTCCTTTACCGAAGACCGCGATATCATCAAATACATCTCCATCAACGCTTATACTGATTACACCAGGGAGATTAACAAGCATTATTTCAAGGCGATGCTCGGTTATAACTACGAGCAGCGCTCCAGTGACAAGATTCACTTATACAATACCGATCTGCTATCCGATGCAGTAGATAACATCAATCTTACCTTCGGCACGGACGACAAAAGAATAACTGGCACCTGGAGAAGATGGCGCTCCGTTGGCATTTTCTCCAGAATCAACTACAGTTATGACGACCGTTATCTCCTTCAGTTCAACGGCCGTTACGACGGTTCATCAAAATTCCCCGCAAATGAGCGATGGGCATTTTTCCCTTCAGTTTCCGCTGGTTGGAGAATCACTGAAGAGCCCTGGGTTAAGCCTATCGGCAAAAAGTATCTCTCCAATGCCAAGCTGCGCTTCTCCTATGGCTCCCTTGGCAACAGCAATGTGAGCGAATACTATTACGACGAAACCTTTGGTTTCAGCAACAGCCGCCTGTTGAACGGGACCAAATACCGTAGAACGTCGGTTCCGGATCCTATTCCGGACAACCTCACGTGGGAGAAGTCGCAGACATACGACATCGGCCTGGACCTTGGCTTTTTTGAAGACAGGCTTACCTTGAGTGCCGACTGGTACACCCGTAAGACCCAGGATATGTTCACTGCCGGCCCCACCATCCAGGCTATTTATGGCGCGGATGCTCCCGAGGGTAACTACGCCGCACTTACAACGCGAGGCTGTGAGTTTACCCTTATGTGGAAGAACAGTTTCAAACTTGCCGGCAAGCCATTCGGATACAGTATCAAAGGCACTCTGGCAGACTATGTCTCAAAGATTGACGAGTTTAATAATGAGACTGGATACATCGGCGGCCGCAATGTTCCTGAGTATTATCCCGGAATGGTAATAGGCGAGCTCTGGGGATTCGTCTGCAACGAACTCTGGCAGGATCAGGCCGATATCGACGCCGCCGAGGCTGTGGCGAGGGCTGCCGGTGCCGAACGGTACGACATCATCAATCAGTTCTCCAAAGACTATTCAATCCGCCCCGGTGACCCGAAGATCGAGGATCTGGACGGCAACGGTTACATCGACCGCGGAGACCAGACTCTTTCCAATCCCGGGGACCGCACTATCATTGGTAATTCTGAACCCCGGTACATCTATAGTTTCACACTAAGTGCCGACTGGAACAATTTCTACGCTTCCATCTTCTTCCAGGGAGTGGGAAAACAGGATTTCATCACTGAGGGCGACAGCGGAATGATTTGGGGCCAGTACAACCGTGCATACAACCAGATTCCCAAATGGGTTCTCGGCAACTACTGGACGGAGGAGAACCGCGACGCCTGGCTGCCCCGTTACGCTTCGGGAGCCAATCCTCTTGCAGGTACCAGCAGGCGAGGCAACACCCGTTATATGCTGGATGTCTCGTATATCCGTCTGAAGAACGTACAGTTTGGCTACAATCTTCCTCAGAAATGGATAAAGCCGCTCCATCTTTCAAGGGCGAGCGTATTCTTCTCCGGAGAGAATCTCTGGGACTGGTCGCCGATGTACAAGTACATCAAGGGCACAGTTGACGTACTCGCCCTCGGCCAGGATCCGGAGAATCACGATACCACCGCCGGTACGGGCGGATGCTATCCTGTCCTGAAGTCCTATAGTTTCGGCGTTAACCTCACATTCTAAAGGAGAGAACACTATGGCAAAGAATATTATCAAAACTATCGTTTTACTCTCCGCCGGCATGATTATGCTGTGGGCCTGTGACCTCACGGAGACTCAGAGATCCGCGGCAGACGGCGCGCTGGTATTCGGTTCCGAAACCGGCCTGAAGCTGTACAGCAATTCTTTCTATGAAATTTTCCCCAACGGAACAGCCATCCACCACCAGGACGAGACTTTGTGTGACTATATGGCCAAGACAGAACTGAGTGACTTTGAGCAGGGGGCCCTTATCCCTGATACCCAAGGCAAGTGGGGATGGAGCAGCATCCGCAGCGTTAACTATTTTCTGGACCACAACCATTACGACTCGGTTCCGGAAGATGTGCGGAATAATTACAATGGCATAGCCCGTTTCTTCCGCGCCTGGCTGTATTTCGACAAACTCTACTGGTACGGCGGCGTTCCATGGGTAGACCACGTACTGAACCCGGGAGACCCTGAACTCACAGCTCCGAGGGACAGCCGTGATGTCATCGTTACCCATATAATGGAAGACTGCGATTATGCTTTCGAGCATATCAAGGCGGAGAATTCCTCGTCGAGCAAGGCAAGTTTCGTGAACAAGTGGTGTGCGCTTCTGCTGAAATCTCGCGTATGCCTTTATGAAGCTTCCTGGCGCAAATACCACGCAGGCTCTGCTTATGTGGCCGGATGCACAATTTCCGCAGACGACCTTTTCAGAGAAGCAGCAGATGCGGCCCAAGCTGTTATGCAGAGCGGTGCATTCTCCCTCCATACAGGCGCCTCAGTAGGAAAAGGTAAAGGTCCATACCGCGATCTGTTCTCCAGCGACACCGTTCCTTTCGATGAGGTGATGCTGGCTGTTGAGCAGGACAACCCGCTATCGGTGGGCTACGCCAATTATTATTACAACAAGCAGAATGTCCGTGCATCCCTCGTCCGCCCTTTTGTCAACACCTACCTCAATCTGGACGGTTCCTATTATTCGGAAACCAAGGCGGACGGAACGTACAAAACCTTCCCCGAGGAGATGACCGGCCGCGATCAGCGTCTTGGCCAGACAATCCGCTCAATTGATTATGAACATAAGAATGCCGACGGAAACTCGGTGAAGACCACAGCCGATTATGGCTTTTCTCTGACCGGCTATCATATCATCAAGTTCACCGTTGACGATGTTGCCGCAGATGCGTATGGCGCCAACGGCAATGACATTCCCCTGATGCGCTATGCCGAGGCTCTGCTTAATTATGCCGAGGCCAAGGCTGAACTCGGAACCCTTACCGATGCCGATTGGAAAAGCACTATTGGCGCACTTCGCCGCAGGGCTGGCATCACCGGTGGAGATCTCGATGCCAAGCCGACCACCGTGGACAACTATCTCAAAAACACGTTCTATCCGGACATTACGGATCCCGTTATCCTGGAAATCAGGCGGGAACGCGCCATTGAGCTTTGCCTGGAAGGCTTCCGTCTGAAGGATTTGAAGCGCTGGGCCTGCGGTTCTCTCTGGAGCACCCTGCCTTGGACAGGTATCTGCATTCCTGGATACGGCATGCCGCTGGATATGAACGGCGACGGCACTCCGGACGTGTATTTCCCCGATCCGAAGATGTCCACGATTCCTGCCGAGTATGCCGATATCGCAGTTTCGGTAGGGGAGCCCTTGAAATTTATCTCCGTCCCCGGAGGATTGATGCTTAGGGACGACCTCTCCGGCCGCAACTGGAAAGACCGGATGTACCTGGACCCGATTTCCTCGGAAGACATCACAATGAACCCGAATCTTGAACAAAATCCTGGATATTAATCTTCTATATATGAATACAAAAGTCTTATTTAGAATTATCGCTGGCGCACTCGTGCTTTTACCGCTTCTTACCGGCTGTAAAGAGAAGCCGGAAGTACCCGATGTGCCTGAAGTCAAATTGTCCGCTCCGGTTGTGACGGCTGAATTTGACGGAGAGAAAGTTATCCTAAAATGGTCCCCGGTTACCAACGCCACTTCTTACAAAGTAGAATACAGGAATGAGCGGGAGACCGAATTCCGCACCGCGGGTACTCCGACTTACAGTCCTTTTGAAGTTACCGGACTGGAATTCGGAAACAAGTATGTTTTCCGCGTAAAAGCTGTCAACGATCAAGTTGAAAGCGAATGGTCCGAAGAGGTTTCGGCAGATGTCCTTAGATACCTTCCGAAACCTGTTGCACTCGTGAATGCCGGCATATCATTCATCGATGTGGCTTGGGATGCGGTAGAAGGTGCTACCTCCTACAGTGTGGAGCACAAGGTTTCCGTGGCTTCCGATTGGACCGTGGATTATACTGGAGATGAAACCACATTCAAGATTGATAATATGGAGAGCGGCGTTTCTTATGACGTCCGCGTGGGTGCAATCGCTGAAGGTTACAGTATGTCCTATTCAGATATAGTAACTACTGCAACCTCTCAGGCGCCCTCCACGTTAATCTCCACCGGTGAGCAACTGGCAGCGTGGCTATCCTCTATAACTGTTGAGACTAGTGATGTCGCAGCCATTGTCAAAGATATTGATATGCAGGGCATAACAATTACATCCGCAAGCGGCTTTGCCGGCACTCTTGAGGGCCAGGGATATGCAATCAAGAACCTGGTATCCACCGTGCCTCTGTTTGCACAGAATTCAGGCACCATAAAGGATCTCGTTCTGGATGAAAGCTGTGTGTTCACGGCTGGGAGCAATGAGTTCGGTGCGCTTGTGGGCCAAAGCGTCGGCGGAGCCTACAAGAATGTCGTAAACAAGGCCTCGGTAACGTATAACGCTACGGCCGATGTAGATGTCGAAATCATCCTCGGCGGCATTGCAGGCCGGGCACAGGGCGCCCGTTTCGAGAACTGCTCCAATGAGGGCCTTGTCTCGTTCGTGGCCCCG
>JAEEUZ010000011.1 GCA_016290725.1 Bacteroidales bacterium | reverse complement strand
CGGCCTGGACGGAGTGCTCTATTTCCTTGGCTTCAAGGACAGCCATCTTGGCGAGCAGGGGAGGATGGACAATGCGTAAGGCCTTCTTTTTCCTGGCCACGGCATTTGCCCTGGCCTCCTGCGATTTTGTCATCTCCACCCCGGAAGGGATGGAGATTCCTGCTGCCGGCCCTTCTGATAAGGTCGTCGTCTATCAGGGGTACACATCGGCCTACAACACTTCCACGCTAATACCCAACTGGGTAGCGTACGAACTCACGGAGGAGGAAACCCACGGCGAGGTGGACCGCGAAGACAAGATGTTCTCCATGGACTCCAATTTCAGCGGCCGCCAGGCGCGCCGCGAAGACTATTCCAAAAGCGGCTGGACAAAGGGCCACATGGCCCCCGCCAAGGATATGGCCTGGAGCGACGACGCGATGGATGAGACTTTCTTTTTCATGAACGTGTGCCCGCAGGACGAAACCCTCAATGCCAAGGACTGGAACTATCTGGAGAAACAGGTGCGCAAATGGGCGCGGGAGTACGGCAAGGTATGGGTCGTGAGCGGGCCCATTATCGGCTCCAATAAATACGGCACGATAGGGGAGGACAATGTTGTGGTACCCGACGCCTTCTTCAAAGCCGTCATGGTGTCGCAGGGAGCCCTGTACTCCGCCATCGCCTTTGTGATGGGCAACGACTCTCAGCGCTATTATCTTGCAAACTGCGCAATGACGGTAAACGAACTCGAGAAGCTCACCGGAATGGATTTCTATCCGGCCCTGCCGGACACTATCGAGGAACTCGTGGAGGACGCATACGATCTCTCCATGTGGGGAATCAAGGAAAAATAAACCTGCAAGACGGTAATTGATAAACGGACGGCCGGACTGGCTGTCCGTTTTTCTTTTTTGGAAGAAATTATTCTGCCTTTTTTGTAGGTGTTTTTCGGGATGATGTCGTCTATAATAAGTGAACAAATAATTATTTATGCGTAAAGTAGTTCTGTTTGTCGCAATAGCTCTGGTCCTGTTTGTCGGCTGCAAGAAGGATCCGGTCGTTCCCGGCCCCTCGGACCCGAATGGTAACACCGAAAAGCCCGAACCTGAACCGGAGCCTGAACCGGAGCCCGAGCCTGATGACCCTACAGTCCTTCAGGTCAAGGACGGGGATGACCTGGCTGCAATCCTTTCTGAGGTCCCTGAAGGAATCAAGAGTCTTTTCCTTGCTGAAGGAACTTTTGTGGGCCCGTTTACAATGGTTGAAGGTATTAATGTCAAAGGATCCGGCCCCAATACGGTGCTGACCGTGGAACAGGGGCGAGTCCTGGAACAGATAGCCGATTTCAGTGTGGCTACAACCTGGAGCAACCTCACTATAACCGGGGGCAGACTCTCATCGGCAAACGGAGCCGGTGTGTATCTTCGCAAGAATGGAATCCTTTCCGGCTGTAACATCCATCACAACCGTGCGGAAGGCGGCTCATCCCAGGGTGGCGGCGTTTGGGCGGCAGAGGGCAGTATCGTCACAGGATGCACTCTCCATGATAATTTTGCCCAGAATGCAGGCGGAGGCCTTTATTCAAAAGGATTGGTAAAATACTGTACCATAGAGAATAATGAAGCCCCTGACAATGTGGGTGGCGGCGCCCAGATCCACGGCGGTTCAAAGGCCGACAATAATAACGGCACGATGTATAATTGCATCATCAGGGGAAACAGTTCCAAAAACGCGGGAGGACTGCGATTATATGGTAATACGCAGGTGGCCAACCTTCTGGTAGAAGGTAATACGGCTACAGGAGGTGGCGTGTCCGGTATTCTTTCCAACGGTGTCGCGTCAATACTGAACTGCACTATAGTCAAGAATTACGATGCTGCCGATGCCGGCAACTCTTCCGCACTGTACATCAATCAGAACGGAACGATAAAGAACTGTCTCCTTTATGGAAACTATTCCAAGAGCAAGGATGCAGGAACCGCAAGGCAGATGTACGTGAATCACCAGTACACCTGGCTGATGAATAATGCCGTCACAGCCGGCGGTCTCAAACTTCACGACAGCTATGATCCGAACGGAAATGGCCGCAATAAGGACCTTCAGACCATTCCGGCGGGAAGCATCGGTATTTTTAAGGATTATGCAGGAGGAAACTATCATCTCGATGAAACGGCTTCAATGCTGATCGACAAGGGTAATGCTTCCCTCTTCGGTTTCATGGTCCTGGATGTCGGAGGTGCTCCGCGCCGTTTCGGCACGGCTCCCGACATCGGTGCCTATGAATTCCCGACCCCTGTTCCCGAAGGAGGCTTCCCGGTTGTGCTTATCGGTGACAGTATTTTCGACCGTTGGGACAGCGACGGCACCGGCCATCCCGAGTTTTTCTCCGAGCACAACATAATGAACAGCGGAGTAAGCGGTCAGACGACAGACCAGATGTTGGAGCGCTTTGATGGCAGCGTGCTGTATTACAAGCCCCGGAAGGTTGTCCTCGAAGGCGGCACCAACGACTTGACACGTGTCCAGACCTGGGACAGCAGTTTTTCCGTCATCGCCAATATCAGTGAGATGGCAACCCGCGCCGGAAAAGCAGGCGCCGCAGTCCTGATATCATCCATCCTTCCCTGCAATGCATCGGCAACGGGCGAGCTGACGCCACAGGAACTTATCATCTCCACCAATGAGAAGTTGAAGGCTCTGGCGCAAACTGAAGGATATACCTATATAGATTTCTATTCTTCGCTTGCCAATGAGGACGGCACATTCAAAGACGGCTATCACAGTGACGGAGTCCATCCGAATGCTGAGGGCTATACAGTGATGGAAGGAATACTCTTGGACTGCCTCGGAAAATGAGAAAACTGATTACACCTGCCGAGCAGATGTATCTGCTTGAAACCGCATACAAGGAGAACCTTCCAGGCCTCCTTGCTTTTGCACGCAGGTTTGTTCCTGAGGATGTGGCAGGAGACCTTGTCCAGGATGTGTTTGTACGCATCTGGCAGGGCGCACGCACTTTCCTGGATATCCCCGACGGGTCGTCAAGGAAGACATATCTGTACCGTGCGGTCCGAAATGTCTGCAGGGACTGGTTGAAGCACCAGGTGGCAATCGCCAATCATGCGAATGAGGCACTGTACCTTCTTAAGATCGACGAGACCGACCACAATGCCACGCTCACGGCAGAAGAATTCGAACAACGAATGTCCCGTGTCGAGCGGCTGATCGACCAGCTACCGGAACGTTGCCGGGAGATATTTATTATGCATTACCGCCAGAGACGTCCGAACGCCGAAATCGCTGAATACTTCGCTATTTCAAAACGAACCGTCGAAGCACAGTTATATAAAGCCCTGCAGACACTCCGTTCGAGTCTCTCCGGGGAGAAAGAATAAAGAGATGAAAGAATACAAAGAAAAACTTTTTCTCGCTTACATTGACGGAACCCTTGATTCGGTTCAGATGGCTGAACTCGAGCAGTTCCTTGCCGAGAATCCCGGTGCACGGGAAGAATTGCTGGACATGAAGGAAATCGCCGACAGCCAGATGCCGGACGATATGACATCATATGACAAGGAACGTCGTACTTCGCAGCTGATTAATGCCATAACTGGCGGCAAGAGTATCGCAAGGTTGCATTTTGTTCAATTGTTCCGTTATTTGGCGGTAGCTGCCTGCGCAGCCGCAATAGGCCTTTTCGGCTCTATTCTGTTGAAACCCGCGTCATCTGAAGAACTGACGGCGCTGGAAGTAGGACCGGGAGGAACCGGTTCGCTTACTCTTCCTGACGGTACGAAGGTGACGGTGAAATCATGCTCGGCTTTCCAGTATGACGCTTCTACTTTTCATGGCAAACGTGAAAGGACTGTCAGGCTTGACGGCGAGGCATTCTTCGAAGTCGCACAGAAGGACGGTGTCCCTTTCATCGTTGAAACAGAAAGGGAAACTGTCCGTGTCCTCGGCACTTCCTTCAATCTTCAGGCTTATGGGGCCGATGATGCCAGCACTCTTGTCCTTCTTGACGGAAAAGTGTCTCTTGATTTGCTGGATGAGGCGGGCAGCCGGGTGCACAGTCTGGAAATACACCCCGGCGAGCGTTGCGTATATGAAAAGCAGACCGGAGAAGTGAATGTGGAGAAAGTATCCAGGGGAGAAGCTTCCCAGGACTGGAAATCGGGAACATATTATTTCCGTGGAGAAACCCTTCCACGGATAGTTTCCCGCCTTGAACAGTATTATGGCGTATCTATAGAACTCGATCCCGGGCTGAAGACTCTCGGGGGGTATTCCGGTGCATTGTCGCTTGCCGATGGTCTTGAACAGGTCCTTTCCCTGCTGGATTATGACAATTCATTCACTGTGGTGCGTCGTGAAAAGGGCTATTATCTTTTAAGAGGAAAGGAATGAAAAGAATACTTTCAGTTCTGCTGATCGTTCTGCTTTGCGCTTCCGCCAGGCTCTCGGCGCAGGAGTCGCTCCTGGATACCAAGGTTACTATCCATATGGATAATGCCCGTGTCGGGGATGTGATTGAAACGATGATGATGCAGACCGGTCTGATGTTCATCTATAAAAGTGGCGACATCAACGCCTCACACATCGTGACTGTTCACTCGGAGAACCGGCCGATATGGCAGGTCCTGTCTGAATTGGGAGTCGACGCCCATGTCGAAGGCCGGCATATCATTCTTACCGGAAAGAGCGATTCTGTTTCGACATCGACTTCATCCGTCCGTCAGGAAAGGCAGAATATTAAGGTTACCGGTACGGTCAGGGATTCCGGCGGGGAACCCGTAATAGGTGCTACCGTAATGATTCACGGAACCCATAACGGTACCTCTACCGATTTGAATGGTTATTATTCCCTGGACGCGGCCGAAAACGACGTGATCGACGTCTTGATGATAGGATACCGCAGCGTTTCGGGAAAAGCCGCCCATCATCTGGATTTCGTCATGGAAGAAGAGGTTACACTCCTGGAAGAAGTGGTTGTGGTGGGATATGGAACCCAGAAGAAGGTGAACATGACAGGCAGCGTGGAGAGTCTCGGTGGCGAAAAGATGGAGAATCTTCCCATGCCTTCTCTTTCAAGAGGCCTTCAGGGAATGATACCAAGTCTCAATATCGATATGACCGACGGTAAACCCATCAGGAGTTCTGAGTATAATATCCGTGGAACGACTTCTATCGGTGCCGGAGGCGGAAGTACGCTTATCATGATTGACGGGGCGCCCGGAGATCCCGATCTGCTCAACCCCGGAGATATCGAGTCGGTCACGGTTCTGAAGGATGCCGCGTCTGCCGCCATATACGGGGCCCGAGGCCCATTCGGCGTAGTGCTGATAACGACGAAGAATCCGGCTGCCGGGAAGACCTCGGTCACATATTCGGGTAACTTCACTTTCTTCTCCCAGACTCAGCGCAACGATTACATCTGGGACGGATATACATGGGCGAAAACATTTGCGGAAGCCTATTATGCATATAATGACTATGTGACCAACCCCACCGGTGTCAACAATGCTTTCCCTTTCGTCCAGGGGCTGGAAACCTATCTCTCGGAACTAAAAAGGCGTCATGACGACCCGACCCTTCCCAAGGTGGCGACTGCTGCCGATGGAAGTTATCTTTATTATGGCAGTACCAATTGGTACGACGAACTGTACAAGAAGGTCTCGACCGGAACCGAGCATACCCTGACTCTTTCCGGAAGCGCACGTAATGTGGGCTATTATCTGTCCGGCCGATATTATGGACAGGACGGTATCTTCAAGTACAATTCTGACGATTTCGACCAGTTCAATCTTAGGGGAAAAGGTTATATCCAGGTGTTCCCATGGCTCAAGGTGACGGACAACATGGATTTCTCCCGAAGAAGCTATAATTATCCTTTGACTTCCATATATGAAAAAGGAATATGGCGCAATATTGCAGATCAGGGATTTCCGATGGCAGTAATGTTCAATCCGGACGGTACCCTGACACGCCATGCGGCATATACCGTGGGTGATTTCTACACCGGCAACAACAAGAGCGTGTCGTCGCAGTTCAATCTGAGAAACACCATCAATGCGACTGCGTCTTTCCTTAACAATTCTCTTCGTGTAAATGCCGATTTCACTTTCAGCTATAAGATGGAACGGGACAAGAGGACACTTTATCCCGTCAGCTACAGCGACAAGGAGGGGGTGATTACTTCGGAGGGAACCAGCAAACTGAGCGAACACTTCGACGAGACCTCATACCATGGAACGAATCTATATGCCGAGTATGAGAAGACGTTGAACGGTGACCATTATCTGAAGGCGATGGCCGGATTCAACTATGAGTACCAGAAACTCGTAATCAATTATATGGAACGGAACGGAGTACTGAAACCCGAAATCTCGGATTTCAATCTGGTCAACGGTGACAGCTTCGTCCTGCACGGTGGCGGAAATGCCTGGGCCGTAATGGGACTCTTCTTCCGATTCAATTATAATTATAAGGAAAGGTACCTGGCCGAACTGAACGGACGGTATGATGCATCTTCCAATTTCCCCGTCCATTCACAGTGGGGCTTCTTCCCTTCGGCATCGGCAGGATGGCGAATCTCCAAGGAAGAATTCTGGAATGTTTCACCGAAAGCCGTGTCTGAATTGAAACTGAGGCTCAGCTATGGAGAACTCGGTAACGGACAGATTCCCCCTTATTCGTATATTCAGACAATATCGACACATCAGAGTTCCAGGATCATTGACGGTTCCCTTCCTTTGTATTCATACATGCCGTCCCTGGTCCCCGACGACCTGACATGGGAGAGGTCGAGGACATATAATGCCGGTCTGGATTTGGGATTTCTGGACGGCAGGCTCACGCTTGTGGCTGATGTATTCCAGCGGAATACGGAGAATATGTATACGGCCGGTGTAACGGTACCAGCAGTTCTGGGTACCAGTTCACCGAAGGGCAATTATGCCGATCTCCGCACCCGCGGCTTCGAACTGAGCCTGGAATGGAAAGACCGTATCGCCCTGCAGAAGCCCCTTGACTATTCTGTCAAATTGATCCTTTCCGACTCTCAGGCCGAAATAACGCGCTACAATAACGCTACCGGCCTCATTGACAACTATTACAAGGGAGCCAAGGTGGGCGAAATATGGGGATATGAAATCGCAGGGCTTTTCAAAGACGAAAACGATATTGCCAACTGGGCCGACCAGTCCTATATGAAGACATCGCAGGGACAGAGGATATGGTTGCCTGGCGATATGAAATACGCCGATCTGAATGCCGACGGGGTGATCAATGATGGAAAGCGTACGCTCGATGACCACGGAGATCTCCGAATTATCGGAAATACGATCCCCCGTTGGCGTTATGCAATCAATCTCGGCGCATCCTGGAACGATTTATTCTTCAATGCAATGTTTCAGGGCGTGGGGCACAGAGACTGGTACCCTTCGATGGAATGCAATGCTTTCTGGGGTATGTATAACCGCCCCTACAACATGTTGCCGACCCATATTTATGAGAATCACTGGACAGAAGAAACGCCGGATGCTTATTTCCCCCGACTCAGAGGCTATCTGGCAACATCGACAAACGGAGTTCTCAGGATGCCGAATACCCGTTATCTCCAGAATGCGGCTTATATCCGCCTGAAGAACCTGACCTTTGGATACAATGTCCCCAGGGAGTTTCTGGAGAGATTGAAAATGTCCAAACTCCAGATATTCTTCACTGGACAGAATCTTTGGACCTGGTCGCCGATTCACAGAATAACCAGGAATATAGATCCTGAAGTGATATCAGGTTCAGACGCCGAGGTCGCCACAGGCAAGGGCGATGCCAATGCCTATCCTATGCTCAAGAGTTTCTCTCTGGGAATAACTGCAGGATTTTAACGCCATGAAAAGAATCAGTTGCATATTAACGGTCTGCATTCTTGCAGCATGCAGTACATTGGAACAGAATCCGGTGGACAAACTCTTCGAAAGCAACGCCTTCGAAACGGAAGCCGACCTTCAGCTATATACGAATTCGTTCTATTCCATGCTCCCGTCGGCGAATACTGTCTTTTACGGAGACAGGATCAGCGATTACCTGGCCCCGATTGCTGTCGGAAAGTTTTTCCTTGGCTCATACACGGCCCAGGACAGCGGGGGATGGAGCTGGGGAAGCCTTCGCAATGTGAATTATTTTCTGGCCCACTATGACAATCCGGCGATTCCTCAGGAGGCGAGGGAGCATTATGCCGGTCTTGCCCGTTTCATGCGAGCCTTGTTCTATTATGACAAAGTGAAACGTTTCGGCGACGTGCCATGGTATGACAAGCCACTGGCTTACGACGACCCTGACTTGTATAAGGGACGTGACAGCCGTGAGATGGTGATGCAACATGTCCTGGCCGATCTGGATTATGCATGCACACATCTCAGGACCAGGGACGGAGGCCGTCTCTCCGACAGCGATTGTTCGGTAGTAGACCGATACGTCGCTCTCGCGTTCAAGTCCAGGGTATGCCTGTTCGAGGGGACATTCCGTAAATACCACCATCTGCAGGCTGAACCATCTGCCGACAAATGGCTCGAAGAAGCGGCGGACGCGGCTTCGCTCGTAATGGCCAGCGGATTGTTCTCGCTGGCAAAGGATTATGGCTCGCTGTTCGTGTCCCAGAGCGCAGACAAGAACGAAACGCTCATAGCCATTATCGGCAGCCAGGAGCTACAGGTCTATCATGCCGCCAACTGGTATTATACCTCCGCATCCTATGGCGAGTGCCTGGGAATGACGCATCAGTTCGTAAATACATATCTGAATGCCGATGGAAGCAGGTTTACCGACAGGGCAGGCTATGATGAACTTGAATTCGCCGATGAAGTCGCCTCCAGGGATCCGAGGCTGACCGCGACCATCCGCTCGGGAAAATATGTAAGAAGTGACGGAAAACAGTACTCTCCGGATTTCGGTGCATGCACTACAGGATACCAGATCCGGAAATGGGTCTGCGACGATGTGTCCATGGATTCACGAGCCATGCAGACGACGGCCGTTCCATGGATCAGATATGCCGAAGTCCTTCTCAATTATGCCGAGGCGAAAGCCGAACTAGGCGTCCTTTCAGACGATGACTGGAACAATACGATAGGAGCTCTGCGCAGACGTGCGGGCATATCGTCTGCACCCAGACCCACTGTTGCGGACCAGTATCTGAAAGACAATTATTTCCCCGGAATCAACGACCCTGTACTCCTCGAAGTCAGACGTGAGCGCGGAGTGGAACTGTTTGCCGAGAACCTGCGTTTTGACGATATCCGGCGCTGGAGGCGCGGCGAACTCATGACAATGGAGTATCAGGGAATATACGTTCCTTCTATCGACCTTCCTCTGGACCTGGACGGGGACGGAGAGGAGGATGTGACTTTTGTGAAGAAGTCTTCATGGCAGGTGAATACCTACCAGGTGATGTTGGGCAGCAAGTATCTGCTTTCCGGCGGAGTCTATGGGCGCCTTTTGTACAAGGCGAACACGACTGAACAGTACAAGCGCATCTGGGACGACAGGATGTACCTGTATCCGATCCCTTACGACGATTATGTAATTAACCCCTCACTCGGTCAGAATCCCGGGTGGGAAATGTAAATGAAATATGAAACGGATTTTCTATCTTATTCTTCTTTGTGCACTGGCGGCTCCGGTGTCGTTTGTTTCCTGTCAAAAGAACAACGGAAACGAGTCTGAAAATGGAAAAGACAAACCGGACAATCCCGGAAATGGAGATGATCCGGGTGAGGTTGTTACCGTAAACGTAAAACTCGGAGATGATTTACAGGCTGCCATGGATGCGGCGGCTCCCGGATCACTGATACGTGTTCAGGGAGGGGTGACATTCAAAGGCCAGTTCAAGATGCGCGACGGGGTTTCCATGTCTGGCGGATGGAACTCGACTTTCACATCGAACGACGTGGAGAGCAACAAGACTGTCCTCGACGGCTGCAATGCCGGCAGGGTCCTGGACCAGAACAAGGATTTCGAGCATCAGACCGTCGTTTCCGGTTTTGAAATCAAGAACGGAGCAGAAGAAAACGGAGCCGGGGTTTATATCAAGAAGAACGGAATAATTGAGTATTGCTATATTCATGACAATGCCGCTTCTTCCGGAGGAGGCGGTATCCGCATCAACGCCGGTGGAATTTGCCGCAATTGCGAAATTTCATACAACAGCTCGGCCAACAACGGTGGCGGCGCCTATGTATATGGCATTCTCGAGAATTGTGAACTCACGTTCAACAAGGCCGACAACAACTGCGGCGGAGGTGCCCAGCTTCACGATGCCGGAACGATCAGCGGATGCACATTCGCCCGAAATTCCGCTTCAAACGGCGCTGGAATACGTGTATATGGCAATGGCGGTGTCATCGCCAACTGCCTCATCGCCGCAAATACTAAATCTGACAAGGGCACCGGTAAACTGGCCGGGTCCGGTATTACGACCAACGGAAACTGCACAATCATCAATTGCACCATTGTGGCAAATCAGGGTAATGACGATGTCACATCCGGCAATGCCCCCGGTCTTTATATCGGCAATGGCGGGTCGGATTCGCCCATATACAATTGCATTGTCTGGGGTAACAGATACAATGGAGACGCTACAAGCGGCAGGCAGGTGAAAGGGACCCGTGTGGGGCTTGTGAACAATGCGATCGCAGGCGGAGACGAGACCGACCCCGATGTTATCGTACTATCATATGACGAATCTGAGGCGGACGGTTCTGTTGATCCCATGTTTGTAAGCGTAAAGAACAATGTTTTCCGTTTAAAAGCCGGATCTCCCCTGATTGACAAGGGACTTGACGATGTGGTGCTTGCCTTCCCCAAGGATATTGACGGCAATGCACGTGTGAGCGGAAGCAAAGTGGATTTAGGATGTTTTGAATTTCAGAAATGAGAAAAATACTATACATATCGGGCTGTCTGATCATGGTTGGCCTGACTTTATCCTGCGACAAGACAAAAAAGGATAACGGTGAAGGAAATGGAGGCGGTAAGGAACAGGAGGAAGAAGAGAAGCCTGTCGTTTCAGATGATCCGACAATCTTGTTCGTACATAATGGCGAAGACCTCGCCTCCATTCTGGAAAACCTTCCCGACGAAGTACGCGAGGTAAGGATAGGGGAGGGAACGTTTACCGGCAACTTTAAAATGAAGGAAGGCGTCAGCGTCTCGGGTAGTTGGAACAGGACATTTACGGAAACCATCCAATATGATCCGCTTGTGTCGACAGACGGAATCACTACGATTCTTGACGGAGGAGGCAAAGGTGCGGTCCTTACACAGGTATCGGCCTTTGAGACAGAAACGGTATGGAAGAACATCAGTTTACGGAACGGCTGGGTGACGACAGCCGACACTCACGGGTGTGTCTGGCTCAAGGCCGGCGGCACTCTGGATGGTTGCGAAGTGTCATACAATATCAATGTTGAAAGCGGAAACTGCGGAGGCGGAGTCTATTCAGATATGGGTTCACGCGTACTCAGGTGCTGGATTCACGACAACGGCGGCAGCCGGGGCGGCGGTATCTTCACGAAGGGAGAACTCGCTTACTCCCTTATCGAAAAGAACATTGTGGAAGGCACAGGCCGGGGCGGCGGCATTTCAGTGTTCGGAGCCAACGACCGGGAACACAGGGCCCGTATCTACAACTGCATCATCCGGAACAATGTGGGTGGTGAAGGAGGAGGTATACATGTCGAGCGTTATGCAACTGTATACAATTGCCTTGTCACCGGCAATAAAGCAAATGTAAATGTATCCGGCATACAGACCAACGGCTCCTACGGATGCAATATCATCAACTGTACAGTCGTAGGAAATGAGGATGTCTCTTCCAGCGCTTATGCCAGCGGCATCTGCTGCTCCGAACATGGAGTGCTGATAAATAATCTTGTGTATGGCAATACTTCGTCCGGCAAACAGTCTGTTGAGGCTACGCAGATAATAGTCAACAACAAGTACTTGTTCTTCTTCAACAATGCATTCCCGGAGGGCCTGATGTTTCAGAAAGAGACACCCTGGAAGCAGGAACGTCACGATGATGCGTCCAATGTGACAATTGCCGAATCGGAAATGCAAGACGGTTTCATGCCCGCACAGGGTTCGCCGCTTATTGATAAAGGTCTTGAAGAAGTCGCCGTGAACGGTCACGAAGACGGAGTCGTCCCTTCATGGACAGAAATAGACATTGCCGGCGGTCAGCGCCATGTCAGAACCATTGATATCGGTTGTTACGAGTATCAGAATTGAAACAGATGCATATTTCAATACCCATGAGAATGAATTATCTGCTAATAGTAGCCATGACGCTGGTGCTCGCATCATCTTCATGTGAACGTGAAAATGGGCATGGCAGGGAAAAGGGTAAGACCCTTGCCGAGCGTGCAGAAGCCGAATATCTGGAACCCATTCGTCCCGGAAACGAGGGTGACAATCCATGGTGGAACGGTTATGCTCCGCGTTTCCTGTATGCTCCAGTCCTCAAATTCAATGAGGTTTCCGGAGCCGTTTCCTACCGGGCTACCATTACCGTCACCCCGGCGGAAGGGGAGGAACAGAGTCTGACTCTGGATTCTGATGTCCCTGAAGTTTCGCTCGTCCCTGTCTGGGGAAAAATGATTCCCGGAAAAGTGAGGATGACAGTGATGGGAATCGGAAAAGACGGACAGCCTTCAGGGCTTTCCGGCGTAAAGAGTTTCGTCAGGGACGTTCCCTTCAAAGGCGGATATCCGGGCCCTGCACGTAGTTACGCGGAAGCGGCGATGATGGCTGCAAAGTATGCCCATTCCCTTCCGGCCATTCAGTCCTGGAAGAATTCCACCGAGCCCGATATGAGCCTGGTATTCAACAGCTACCCCTGCAAAATAATAGGATCGACAATCAGCATGGAGTGTTTAATCGCCAAGTTGGATCCGTCATTGAAGAATGAGGCCCTTGCCATTGCCAGGAACGCTGCGGCATTCCTGATATCACAGAGCCGTCCTGCAGGAGATCCGCTTGCTTTTTTCCCTCCCACTTATTATGGCGACAAAGTTACCGCATCCCGTCCTGAAAATGTAGGACGTACTATGATGATGGAGGCGGTTACCGCTGCAGACGCTTTCCTCGACCTTTATGAGGCAAGCGGCGAACTGCAATACCGAATTCGCGCGCTGGGAATAGCGGAAACATATCGCAAACTTCAGGCGGCTGACGGTTCATATCCGATTAAGGTTGATTTCTCTACCGGTGAACCATATACGGACGGAAAGGCGCTGCTGACACCTTTGATGCTTTTATGGCAGAGACTGGACCGGGATTATGGTTATACGAACTTTAGGGAAGCGCTCGCCATGGCGGAAAGATGGATGGACTCCGTTCCGGTAAAGACATTCGACTGGACAGGCCAGTTCGAAGACGTGACCGTAGCTGTCGCTCCATATTCCAATCTTACCAATTGCACTGCGGCTCCGTACGCTTCCTGGATTCTTCACAGGGAAACGGTTTCCAGGGAAGAACGTATTATTGCCCGTGACATCATCAGGCTGTGCGAAGACCAGTTCGTTCACTGGGACGAATACATCGCGGCAAAGTGGAACATTTGCCCGCCCTGCGTTTTTGAGCAATTTCACTATCAGACTCCTGTAGACAACAGTTCATGTGTCGTGGCCAACGCCTGGCTGGACTGGTATCTGGTAACAGGTGACGATCTCGCATATGCCAAGGCAAAAGCATTGATCGACAATATAACCGTGGTCCAGGATCCCGGTACGGGAAGTATTCCTACCACGTGGGACGAATATCCTTCCCGTGAGAGGAACGCGCCATGGATCAACTGCCTGCTGAATTCAGTTCAGACACTGCTCAGAATGGACAAACTATCTAGTTTTAATAATCAATAAACCATGAAAAAACAATTGTATCAACAACCACAAGCAACCATCGTCGAGCTGGGTCTGGAACAGATGTTCTGTGCCAGCTCCAAATTAAACGATGCGGTAATCAATCAGCTGTTTTATGATGATGAGGAGGATATTTTATGAGACACAGTACATTACTTTTGACTGTCCTTGCGCTGGGTGCGCTGACAGCTTGCAACAAAGAGCCTAATGCCCCGGAGACCCCTTCTGACAACAACCCTGTCGAGGAACCGGCAAAAGAGGCTGTTCCTTTCACTTTCAACGGAGTGTTCGGCGAAAGCGTCCTGGATACCAAGACGGAAATCAGCGAGCAGACGGGTGGAAATGCCCAGGTTCTCTGGAAAACTACCGACAAGGTGAGCGTATTTGACGGTGAGGGCAACAACTGCGAATTTTCTGCCGATGCCGCAGGCGCATCGACATCTCTTTCCGGCATGCTCGTCCCTTCATCGACAGGAAAGTACTATGCCGTCTATCCTTATAACGCATCTTCAAGCATTTCGTCCACCACGGTGAGCACAACTCTTCCTTCGGAGCAGACAGTGTCGGCCCCCGGTTTTGCCGACGGAGCCGTGCTTTCAGCAGCTGTGGCCGAATCTGCTTCATTCTCGTTCAATAACCTTGTCGCTCTGGTCCGCTTTACGGTTCCTGCGGAAATGACCACACTGCACTCGGTTACTCTTACTTCTACCAATCCCCTAAGCGGCCCTTGCACGGTGAGTTTCGCATCTTCTCCTGTGATTGCATCCGCTGCAGGAAGTTCTCTCAGCGTAACCCTTACTGCTCCCGGAACGGATGTGCTTGCTCCCGGAAACTACTACGCAGCCATTCTTCCCGGATCACACAAACTGACCGTTACCCTTACCGATACTGACGGCAAGAGCGAAGAGCGCAGCATGACCGATGCCAAGAATTTTGTAGCTTCACATATCCGCAGCATCGGTAGCGTCAAATCTGATACATTCTACAACGATGTGGATTTCGTGCTTGGCGATGCGGCAGTTGGCGGAGAAACCAAAACTTTGGTTTACAACGCCAGAATCCCGGCCGGCACATTCACCTTGCAGCAACTCCTTAGTGTCACTTCTTATTCTTTCAAGGGAGACAAGGCTATCTACGTTATCGGGAACAAGTCCTTTACCGTTGCCAGCAGTTCTGTCAAACAGACGATAACTGTCGACAAGGCGGATCTGACCGCACGTCATCTCCTTGTTCGTTCCGGTGATGACCTTCAGGCTACACTGAATGCCGCGGAAGCTGGACTTGACGACGTATATGTTGGCGCAGGCACCTTTACCGGCGGTTTTACAATGGTTGAAGGCATTAACGTAACCGGCAGCTGGGACTCTGATTTCACTGCAACTTCTACGTTTGAACCGCTTGTTTCCTGTACCGCAGGCGCGCCGACAACAATCCTTGACGGCGGCTCCAGCCAGAGAGTCTTGAACCAGGATGCCAACTTTACTGCCACTACCGCTACCACATGGAAGAATGTCAGGATTCAAAATGGAAAGGCAGCTACGGCTGCCGGGGCTTATCTGATGGCATACGGTATTCTTGACGGTTGCGAAATCTGCAATAACGCTTCAACAGGAGACGGAGGCGGAATGATTGGTTTTAACTGGGCAACGGCAACAAAGTGTTATTTCCACAACAATACCGCGGGCGGAAGCGGCGGCGGTATCATTACGCGTTATGTCCTGTCATACAGCGTCGTTGACTCCAATCAGGCAAAAGGCTCAGGAGGTGCCTATTTATATTCGGGCGGTTACAGCGGAGAAAATGTGGAGCGTCCCAGAATATTCAACTGCATTATTTCCAATAATATTGCAACTGGTGATAATTGCGGCGGAGTCCGTACAAACAGAGGCAGCAGCAATCCTATCCCTATACTGTACAATCTGTTGGTCGTAGGGAATACTGCAACCGGTTGGGCCGGTTCAGGTATCCTTGTTAATTACGGATGCGTTTATAACTGTACTGTCGTAAAGAATTATACTAGTGCCACACAGGATAATGCGAATGCTTTGTATAATGCGACAAACTATTCTACAGATACGGAAAAAGGCAGAATTCAGGCATGCATTGCTTATGGTAACTGGACAGGTGGGAAAGATGCGGCCTCGGCTACTCAGATTTATATGAATTCCACCGGTGGCCTTAGGAATAATTCTACTTCTGCCAATGGCCTGTGGAAGGCTAAAGCCGCCTATGAGTACGTGACGAGAAAGACGGTCGTCGACAATTTCTTCACTGATTTCGCCGGAGGAGACTACACGCTGTCAGGGAATGATGCTGATTGTATTTCGGGAGGTACTCTCAATGGCCTCAGCGCCTTGTGGACTTATCTTCCCAAGGTAGACCTCGCCGGTAACAACCGCTTGTATAACGGTGATACCCAAATCGGCCGAGGTTGCTATCAGTATCAATATCAATAATCAATGCGTAGAGTACTTCACATATTGGTGCTCCTTACTTCTCTTCTTCTTCTCCCTGCTGCTTCCTGTGAGAAACAGAAGGGAGGAGAAGGCGGGAATGGGAATGACAATCCGCCTGAGGGCACCGGAATCAGAGTCGCTTCGTTCAACATCCGTTTTGCTACGGAAGCCGATACCGGTGTCAAGGCGTGGAGTTCGCGCAAAGATGCCTGCGCCCAGGTGGTAAAGCGCTACGGCTTCGGCGTCTGGGGCCTTCAGGAAGTCCTCTCTGTGCAGCAGAGTGAGCTCAGGACGCTGTTGCCAACATACGATTTCTACTTTGTCGGGCGCGATGACGGAACAGCTGGAGAAGCGGTCGGAATAGCCTGGCTCAAGAGCAAATACGAGTGTCTGGAAACCGGGCGTTTCTGGTTGTCTCCAACGCCGGACACTCCCTCCGGTTCTGAAGGCTGGGGCGGAATGACACGACACAGAGTGGCGGCATGGGGCCTGTTCCGGGAAATAGAATCGGGAAAAAGTTTCTATTTCTTCTCCACACATCTTGAAGTAGGGGAGGACTACACAGAAATCAGGCTCAAGTCGGCGGAACTGATTGTGGAAAGGGAGAAGAAACAGAATACTTCTTCTCTTCCTGCGTTCATTGTCGGCGATATGAATCCCATAGCTCCTACAGAAAAGGCCATGCGCTATTTCAGGGAATCATATGTGGATTCCTGGCAACAGGCGGAAGCCGACGGAGTGCGGGAGGGCCCTATCGGCTCATTCAACGGTTTCAACCCGGATGCCAACATGGAAACACAGTCGAAGAGGGGAGATTACATTTTCTATAAGGGCTCCGTTTCCTTATTGAAATATAAGTGCATCGACGACAAGTTCGGTGGCCAGTATCCGTCCGATCACCTTCCCATAATGGCGGATTTCAGTTTGAAATAAGAATGAAACATTTCTTATCTTTTGTTTTGTGTTATTTGGTCGTCTCCGCCGTGTCCGTATCCGGGTACGGCGGAGATGCCCGTGACGGCTGGGTTATAGAAGCCCAAATAGACACGGACGGACCTTATTTCGGAATTACATCCGCAAATGGTACGCTGGGTCTTGTTTCGTCAAGGGAACCTTTCAAATGCGGAAATGTAGTCCTTGCCGACACCTACGACATCTTTGGCAGGGGCGGGGTGGCCAATTTCCTTCCGCAGGTGAATCCATTGGAATTGGAAATAACCGTTGACGGCAACAAGATCGAGGCGGCGGCGTGCAAGGATTATGTCCAGCGCATGGACCTGGCCGATGGAACATTCAGCGGCAGTTTTGTATATGACGGCCATCGCGTCAGGTATGCATACCGTGCGTTGAGGCAGCTTCCTCATGCCGCACTTATGGATGTGGAAATAACTGCCGTAACGCCTTGTGATGTATGTGCCGACAACATCCATACTCTGCCTTCATCCCAACACGGTGGAGAAACCACGTCACGGACGCTGACTTTTCATCATAAGGAAGGAACGCGCATCGATTTGATGACGACATGGTCGCTGTCTCCCACGGATAAGATAAGGTCCGTGGCATCATCGGCATTTGTTGCCGATGGCGATCCGGCGGTATATCCGGGCGGTGAAAAGCGTGTGGCCAGGCTTGTACGCAGGCTCGATGCGGGAGAAACCCTGTCTTTTCAGATTGTAGGTGTGCTGATTTCAAGCGCCCAGGTTGCAGATCCCCTCAATCAGGCTGAGCGCATTGTTACAAGTGCCTGCGTCCAGGGAAGGGATGAACTCCTTCGCCGTCACAGGGAGAGCTGGGACAGAATTTGGGAAGGGGATATCCGCATCGAAGGAGACCCGGAAATACAGCTGGAGGTCCGTTCGATGTTATATCACCTGTATGCTTTTACACGCGCAGGTGGGGCTTTTTCTCCATCCCCGATGGGCCTCAGCGGACTCGGATACAACGGCCACGTATTCTGGGATACGGAGATTTTCATGTTCCCGCCGTTGCTGGTCCTTAATCCTGATTTGGCAAGAAGTATGGTCCAGTACAGGTTTGAACGCCTTCCCCAGGCAATGAGAAATGCTTCATCGTGGGGCTATGAAGGTGCGATGTTCCCGTGGGAGAGCGCCGACAGCGGAACTGAAGAATGTCCTGTCACTGCTCTTGCCGGAACTCTCCAGCATCATGTGACCGCCGATGTCGCGATTGCAGCGTGGCATTATTATCTGGCCACGCACGACAAGGCCTGGCTGCGTGAAACAGGCTGGCCGATACTTGAGGCGACAGCCAGATTCTGGACCTCCAGAGTGGTGCCGGACGATGAAGGTAAGTACCATATCCGCGGCGTTATGGGTGCGGACGAGTGGGCGGTTTACGTGGATGATGACGCATACACCAACGGTGCTGCACGCCGCAATCTCGAGTTCGCTTTGGCCGCGGCCAAAGTCCTGAAAGTGAGGCCTCCGAAACTATGGAAGAAGATAGCAGGGTCGCTGGTGTTCGAGACATTTGAAAACGGCGTGACACGTGAACATGCAAGCTATGACGGAGCCACAATCAAGCAGGCTGACGCTGTGTTGCTTTATTGGCCGCTCGGCTTGACCGACGGAACTCAGGCTCTACGCGACCTGGCTTATTATCAGGAGAAAGTGCCGGCTAAAGGTACTCCTGCAATGACCAAGTGCATTAACTGTATAATATGTGCCAGGGAAGGGAAGACCGAAGAGGCGCTCCGCTGGTTTACTGAATCATATCGGCCGAATGCCCGACCGCCTTTCGGCGTTATCGCAGAATTCGAAGGCGGGAAGAATCCATATTTTCTTACGGGAGCCGGCGGTGCCATCCAGTCTCTTATCTTCGGTTTTGGAGGCTATGATTTTACATCAAAGGGCCTTGTGCGTGGCAGACAGCATCTTCCGGGGGGCTGGGTATCACTATCCATAGGGAAGAACTGATTCTATACTGTTAATACATAAAAACGCCACTCTGCTATTGCGGAATGGCGTTTTTGGTACTGGGTAGGAGAATCGAACTCCTATTGCGAGATTGAGAATCTCGAGTACTAACCGTTATACGAACCCAGCGGATTGGAGTGCAAAGGTACGGAAAAATTTTTATTCTCCAAATTTTTTTAATTGTCCACCAGCATTTTCAGCCCAGCAAATGGGCGATGTCCCGCTCGGTGGCGTGCGGGGCGAGGCGCAGAACGTGCGCCTTGAGAAACGCGAGGGATTCCGCCGGAGATTTCTCGACTCCGGCTTCGCCTTCGCTCGAAATGACAAGGAACGGGGCGGGCACGCCCTTCCTGTCATCCCGACCAGGCACGCCCTTCCTGTCATCCCGACCAAGCGGAGCGCGCGGAGGGATCTCGTCGAACAAATCCTCCGGGCGGCAGAAGGAGGCTGTTTGCCAACCGTTGTAGTGGAGGTCCGGGCCGCGGTAGACGCGCTGCATGTCGCCAATCACAAGGCGGGTTTGGTTTTCCAGGCGGGCGATGGCGGCATCAGCCGCACTCTTCTTAACCCCTAGCAGGCCGCGCACCTCGCGGATGGTAATGGAGCCGTTCTCCCCCACGTAATCCATAATGCGGCTGCCGGCCTCATCCGGCTGATACTTCGGGAGCGAGCGGCGGTAGTTCATGAGTTCGCGGTAGAACTCCACGGTGGCAAATGCCGCCTTGCCGCCCCACAAGAACTTCCCGTAGGCGATCTCACCGCTCTGCACGCAGGCAATCTTCCAGTCCCATGGGCCAAGTTCATCGCCCTCGAACCAGAACTCCGGGGGCGTCATTTCCTCGATGGAGTAGCCCCTGATGGAGTTTTCGAAGAAGGGAACCATGCCAAGCTCCAGCACGGCCTCCACCATCGCCTCCGGCCCTGTTACCCGGGGCCGGCCCACTACTCCTGCATGACGGTCAATAGACATAACAAGCCGAAAGTTAGCAAAAAAATCGTATCTTCGCATACGATTATGAGAAAGATACTACTCACAGCACTGGCGGCTCTGGCCATTTCCTGCGCCGGGGACAAAACCCCCACGAAGGAAATCCGCAGCGAGGACGACATCGCCGGCCTCCGGATCGCCACCCTCACCGGTTCCTGCTATGACATGGAACTCAGCGGAAGGGACGACATAACCCTAGTCCGCTTCAACACCGAAACAGACATCATAAACTCCGTAGCCATCGGGGCAGTGGACGCCTGCGTATACGACGAAGTGGTATTCAATGCCGATGTCCGCAAACAGCTGGGCGTGAAGATCGCCTTCCACGGCAAGGACGAGTATCCCGCCGGCTTCGGCTTCCGAAAAGAAGACATCGAGCTCCGGGCGGAATGCGACGCCATGCTGGAGGAAATGAAGGCCGACGGCTCCCTGGACAGCCTTTGCACAGTATGGCTCAGCGACGAAGGCGTGGACCCTTCCACCCTCACTCCCCCGCTGAATAACGGCACGGGAGAGCCTCTGAGGATCACTACCGGCTGCTCCATCGCCCCGATATCCTTTATGGTGGGCGATACGTGGTACGGCCTTGAATGCGAGCTCATGTACCGCCTTGGGCAGCGCCTTAACCGCCCCGTGGAATTCAAGTACTACGACGCCGCATCGTACATGTTCTCCCTCTTCGGAGGCATGTCGGACATCCTCACAGGCTGCCTCTTCATAACCCCGGAAAGGGAAGAAACCACGGCTTTCTCCTTACCCTATTATTATTACAAACCCGCATACTTCGTCAAGGACCCGGACGCAGTCAGCGCCAAAGCCGGCATCTGGACCGGAATCAAGGAATCGTTCCGCAGAAGCCTCATCGTTGAGCAGCGCTGGAAATACATAACCGGCGGCCTTTGGGAAACGCTGAAAATCACCCTCCTTTCCATCCTGCTGGGCTCAATTCTTGGCTGCGGCATCTGCGCCTGCGCCCGAAGCAGAAAGCGGGGCCTTAAGAAGTTCGCGCACATCTACAATGTGATTGTAACCGGTATCCCCATGCTTGTGCTCCTCCTCATCATGTTCTACGTGGTGCTGGTGAATACCGGCCTTGGTGCAACGGCCATCGCCATCGTCGCCTTCTCCATCTACTTTGCGGCGGCCTCGGGAGAGGTATTCTCCAATTCCCTCGCATCCGTTCCACACGCACAAACTGAAGCATCCCTTGCGCTGGGCTTCACTAAAGCGCAGGCTTTCTTCACCGTGGTGCTTCCCCAGGCGGTGCGTTACGGCCTTCCCTTCTACAAACGGCAGTGCATCGAGCTCCTCAAAGCCACGTCCATTGTGGGCTATCTGGCCATCCAGGACCTCACCCGCGCGGGCGACATCATCCGCAGCCGCACCTTCGACGCCCTCCTGCCGCTACTTATCGTCACAGTCATCTACTTCCTCCTGGCATGGCTCATCGGCCTCGCTCTGAACCTTGCCGCTGGTAAAAACCGCAGCCTATGATCTCCGTCAGACATCTCAGCAAGACATACCATAACCCCGACGGCTCCTCCCTGCAGGTTCTAAAAGACGTGAACTGCGAAATCGGCAAAGGGGAAATCATCAGCATCATCGGCCCGTCCGGAACCGGCAAGAGCACTTTCCTGAGGGCCCTGAACCTGCTGGACAGGCCAACAAGCGGGGAAATCATCATCGACGGGGAAAACATCCTCCGCAAAGGCTATCCGGCCCATCTTCTCCGGCAGAAAATGGGCATGGTGTTCCAGAGCTTCAACCTCTTCCCCCACATGACCGTGCTGGAAAACATCAGCCTCGCTCCGGTAAAACTCCTTGGAATGTCCAAGGCCGATGCCGACGCCCAGTCCCTGGAACTCCTCCGCACAGTAGGTCTTGCCGGCAAGGCCGATGTCTACCCGGACAGCCTCTCCGGCGGGCAGAAGCAGCGCGTGGCGATCGCCCGATGCCTTGCCATGCGGCCGGAGGTAATCCTGTTCGACGAGCCCACATCGGCCCTTGACCCCTCTATGACCGGAGAGGTCCTGAGCGTAATCCGGCAGCTGGCGCAGCAGGGCATGACAATGCTCATCGTAACGCACGAAATGAAGTTTGCGCGCGACGTCTCCACCCGGATATTCTTCATGAACGAGGGTGTAATCTGGGAAGACGGCTCTCCGGAGCAGATATTTCTGCATCCGCAGCGAAGCGCCACAAAGGCCTTCGTGCAGCAGATAAACAAACTTGTCTTCGACATTGCCGGAGCTGAAGACTTCGATTTCTACGGAATGTACTCCCAGATGAAGGCATTCTGCGTGAAATACGATGTGGCGGCCAAGGCCGATGCAGTGGTGCAGATAGCGGAAAAGATGTGCCGGGATGTACTGGAAGGCCATTATCCGCTCACGGTGAGGCTCAGCCACGCGGGAATCAACGACGAAACCACGCTGGATTTCATGCTGGAAGGATACAGTTCATCGCCCCTTGCGGGAGTGCCTTCCGGAAGTGCCGCCCTGGCCGCAGTGAAGGGACTAAGCCGCGAAATAGTGGAAGAACTCACCACCCGCGGCTTCAGGATAAAGATTATTGTATAAAAGATTTGGATTATTTGCGGGGAATTCCTATATTTGCGGCCGCAAAAATTGTTAACAATTAATTGAAAGTGTAATGAAAAAAGGAATTCATCCCGAAAACTACCGTCTTGTAGCTTTCAAGGATATGTCCAACGAAACGGTTTTCATCACCCGCAGCTGCGCTCCCACCAAGGAAACGCTCACCGTGGAAGGCGTTGAATACCCCCTCGTGAAGCTGGAAATTTCCAACACTTCCCACCCGTTCTACACTGGTAAGGTGAAGCTCGTTGATACCGCCGGCCGCGTGGATATGTTCTATCAGAGATACAAGAGCCGCAAGAAATAATCCCTTACGGCGAAAAGGTAATAATAAAGGACAAGCTCAAGAGCCTGTCCTTTATTTTTGCTTTATGCTCCAGACGGAGAGGTCGTAGTCCGATTCCACCAAATCCTCGATGTCGTCCGGAAGAGCGGGGAAAAAGTCGATGCCGGTGAGAGCTTCCAGGTCGTTGATGCTCATCGAGCAGTCTGCAAGATAGTAACGCTCCGAGTCATTGCCCATCACAAAGCCGATGGCCGAATAAAGGCTTCCGCTTACAACCATCACAGCCTTGAAGAAAGCGTCAGGAACCACAACACGGTCCTCCCCTATCGTGCCGTATTTATTGGAGCCGATGACGGGGCCGCTCACGACCCATACCTTGCCGTACTCCCGCGCCCATTCCCGGCGTGCCTGGCGGCCGCTGAAATTCGAGTCCATGGAGAACATCTTGTCTTCGCGGTCCACTTCGCCGTGGGTTTCCTCCTCCGTGAGCTCGTAGGCCACCCAGTTGGGAATTAGGGTTGAAGTATTGTAGGCCGATGTGTACCCGTCGTACACCACCACATTATCGGTGATGCCGGGGGCAGGGATCTCCATCCCGGCAGGGGTGGAAATCACGAAATCGCAGGCGCATACAAGGAGCGCCGCCAGCGGGAGAAGCAGCTTACGCATTGTCCATCCTCCCCTGCTCGCCAAGATGGCTGTCCTTGAAGCCAAGGAAATACAGCACTCCGTCCAGGCCAACGGTGCTCAGCGACTGCTTAGCCGTCTTCTGCACCCTGGGTTTGGCGTGGAATGCAATGCCCAGGCCGGCTTCCAGCAGCATGGGAAGGTCGTTCGCACCGTCCCCCACCGCGATTGTCTGGGCAAGGTTAACTTTCTCTGTCTGGGCGATGAGTTTCAGAAGGTCCGCCTTCCGGCGGCCGTCCACCACTTCGCCCACATATCGGCCCGTAAGAAGGCCGTCTTCGCCCACCTCCAGTTCATTGGCATACATGTAGTCGATGCCGTATCGGCGCTGGAGATACTCGCCGAAATAGGTGAATCCGCCGGAAAGGATGGCTATCTTGTAGCCGCAGGTTTTCAGAACGCTCATCAGACGGTCCGTGCCCTCGGTGATGGGCAAATTCTCCGCAATCTCCTGCATTACGGAAACGGGAAGGCCCTTGAGCAGGGCAACGCGGCGGGTGAAACTCTCCTTGAAGTCTATTTCCCCGCGCATGGCGCTTTCCGTTATCGCTGCCACCTGGTCGCCCACTCCGGCCCGTTTGGCCAGTTCGTCTATGCATTCCGCCTGGATGAGGGTGGAGTCCATGTCGAAGCAGATGAGGCGGCGCATGCGGCGGTACATGTCGTCCTTCTGGAAGGAGAAGTCCATGCCCGTTTCCCGCGAAAGGCGCATAAGGTCCCTCTGCATGGCCTCTTTGTCCACGGGCGTGCCGCGAAGCGAGAACTCTATGCATGAGCGCACGTTACGCTCCGGATGCATGATGCTAAGGCGGCCGGTGAGACGCTTGATGGAGTCTATGTTAAGCTCCTGGCGCGCCACCACTTCCGAGGCCTTGTGAATCTGCTGTGCCGACAGGCTGCGCCCTATTACCGTGAGGATATAACGGTTCTTGCCCTGACGCTGTGCCCACTGCTCATAGGAATCGTCTCCGATTGGCTCAAAGCCGATGTTCACCCCGAGTTCAGTGGTTTTGAACAGGAGTTCCTTCATCATGGGGCCCGACAGGGTTTCGTCTATCCGCACAAGTATTCCCAGCGACAGGCTACTATGGATATCGGCCTGGCCGATGTCCAAAATCTGGGCATCGAACCGGGCCAATATTTCCATTATAGAGGCTGTGAGCCCCTGCCTGTCCCTGCCGGTAATACGGATTAAGATTTGTTCCTTTTTAATTTCCGGCATACAGGAAAGATGTTATTCTGCGGGTTTCTCTGCGGGAGCGGGTGCGGCAACCTCTGCGGGGCCGAACTCGTTGTCCTTGGGATCTCCCTTCTTTGCCAGGAGGACGATCAGCCAAATTGCACCCACCAGAGGGATAAGGCTCACCAGGATCATCCAGCCGCTCTTGCCGATGTCGTGAAGACGACGAACGGTGAGGCCGAGGCCGGGGATGAGCACTGCGAGTGAATAAACGTAAACAATGATGCTCTTGGCGCCGACGATATTGTCGATAATGCCAAGGATCACGCAAATGATGAAGTTGAACAGGACAAAGTACCAGTACTCTGCCAGGCCGGCGCGACCTTTGAAGTTAAAGTAGTTCTGGAATACGCCAAGATAGTACTTTTTGAATTTTTCGACCATATAGTTTAAGTTTTAAAGGTTTGTGCCTGATCGTTCACTCACAAATATATGAATTTTTTAACGGAATTACTATTTTTGTAAAAATATCTTGCACGATTATGGGTCTTTTCATAAGAAGGTCGGTCAAATCGGCCCTGGACAAAAGCAAACTGGCAACCAGCTACGCACTCACCGCGCTTTGTGCACTCCTTATAGCCGCCAACGTGGGCGCCTTCCTCTTCTTCCCCAAGGTAGCGGCCCCTCTGGCAATCGTCCTTTCCAACGTGGTAACCGTGCTGCTCATGCTGGTAGCGGTGAGGCCTATCAATTCCCTCATCCAGAAAGGCTTCAACGACAAGGCGAAGGAGCTCGTCGAGAAAGAGCGCGAAGAGCAGGAACTCCGGGATAAGGTCACGGCCCTGGAAAACCGCAACCGCGAGCTGGAAAGCCGCCTGGACACCTGGGCCCAGACATCCAGCGTTCCCACCGCCGTGAACTTCACCTTCAAGGTGGAAACCATGACCTTCGACAAAACCGGCTACATCGTCAAGGAAGAGCCCCTGGAAAGGTTCATGGCGGATCCGGTGTACAAGTTATCGGACAAGAAAGGCGTGTTCGACCGCCTCTCCAAATGGATGGACGACCTTGCCCATCCCGGGATGAAGAAGGTCCTTTATATCGGCAAGTACTACATCAAGGCCTCCATCGGCATAGATTTCACCAAGATAAAGTTCTCGGTCGACGGCGGCGCTCTCACCTTCTCCGGCGTAAAGTTCACCAAGCTGAACGACCTTGCAATCCAGGCAGATCCGGACGAAGTGAGCCACTGCTGGCTGCTTAATGAGGATGTTGACGGCTACACCACCATCAACCAGAACGACGTATACCGCGAGTTCACGGAGATTTACGCCCGCATCCGCGAGCAGGAGGCCGACAAAGCCCTCGAGGGCGAAGTGGAAGGCCTGTGCGAGCACTATACCGCCATCTTCCGCAGCAACCTCGCGGAGCGCTTCCCCGGAATAGGCTTCTGCGACAACATCGAAGAGTCCACCGCCACCTGGTACTCCCTAAAAGAGCATTTCCAGGACGAGCGCATCTACCCCGTCGCCTCCAACATGTTCCTCATGGCCGACGTCCTTAGCGACCTCCCCGGCCGCGGTCTCCTTCCGGAATAACAGGCTCCAGACATTTGTTTATTGCTCTTCCCACCCCATGCGGGAAGCAATTTCGCGTGCAAGGGCAATATCCTTGTCCGGAATTCGGAAATGCAGGGTGGAATGAGAACCGTAATGAAATGCAGAATCCGGCTCCATGAGCATGGCAGGCTCCGGAGCATGTGAATCATAACCAAGGAAGCCATAACCTTCGGAAGAGGATTGTTTTACGGCTTCCGAAAGGATCTTTTTCACATAAGCATTAATTGAGATGCCGGCTTCAGCGGCACGATTTGCAATTGCCCGGTGCGTCATTGGAGCGATACGCACGTTGAATGTGCCCGTGTAACTCTTCTCTGGCTTAACATCGTGCTCTTCGCAAAAAATAAGGTAATCATCAACAGCTTCGTGGAAAGCGGCTGTAAGTTCAGCCACCGACTCTCCCTCATAATTGACCAAGCCGTCGATTCCTTCAATTTTCCCAAAGAAAACCTTATCCGGCTCACTGTACGCAACTGAGCCGATATAACCTTTATACTTTAATGTGTTCATTTCTCTATTTCTCCGTTTTCAATTAACTCCAGCAATAATTGCTTAACAGCATAACTCTTCATTTCTTTCTGCGGATGAGGCCTATGTAGAAACATTGGAATCTTCCCTGATTTAAAGAAGAGAACCCTTGAGCCAGAGGTTTTTCCCTTATTGGACTTAACATATCCAAACAGGTGCAGTAACCTCGCCGCTTCATCAAATGTGAAGTCCTTCGGCAGGCCTTTAAGGCGTTCAATAAGTTTCTCTTTCGTCCCCATATGCAAATGTAACTATAATTTAGTTACAATGCAAATAAAAATGAAATTTCATGCATCGGACATGATGCTCTACTTGCAGGAAAAGTCTTTGGAGAACAGTAAGTGGAGGCTTGTCTCTCCTTCTTTCACAAAGAACATATACAACTCGAACTCTCCTGAAACCTCAAACGTAAGCACCACACGGCTTCCCCAAAAGGGGACGGGAACGGAATGGACTGGGACGACACCTCCCTCCGAAGACCATTCAAAACCGGCAGACTGAGTGTCGGGCACATCTACTGACTGTTTTTCCCACGACACGTCTGCATCGAGAGACAATACATCCATCCCTTTATGCATGAAGCTACCCTTATAACGGATCCCGCTGCTTTGCATCTCAAGGGTTCCAAGAGCAATGTTATGCTCCACGTGACAACGTTCTCCTGTTATGCAAAAGATGGTTATACGCCCAGCATTAACCGAATTCAAAACCTCATCCAACTTCAAAGACACGCTACGGCTATTGAACTGCGGCAACCAATAATCCGCGTCCAATCCACTACAGGCGGCCTGGACTATGCCTTGCTGACATTCTTTGATCAAAGCGGAAAAAACTATTGAATCAAACCATGACGGTGCTTCAATATTTCTGCGCAGGCACAGTGGTCTTCTCCCGGAAAAATATTTTCCTGCAGACTTCACCGACTGCGGCATGAAATCCCAGTTGCACTTAGTAATGTGGCTGGGCTTGCAGTGAATATACTTCCTAATCCACGCTTCATCCTGGGGAGTAGGCGGGTTCGGATCGAGATACTGCTCGTGTAGCTGGCAACCGCTGTACAGGTCATCGGCAATCTCGTCAAGGAGATCTGTCATTTCAAGTTTGGAAATCCACTTCTTCGGCAGCGCTTCATAGCCAAGCAGCGCACCCATGATCTGGCCGCATACGGAGCCTGTGGAATCGCTGTCTCCAGAATGGTTCACCGCCGCGATAAGAGCGCGCTCCACCGAGTCGATTGAAGAGTCCGCATACTCCATTGCGCAGTACAGGGCAATCGCAAGAGTCTCCTCCGCTATCCATCCCTCCCCTAACTGGGAGATTGCATCGGCACAAGGCAAATCTGCGGTATTAGCAAGGCTTATCACTTTGTCCACCAGGGCTTTAATTGCAACCACTGCATCGGGAAACTCTTTCCCATACATACTATCAAGCGGGGTCAACGCCTCCCTGGAAGAATCAATGATAAACCATTTCTTCCGGATCTTAAACAACCTTTGCAAAAAGCTGGAAGGAACGGCATTGGCATCATACCTCACCAGTTTTCTAAGCAGCAGCACCAGATATGCCGCCGGGATATAGCCCATAGGATTATGATGCGTTGTGCGTGCACAATCTCCGGCAATTGATGCAAACCGTTCATCTTTAAGCTTGCCGTGAAAGCCATTGTATATGGCAAAAGGAGCCACTCGCATTATTCCTCCGCAACCCTTGCTGTCATTCTTATAGGAATGATCATGGGCGATATAATGCCGAAGAGCTTCCATACAAGTTGTACCGGGGGCACGCCTGTGATGAAGCCGCTTGTCGTAAAAGATCCATGCCCCAGGCGAATTATCGATATCGGCCGCCGGGTCCTGAGTCCTGTACCAATAGCCATAAACATTCTGGATATAATGATAAGGCTCGGACAAAGCCCCGTATGTGCAGTATCTGGTATCCACATACATGAGCCCAACCGCCGAGAAAAGTGTCATCTGAGTATCGTCCGACACGATAGCCTTTCCCGTTTCTTTGTCCACGACAAGGTTCCTGATTCCGCCGGGGCCATAATGCTGCATTATTGAATCCCTGTCCAAAAACTCCACGGGATATCCCAGCGCATCTCCAAGAGCGCCTCCATACAAACACCCTTTGATCTTTTCCAGAGGAATCTTGTTATCCATCTCCTGATTAAATGAAAAACTACCACATCTGAGTAGGAGAACCGGGATTGTCCGGGCTATTCTTCCGTTTTGCTGTAATGAGCCAGCCCTTATGAGAAAAAGTGTTCAAGTTAATAAACTGTACAGTGGAATAATCGCTTGACACTAAAACCTCCAGAT
>JAEEUZ010000125.1 GCA_016290725.1 Bacteroidales bacterium | reverse complement strand
AAGGCCCCAAAGCAGAAGGATTA
This sequence comes from Bacteroidales bacterium, assembly GCA_016290725.1. Lineage (GTDB taxonomy): Bacteria > Bacteroidota > Bacteroidia > Bacteroidales > UBA932 > Cryptobacteroides. The sequence goes on along the minus strand of JAEEUZ010000125.1, from coordinate 6,996 downwards.
TGGGGGTGCCGACGAGTTTAGCGCCGTAGCGGGCGGTGTTGCAGAAGGCTTTGTCCTTGATCTTTTTGCAGAGGCTCTCCGCCGTAGCCCATAGAGGGAGGCTTAGAATGGCGCTAAGAATAAACAGAGGGAGCGTCAGAGCGGCCAGCAGCAGGCGGGGCCAGCGGGGGCGATGGGGCTGGGAGGCCTGCCATGCGGCGAAGGCCGCGTCGTAGTTTTCATCGTCCGGGAAATAGAGGATGAGCTTCGACAGGCGGTCGTGCAGTTCCTGCTGGATTTTAGCGTACAAATCCCTGTCGCAGAGGCCCTCGTTGGCTTTCAGGAGCGCGTTCACGTCGATGGGCTCTCCGTAACGAAGCCTGGACGTGCCCCTGTAATGGAACCAGTCGCTGTATTCTATTCCGGCCGGGACGATGTATGTCTGGCGCTTGGAGGCGGAGTCCATGGCAATGCGCGCAATGCCCTTTCGGATAGGCAGAAGGGAATGTTTAGGCCGATGGGTGCCTTCCGCAAAGAGGCAAAAGGGCACGCCGTTGGCGAGCACGTCGTCTATCTCCAGAAGGATATCGCGGTTGCGGGCCACCTCTTCCTTGGTGTCACGGCTGCGGGCGATGGGGACGATTCGGAGGAAACGGAGGATGGCCGCCACCTTGGGCTTACGGAAGATATCCGCCCGCGCGCCGAAAACGGTGCGGTCACGCCTGCTCCGCAGAACCACCAGCGCATCCATAAGCGTATTGGTGTGGTTAGGAGCGATGAGAACGGCGCCATCTTCGGGCAGCGAGCCCTCCACGCGGGCGCAGCGGTAGCTGTTACGCGTGCAGGCATCGACATAAGGCCTCAAAAAAGTGTAAAGGCCGTTTTTCCTCCAAATCTCAGGCATCTCCCTGTTTCTTGCTTCGGTTGAAGATTGTAGCCACAGTAAGACCTGAAATGATGTGCCAGATTCCCCACCATGCAGTGATAACCAGCATGCCGCCGTGAGGCGGGAAGCCAGCGAAGAGGCTGGTTCCCAGCATAAGCGCAAGGCCAAGGCCGCTGTTCTGAATGCCGGTTTCGATGGTGAGGGTGCGGCGGTCGCGGAACGGCACTTTGGCTATTGTTCCAACGCCGTAGCCGATGCTAAGCGCCAACAGGTTATGGATGAGCACAACCAGGAAGATGTACTTGATGCACTGCAGGAACGCCTTGATGTTGCCGGTGAATGCCAGCACCACCATGGCCAGGAAGAACACGATGGAAATCCACTGCAGGGGCTTCTTCAAGGCGTTTGCCACCTTGGGCAGATACTGCGAAGTGAGGATACCCAGCGTGAGGGGAATACCCAGCAGGATGAAGATTGTCTTGAACACATCCCAAAGCGGTATCACCAGCGTGGGAACCTCCGCTGCAACTGCAGCGGTGTGCAGGTACAGATTGCCCCAAAGCCAGAAGTTGAACGGGGTAAGGAGCACCGCCAGTGCCGTGGAAATGGCCGTGAGGCTCACAGAAAGCTCGATATTGGCCTTGCCCAGCGACGACATGAAATTGGAGATGTTTCCTCCGGGGCAGGATGCCACCAGGATCATGCCCAGTCCCATCATCGGCGAAATCCAGCTGCCCATCACAAGGGCCAGGAGGAATGTCATCGCCGGCAGCAGCACCAGCTGGCAAAGCATTCCCAGAAGGGCCGATTTGGGCTTTTTGAACACTTCCACGAACATCTTTGGCTTGATTCCAAGCGCCACTCCAAACATCACGAAGGCCAGCACGATGTTGATCGTGTTCATGCCTCCGGCATTCATCGTTACATCAATCTGATCGATTGTTGCAGCTACTTCCTGTGTCATATCTTATCTGAAAAAATTGTTTACCCAATCTCTATCCACCGTGGCAAAGCCCTCCGACGGAGCCGCCCCGGGGTTTCTCGCAAGGATGGCCCTTGCGTCTTCATATACGTTAAAGCCGATGTTCACGGCCTGCATGCTGCCGTTAAAGGGGAAAGCCAGCACCAGGTCGTTATCGGCCCCCTCCATCCTCACGAAACGGAACTGAGCATCCGCGGCCGACGGGGCTTTCTGCGCCATTTCCATCGCGGTTACGTACTTGCAGAGCTCCATCACGGCGTCGTCCAGGCCCGCTTCGAAGATGTTCACCTTCTCCACCAGGGCACCGGGCTCCGTCACGCGCCGGAGCGTATACCCGGGGAGTCCCTTCACGGCCTCTGAAACGGCCGCGGGGGGTGTGCTGCCGTCCGGCAGGAGCCATATCATCAGTTTTCGTGCGGGGTCGTGATACAGAGTCTGGAAGCGCAAAAGATTGCGCTGGCCGCAGCAGGGGCACTCCCACACGAAGAGGGAGCCGTCGCGGACCCGGGCCTTCAGCTCCGGATTTTCCGCCACGTTTATACCGTGAACCTCCTCTACGCTGCGCTTATAGCCGCAGTTTCTGCACTCCGCATCCATCCCCTAGAATCCAACATTAAGCACCGGGCCGATGTAGAAAGGCCTTTCAAGGCCAAGGGCATCGGCAAAGAACTCATATCCGTCTCCCCCGTTGTATGCGGCTCTGAGGCCGATTTTCAGCGAACCCGACAGCATCAGCAGCTTCGTGAAATGTACGTTGATGTCCATGCCCGCGCTGTAAAGCGTCATTGCTTCCGTGGGAAGATTCGGATTATTGATGAACTTCACCCTGGTGAGATCCAGGAACGGCACGAATTCGAAGTTGCGGATATACACATAAGGAGTGATATGCGTTTCGATGGACAGTGCCGGAATCGCATAGTCCAGCGACAGGGTGTACTGCTCCGGGCAGATCCTGTTCATCAGAACCCCAACTCCGTCTTCGCTGAGTCCGCGGGGAGAAAGATCCTCCGCAAGGCCGGTCCAATAGGTGTTGGCCGTCATCAGGTCCATCGGGCTGTACTGTGCCTGGAGGCCGATTTTAAGCCCCTGTGGCCTGAACAGGCCGGGAAGATATCCGTAGAGGTTCCCGTACCATACGGTGCTCATCAGGTTGTCTTTCACGCTGAGGTCCACCCCCACGCCAAGCCTTGGCATCACCTGGGACGGCGCCATCGAAACCTGCGTGGCCGCACTTATCCTTGCCTCCGCGACGAAGCTGCTCGCCACTCCGGAGAGGTAGTTGTCGGCCGTTTCGTTATAGCTGTCCGTTTCCGGATCGTAGTAGACTTTCTTCGCCGGGAAATAAAGCAGGTCCGTCGAAGACGTGAGACTCAGCGAAGGCCTCACCGACGTGTTCCAGCCGCCTCTTGTGAAGTTGAGGGGCAGCGACACCGTTACCTTTCCGCCGAAGTACGTTTTGGGGCGTTTGATGCGAGTATCCTGATCGAAGAGCGTCTTAAGGAAGAGGCTGTCGCGGTCTACGTCATACCAGTGCTGGAGGATTGCCGACGGGCGGTCGCCAATGTCCACGGCAAAGTCGAACACCGGATACAGGCCCGTATAATGCAGCCTTCCGTGCAAACCTGCGGAAATCTTTCCTTCCTTGGCGGGATTGGCATGTACGCTAAGGCCGATGGTGCCGCTCGCCGTTCCCGTGAGGTTCTGATAGAACGCAGTTGCGCCAAGCGCCATCCTTTGGAAAGTATATTCCGAGTACGACGCGTTGAAATAGTCCGTGTTGTAATACAGCGGCATCCAGGAGTGGATGTGGATAAGATGGCCAAGTTTGTTGTATGACTGGGGGGCCGATATCGACACGGGATGCTCCGGCTTCGTGGTTGTGATTACGCTGCGAAGGGTGTCTTCCTGGAGAGAGAGTTCATCGGCAATGGCATAGGTGTGCACCTGTTTCGGATCCACCGCAACTGAGATGTTCTCATCGGCCTTGGAAAGAAGGCGCCCGTGGGGCTGGAGGGCCGCGAAATACATTTCTTCACCCAGGAAGAAGGGCTCCGTGGCGCCGTATTTCGTGTTGGTCTTTCGCACGAGCTTGCGCGTGTCCGGGTTGAAGCAGTAGATTTCGTTGGTGCCGTTGCGGTCGCTGGAGAGATACACCCCGTCCGAGCGGGTGTTGAAATTGCGAACCTTGGCGTGAGTGGGCGCCATCACTGTCTGGATGGTGGAGAAATCCGTGAGATACAGGCCCATGCCCTTTTCGCTGAGACCGCCAAGAAGGAGCTTGCCGTTCCAGAATGCCGGCTCCGTGAACTGGAGGCCGTCCGGGGCGCTTATGCTCTTTATTTCCTGTTGTGTGTCGATGTCAAATACCACGGCGCGGCATCCGCCCTTTGTGGGGAATTCGATCGCCGCCAGGTATTTGCCGTCCGGGGAAACGGCCGGGTTGGTATATCGGCCTCCCTTTGTGAAACTGGTGACCTTCTTTGTGATCACGTTCATCATCCGGATACGGGAATCCTGCTCCATGTCCCATCTGGCGTCCGGAATCTCTTCCGACCAGAAGATGCATTTTGCGTGCTCCGACCACGCCAGGCGGCTGTCGGAGGAGAACGGCCTCAAAGCCTTGATGCCATGACTGCCGATTTCCACAAGCTCCGGATCCCTGTTCAGGCCAACCCTCACGGCCAAGATGCGGTGATTGTTGTTAATCGCCACAGCGCCCCGGTATGTGGTATAGCCGCGCTTTTCCGGTGTGAGGATGTCCAGGTTCTGGAAGGGACCGCGAACCTCATCATCCTTTTTCCATTCTTCCTGGAAGGCTGCAACGAGCTCCGGCCAGGTTTTGTTGAAGGATTTGCCAGAGAACGACTTTGTGGTGGCCTGCAGGGCATTCATGCCCTTGAACGGGCGGGCCACCCTGTTCATATAATACGCCGTGAAAAGTGGCGCGTCATAGGCTGTTCTCACACCTGCGGTGGTGAGATAGCCCAGGGCATAGTGGTCCGGGGTGTATTTATTCAGGGAACCCCAGCGCCAGCGATACCAGTTGCGGATGTCTCCGTTATCGAAGGCCATGCGGTAATAGGCCATGAAATCCGCGGTTCTGCCTCGGCCGGATTCCGTGAGGGCCGTTTCCGCAACTACGGCGTCGCCCTCAAGTATGGAGGCGCTGGCATAAAGGCTTTCCACAAGGGTGGGCCCGATCTCCCCGAACGGGGTGTACAGCCAGTTCCAGAAGCCGCTGTAGCCCACCTGCTGCTGGGCGACATGACGGTTTTCGTGAATGGCAAGATTCAGCTCCCAGGGAATTGGGGCCAGCAGCCCGTATGAATCCGGCAGTGTGTACAGCTCCATCCTGTGGGGAGCGCCCACAACCGCGCCGTTGGATTCCCCGGTGAAGGGGTGCATCACAACCGGCATGGGGCTGGAGAAGAACTGATTGGGAAGGAACCCCACGGTGCGCCCCACGTCGTAACGGTACTGCTGCAGGAGCGTGCCGTAGCGGATTGCCAGGGAATCCAGCCCAACCGGGTAGATTATCCTGTAGTCCGGAGTGTCGATATACTGCCACTGAATGGTTCCGCGCTCGCTTCCGAGCGTGGCGAACTGGGCGTGGGCAGCAGTTACAGTTATGGCGGCAGTGATTGCCGCCATAATGAGTTTTTTAAAGTTTACGTGCACCATCGCTGATTACAACATCATACACCTTGGGAGCGTGGCCGAATTTGGCCTCGAACTGCTCTTTGGCCGCTTTCACGAACGGCTCGTAGAGTTCTTCCTTCACCAGGTTGATGGTGCAGCCGCCGAAACCGCCGCCCATCACGCGGGAACCCGTCACGTCCATCTTGCGGGCGAGTTTGTTAAGGAAGTCCAGCTCTTCGCAGGACACTTCGTACAGGCGGCTCATGCCGAAGTGCGTCTGATACATCATTTCGCCCACGGTCTCATAGTCGCCGCGCTCAAGGGCGTCGCAAACATCAAGAACCCTCTGAACCTCGCCGATGACGTATTCCGCGCGAAGGAAGTCTTCCTCCGGGATATCTTCGCGCACTTCGTCCAGCCATACGCGTTTTGCGTCGCTGAGGAATTCCACCTCCGGATGGTTCTTGCGGATAGCCGCTGCCGCGTTTTCGCAGGAAGCGCGGCGCTTGTTGTATGCGCTGGATGCCAACTCGTGCTTTACGCAAGAGTCTATGAGAACCAGCTTGTAGCCTTCCGGATTGAAGGGGAAGTATTTGTATTCCAGGGTTTTGCAGTTGAGACGGATGAGCGAGCCCTTCTTACCGAAGATGGACGCGAACTGGTCCATGATGCCGCACTTCACGCCTGCGTAGTTATGCTCCGTGCTCTGGCCGATCTTCGCGAGCTCGAACTTGTCGATATTGTTCTTGAAGATATCGTTCAGAGCGAAAGCGAAGGTGCTCTCCAGGGCTGCGCTTGAGCTGAGGCCCGCCCCCAGGGGTACATCGCCGGCAAACACGGTGTTGAAACCCTCCACCTTGCCGCCTCGCTTGATGGTTTCCCGGCACACACCGAAGATGTACCTGGCCCACTGCTGCTCCGGCTTGTCTTCCTCGCCCAGGCCGAACTCCACAAACTCGTCGTAGTCCATCGAGAAGGCCTTCACCTTCTGCGTCCCGTTTAGCTTGATTTCCGCCATGATTCCGCAGTCGATAGCGCCCGGGAACACGTATCCGCCATTATAATCGGTATGTTCGCCAATCAGGTTTATACGCCCCGCCGATGCATAGAACACACCGTCCTGGCCGAACAAAGTCTTGAATTTCTCCTGGATTTTTGTTTTCATATTGGTTCTTGGTTTTGGTCTATCCGCAAATATAATCATTTTTCCTCACTTTCACCATCCCTCCCCGAACCTCTCTTCCTTAATAATACGCTACACATTGCACGTGTCTTAGCACGTGTCTTCCCCACCCTTCCGCCACGTAGGCCTCACTACACATTGCATGTGTCACGGCCCACCTGCCTTCCAGGGCCGTCCAGGTCACATCCGCCGTTACACATTGCACGTGTACCCCCCATCCAGAGCCACGTAGACCTCATTACACATTGCATGTGTCACGGCCCTCCTTCCTTCCAGGGCCGCCCAGGCCACATCTGCCGTTACACATTGCACGTGTGCCCCCCAACC
>JAEEUZ010000010.1 GCA_016290725.1 Bacteroidales bacterium | reverse complement strand
ATTGCACACGCCGTTTTCTCCGCCACTGGTCCAGGGTTCAAACACGCCATTACTGTGCTTATAAGTAATCTGGAAGGAAATGGCCTTGTGCTCTACAACCTTCACGGGTATAGTGAACTTGGCGCTGTGATCCGCCACGCTTCGGAAAATGAGGTTGAAATCTCCCACAGGGATGCCTTTCTTGAAGTTGACGTACAGACCGTAAGGGTTATAATCCAGCTTGTTATAGTATTCCGTTGCCGGGTCAATCTCTATGCCGTAGCCGGTGAAAGAACCGCCCGCAGGCGCCCATTCGTCGGCAGTAAGCCAGACGGTGTCGCTGGACCATCCGTAGGCGGGATCGTTCTCCACCAGGGCAAAATCGGCGGAACTGTTTTCCATAGAAAGGGAGAACGATGAGTAGCCGGGACCGTTGTAGAGGGTGATATTGTTTGTCATATCCGTGCCGGCGTAGCTGAAAGAAAGCGAGACCTGTTTGTTGTCGGCCGATGCCTTGGCATACAACTTCTGGGTCGATGAATCCCAGGTGAACCACTCTCCGGAACGGCCGTTGCAGCTCTGGCTATCCAGCTTCACCTTGCTCCAGTCGAACGTGGCGCCGGGGGTCCAGTTTGCCGTAATTGTGACGCTCTGGCCCGGGACAGCCCAGTACCTGTCATAGTTCAGGCTGAAATAGGACAGGTCGGCCACCAGTTCTGTCAAAGTGGCGTTGCCGCAGATAGTGTATTCGTCACCGTCAGAAACATATGAATCGGTCTCCGGGTCGTAAACCTGATTTGCGAATACAAATACGAACAGGAACTGGTATTCTCCTGAATATGCCTTTGTCTTCTCCTTGAGCCAGAACTGACTGCTGCCGTCCAGTTTAACGTTGCCGCCCTGGCCCATGTGGCAGTCCAGAGTTTTATCCTGGCCAAGCCTGAATGTGCCCATCTTGGCGGCCGCCCAGGGGTACTTGTCGTAAAACTCCTTGGTGATGGTGGTGAGTTTATTTGCAACCGCCGGGGGGATTTCTCCGTTAAACCAGCCCATCGTCATCTGCTGCGGATCCTCATCCATCAGTTCCACGTGTACTGCCTGCTGCGTCCCGTCCATATAACTGGTCCCGACATACCAGCTGGAATACTCCGGCGGGAGATCGAACACCTGCGCCGTGCCGTCCCCCTTCTGAATCGAGTATGTATTATCCTTCAGCGCCTCGGCCTTCTTGATTGGGTCTCCGCCGCCGGCAAGCGGCAGGACATTGGCCGTTGCCGTTGCAAGGTTTCCCTGCTGGTCTGCAGCCTTGCCTTTTACCCTCTTGACGATTCCTTTGACGGTTCCTCCGGTAAAGCTTTCCGGGTTTGACGCGGTAAAGGTCACGGTTACCTTCCCGTTTTCATCCGTGGTTGCGCTGGCAGGGTTCACCGTGCCGCCCGTCGCTTCGAAATGGATTGTCGCTACGGTTTTGGTTTCTTTAAGATCAACCGGTTCTTTTGATGGTTTAAGCAGTTTAAACGTAAAAGTAAATGAAGCGGTACCGTCCGCGGAAATTTTCTGCTCTGACGGTGAAACAGTCAGCACGTCCTCGTGGTTGCCAACCACAACATCCGGGGTGCAACCGGCAAACAGGGCAGCAATGGCCAGAAGTGGAATCAGTTTTTTCATAACTATATGGTATTTAAGTTTATTCCATAAACCATACAAAGATAATTAAGTTTATAAAATAAACAAAACTCTCATGAAATAATTGTCATACTTGAGTATATTAGTTCGGAGAATTCTTATACAAGGCCACGCCGGAAAGGTGCGGAGGGGCGAGGGCGCCGGTAACGGTGACGCGCAGCCGGCGGGTGCAGACGGGGTCGATGGGAAGGATGCGCTTGTAGCCGATGGTAGTGCCATCCGCAACAAGTTGCCAGCCGTCATCGGCCCAGACGTCCACGCGGAATGAGCTAATGCGCTGGCCAAGGGATATGTCTTCCTGCAGCTGCACAAGGTCGATGAGGCGCTCTTCCGGAAGCGTCAGTTCCCAGCTGTGGGAACGCCGGCGGATGCGGGCACCATCGGCCAGATTAGTCCCGAATACCCTGTCACGCCAGTCGCGGAATTCCATCAGGCGGAGGGAATCGGCCTCGTGAATGCGGCCGCGCGTGTCCGGGGGCACGTTCAGAAGCAGGAGGGCGTTGCGGCCCACGCTGGAGAGCCAGATATCGGCAAGTTCTTCCACACTCTTGATCCGGGTGTTCTCGCTTTCGCGCCAGAACCAGCCGGGACGGATGGAGACATCGGCCTCGCCGGGAATCCATTCGGCTCCGTTGACATTGCCGCGATTGAGCGTATCCGTTGGAGGTGCGCCGCGGCCGGGGGAAAAGCCATCCGTGTCGAGGCGACTCCAGTTGGTCTCGCCGGCAATTCCGCGTTCGTTTCCTATCCACCGGCAGCCGGGGCCGATGTCGCTGAACATTATGGCGTCGGGGCTGAGCTCCCGCACCGCCTGCCGGAAGGCCGGCCAGTCGTACTCCTGACGCTTCCCGCCCGGGCCTTCGCCGCAGGCGCCGTCGAACCACTGCTCGAAAATGGCCCCGTATCGGCCGCCGTGCACGTCCTGCAGCGTTCGGATGTATTTTCCGTTATACTCCGGGGTGCCGTAGGCCGGGTCGTTCCTGTCCCACGGGGAGATGTACACCCCAAAACCCAGCCCGTATTCCCGGCAGGCATCGGCCAGTTCCGCAAGTACGTCTCCTTTGCCGTCGCGCCAGATGCTCTGCGCCACGGTATGAGTGCTCTCCGGATTGGGCCACAGGCAGAATCCGTCGTGATGCTTTGCCGTTATGATTATTCCCTTCATGCCCGCAGCCTTTGCGGTTGCGGCCCATTGCCGGCAGTCCAGTTCCGTGGGACAAAAGAGGTCTTCCGGCTCCGTGCCCTCTCCCCATTCCAGCCCGCTGAAAGTGTTGGGGCCGAAGTGCACGAACATGTTGTACTCCATCTGCTGCCACCGGAGCTGAGCCTCCGTGGGCACCGGGCCGTAAGGTGCCGGCGCACAGGCGGCCAAAAGCATCGCCAGGCCCAGCAGCGGCATGCTTTTCACGCAAGACTTAAGCATGGTAGTTTAAAAATAATAGGTAAACCCGGCGCCAAGGTCGCCCTGGTAGGGTTTGTAGAAGAGTCGCACATCGAAATGGCGCCAGGCGGCCCCGGCCTGGAATTTCATGCAGCCATAATATGTGCCGATGAAGTCGAATTCATAGCCCGCACCCAGATAGCCGGAGACGGAACCGCCCTTGAGCAGATTCGCATTCACCATAAGTGGCACCTGGAAGCCGGAAAGGCGTGGGCCATAGATGTACCTTAGCCCACCCACAAAGTTTACCCACTGGTCTATCCTGCCAACGCGTGCACGGGCACCAAGCCCGCCGCTGAAAGCAAGATTATCAGTTGACAAAAAGCAGTCCACGCTTGCATCCACGCCAAACTGAACCAGTTTGTCGTTTTGCGCCATCGCGGAGAGGGAAAGCAGCAGGGCTGCAAATATGGCCGTTAATCTTTTCATTGTCAAAAGCTATTAATTCCCCAGCCCGCGAGTGCTACGCTGAAAGGATATGACGATTTTGCTGCCGCGGCCCCACTGCTCCGGAGTGAAATTGCTGCGGATGCGAAGGGTGGAGCTGTTGGCTTCCAGCACTTCGTATGAGAAACCGTCCACAACCAACTTGCGACTCTCGGAATCATAGGTGAACGGCTTCGGGGCCGCTCCGCCGCCAAGTTCCGGAAATGTGGTGTCGTGCATAACCACCGTGCCTTTCTTTGCGTTGAAAGTCCAATACTCCTCGCCGGTGCCGTTTATCTGCGATTCCGAATCCTCGACGTAGGAGGCCACGTACCACTTTCCGCTGAAAGGATTCCCCGCAGAAGAAGATTGCTTTGTACAGGAGACGCCTGCCAGCAACAAAGCCAGCGACAGGACAAACAGTGCTCTTTTCATCACAGCTACTAGAAGCGAAGGCCGATACCGGCACGACCGCCCAGATAGTTCATACCTGCGCCAAGTTCCACAAGACCGAAGATCTGGTCGCTGCCGAACTCAACTCCTATAGGGTTTACCTGGAAGCAGCCGGCAAAGCTCGCGGAGCTGCCGGCAACCAGCATTCCGCCGGCCTCAAGGGAGCCGTACAGTTTTACTGCGGGGCGGTTGAGATAGTTGCAGCGGCCAACCGCGCACAGCGAAATGAAAGAGTTGAGCTGGGAAGAATGAATCTCGCGGGTATCCTTGTCAACGATATTCCAAATAGACCCTGCATAGGTGGCGCTTACACCGGCCGACCAGGTGCGGTTGAAGCTGTACAGAGCATCCACGCTGAATACGGGAGGAAGCTGGATGTCCAGAGTCTCATTGTTATCTTCATTTGCACTCACGGCAATGCCAACGGCAATGGCTCCGAATAGAGAAATGATTGTGGGCATTGAAGGAATATAGGCTCCCGATGCCCTTACGGTCCACTTTGGTTCCTGGGGTTCTTCCTGTGCAAAAACCGGCAGCGCCAGTGCGAACAGGAGTGTTGCGGCTATGAGCTTTTTCATGTCATTATGGTTTTTATTCCTGCCAAAGATACACTATTTTTTTGGAAATACGCTCACGAGTGCTTATATTTGGGGGATTAATAACACGTAACACGCGCGCATATGAAACATTTAATGACTATTATCGCAGGGCTGGCGGCAGTTCTTGCACTGGCCTCATGTGATAAGGAAAACACCGAAAAGGACCTTGTGGGAACATGGAAAACCTACGGTGAAAGCTCCCACTGGTTCCAGGTGAGCCTGGACGCAAAAGGCAACTTCGACTGGCAGCTCCTGGGCGTTTCTGAGTTTAGGGAAACCGGCACATACACGGTCAGCGACGACGTAATTGTGCTCAAAACCAAGAAATATTATGACAGGTGGGACGATGAAACCGGAACGGAGTACAAGGACAAGTGGATCGATAAACACGGCAAGCCGCAGGGCGGCTATCCCGATGATTTCAATGGCGTCCGTACAATTAAAATCAAACTCCTCAAGGACGGCTTCATGCGCTACTCGCTCGAAGGCGACAATAATTTTGGCGACATGCTTAAGGACGGCTTCTTTTTCAAGGAGAACCTGGACCAGAAGCTTGACGGGAGCAAACTCAAGGGAAAATGGGTAGCCAAGGACGATAATGGCAAAGAAGTGGGATACTACGAATTCAACGGAAACAGTTTCTCCCGCGTAGTGAAGTCCGACGACGGCAATTACAGTATCTTCTGGCAGGATTCCGGCAACTGGTCATACAGCAAAGGAAAAATTAGCTTCTCCAACAGCGAGTATGACGAAACCTTCGGAATCTTCCTCGACGGAGACACCCTGTACATCTCCCACAGCATGGACTGGGGCTTCCGCAGCGGCGGCTACGCATACAAAAAACAATAACCAAATATGAGTAAAAAGGGTATTTTGGTCATCGGTAGCAGCAACACCGACATGACCGTTAAAACCATGGAACTCCCCCGTCCGGGAGAGACCGTCCTTGGCGGAGTATTCACAATGGGCGCAGGCGGCAAGGGCGCAAACCAGGCCGTGGCTGCCCAGCGCCTGGGCGGAAACGTCAAGTTCATCTGCAAGGTGGGCAAAGACATTTTCGGCGACAATTCAATAGCGCAGTACAAACAGGAAGGGCTGGACACCAGCGGAATCCTCCGTTCCGAACTCCCTTCCGGAGTGGCCCTCATCTCCGTGGACCAGCATGCGGAAAACTGCATCGTGGTCGCTTCGGGAGCCAACGGGGATCTTTCCGAGGCCGATATCGACTCGTTCGAAAAAGACCTTAAGGAATGCGCGATCCTGCTCCTCCAGCTGGAAACCCCCATCCCTTCGGTCCTGAAAGCCGCAAAAATCGCCCATGAGGCCGGCGCCACCGTGGTTCTGAACCCGGCACCCGCAACGGCACTCCCGGAAGAAATCTTCCGCTACATCGACCTTTTCATTCCCAATGAAACAGAGCTTTCAACCTTCAGCGGCCTAAGCGTAACCAATGCGGAAGAGGCCGAAAAGGCCGCCGCGGCCATGCAGGCCAAAGGCGTCGGCAAGCTCATCGTCACGATGGGAAGCAAGGGCGCGCTCATCTGCGAAGGCGGCCCGGGCGTGTTCGTTCCCGCGCATAAAGTGAAGGCAGTGGACACCACCGCAGCCGGAGACACCTTCTGCGGAGCCCTCTGCGTGGCCGTCTCCGAGGGTAAATCCCTCAAGGAGGCAGCGGAGTTCGCCTGCGCGGCATCGGCCCTCACCGTCCAGAAAATGGGCGCGCAGAATTCCATCCCCTACCGCAAAGAAATTAACCTTTAAAAACTATAACCTATGTTTATCGTTGGCAGTTACACGCTCGCTGTTATCTTCTGTTTTATCACAATGCTCTGCTGGGGCTCCTGGGGAAATACCCAGAAACTCGCGGCCAAGAGCTGGAGATACGAGCTTTTCTATTGGGACTATGTGATCGGTATGGTCCTGTTCTCCCTGCTCCTCGCCTTCACCGCCGGCTCCATCGGCACGGAAGGCCGTCCCTTCATCCAGGACCTTGGCCAGGCAAGCTGGGCAAGCATCGGCTGGGTGCTCCTGGGAGCAGTGGTATTCAACGTATCCAACATCCTGCTTTCGGCATCAGTTTCTATCGCCGGCATGGCAGTGGCCTTCCCTCTGGGAGTTGGCATCGCGCTGGTGATGGGCGTTCTGAATAACCTCCTGCTGCACCCCGTGGCAGGTCAGAACACCGCCCTCCTGTGGATTGGCGTAGCTCTGGTTGTTCTGGCAGTCATCTGCAACGGCGTAGCATCCGGCAAGGTTTCCAACGAGCAGAGGGATCCCAAGCAGAACCGCAAGGGCATCATCCTCGCCGTGCTGGCCGGCCTCATCATGTCGTTCTTCTCCGCCCTTGTGTACAATGGCGTGGACCTGAACAACTTCGCCGCCCCCGCTGCCGGTATGCTCACCCCCTACACCGCAATGGTTATCTTCGCCCTCGGCGTGTTCCTGAGCAACTTTGTCGTGAACACCATCGTGATGAAGAAACCCTTCGTGGGAGAACCCGTCACCTATAAGCAGTACTTCGCCGGTAATATAAAAACCCACCTCGTGGGCGTTCTGGGCGGCTGCATTTGGTGCCTTGGTACCGCCCTCAACTACATCTGCGCGGGAAAGGCCGGCGCCGCCGTGTCCTATGCGCTTGGACAGGGCGCTCCCATGGTGGCAGCAATCTGGGGCGTATTCATCTGGAAGGAATTCAAGGGCGCAAAGAAAGGCGTCTACGGCCTCCTCGCCCTCATGTTCTGCCTCTTCGTGGCAGGCCTTGCATGTGTGGTAGTCGCTGGAATGTAATATTAATAATATGAATACCTTTAAACGTATTATACTGGCCGCGGCGGCGTTGCTTTGCGCCGCATCGGCCTTCGCCCAAAACAAGACCATTACCGGTAAGGTTCTGGACGAGAAAGGAGAGGCCATGCCCGGCGCCACCCTGGTGGTAACCGGCTCCAATGCCTATACCGTCACGGATATCGACGGAAAATACTCGCTTTCCGTTGCCGCCGGCAAGGAAATCACCGTTCAGTATCTCGGATATGAAGACTATGTGTTCACAGTTGGCTCCGCATCGGTGTACAACGTAAACATGACTCTTTCGGAAGCCATCCTGCTTAAAGAATCCGTCGTTATCGGTTATGGCACCACCACGAAGAAGGAAGTTACCGGTTCCGTGGTGAGCCTGAAGAGCGACGACTTCGACACTGGTTCCTTCACCTCCGCGGCCGGAATGCTGCAGGGCAAGGTCGCCGGCCTGAGCGTCACCAATCCCGACGGCGCAGACCCCAACGCGTCCTATGAGATCCTCCTCCGCGGTACGAATACCCTCAGCGCCGGACAGGGACCGCTTATCATCATCGACGGCGTGGTGGGTGCCGATATCCGCACCATCAACTTCCAGGAAGTGGAATCCATCGACATCCTGAAGGACGGTTCCGCGGCCGCCATTTACGGTACCCGCGGCACCAACGGCGTCCTTATTATCACCACCAAGAGAGCATCGGCCGGAACCACTTCCGTAACCTACGACGGCCAGGTATCGGTCCAGACCGTGAGGTCCAGGGCTATGCCGATGACGGCTCAGGAATTCACCGACGCCATCAATACTTACAGGCCGGAGAATGCAAACAAACTGTATGGCAGCGATACAGACTGGTTCGACGCGGTAACCCGCACTCCTTTCAGCCACAAGCATAATCTGGCAATTGCCGGCGGCTCCAACAATTTCAGCCACCGTACGGTAATGAATATCGAACAGAACCAGGGTATCCTCAAGAACAACGATGCCAACAAGTATCTGTTCAAGAGCAATATCCGCCAGGATGCCCTTGACGGCTGGGTGCGTTTCGACGGCAACATCAGCTACGTGAAGCGCAAATACAACGGCGCGCGTTACGGCATCTTCCGTCAGGCTTTCCTGCATAACCCCACCGAACCCATTTACGACGAAGCCAACGTGGACGGCGGCGGTTACTTCACGAAGACCGAGTCCATGGACTATTACAACCCCGTTGCCATGCTTAACGAGCGCAGCAGCCAGACGGAAGTGGACGACATCGGCGTAAACGGACGAATCACCCTCAACATCCTCCCCGTGAAGGGACTCAAGTGGGAGAATTTCGTGAGTTACGGCATCCAGAGGTATGAGAACCGCGACTATCGCACCCGTTTCTATCCGGGGGAGGCCGGAAAGCGCGGCACTGCAGAAATCTCCAACTCCATGGACACCGACATTCAGTATGAAAGCACGCTACAGTATAATGTAACCACCGGAAACCATCATGTCCAGGCGGTTGCAGGTTACGCTTTCCAGGAGCTCGGCAGCCAGAGCAGTTACATGTCCAACTACGGTTTCGACCTTGATTTCTTCCAGACCAACAACATGGGAGCCGGAAGCGCGATCAAGGAAGGCAAGGCCAGCATGTCATCCGACCGCGAGGGAAGCCGCTATGTGGCATTCTTCGGGCGCGTGATGTACAATTACGCCGAAAAGTATATGGCTTCGCTCTCGTTGAGGTACGACGGCTCTTCCAGGTTCGGCGTCAACAACAAGTGGGCATTGTTCCCTGCGGTGAGCCTCGGCTGGCGCATTTCCCAGGAAGACTTCATGAAGAACATTGATTGGCTGGACGAGCTGAAGCTCCGCGCCGGTTTCGGTATGACCGGAAACCAGGACTTCTCCAACTACAAGTCCATCATGAGGGTTGAACCGGTGGGATATTTCTACTATGACGGCAAGTGGTCCAACTCCTATGCCCCCTCCAGCAACGCAAACCCGGATCTCCAGTGGGAGAAGAAGAGCGAGTGGAATGTGGGTGTGGATTTCTCCATGTTCAAGGGCAGGTTCGGCGGCACCCTGGACTACTACTACCGCCTCACGACCAACCTCCTGTACAATTATAAGGTTCCCGTTCCCCCGTACGACTATTCCCAGTTCTTCACGAATGTGGGTTCAATTTCCAACAGCGGTGTGGAACTCACCCTGTACGGAGATCCTATCAAGACCAAAGACCTGAACTGGAACACTTCCATGGTCTTCTCCCTGAACCGCAACAAACTGATTTCCTTCACCAATGAGGAATTCCAGGGACAGGAATACCGCATCGCATGGCTGAGCACCCCTCTGGGAGCATACTGCCAGCGCCTTATCGAAGGAGAGAGCATCGGCACATTCTACGGCCCCCACTTCACCAAGTTCAGCGGCGACGGTAACCAGAAACTAAAATACATCGACCAGAACGAGTGGCAGAACCTGGGCAGCGCCTATCCTCTGTTCACCCTCGGCTGGAGCAACACCCTCACCTACGGCCCGTTCTCTCTGAGCGCGACGCTCCGCGGCTCATTCGGCGGCAAGGTGTACAACCAGCTCCGCGCCCTCTATGAGAACATCACCGACCTTGGCAAGATGAACGTGCTGGCCTCCTGGCTCAATTACACCGAGTACACCGGAAAGGTGGTTTATTCGGACCGCTGCCTGGAGGATGCCTCCTACGTGAAACTGGACAACGTGACCTTCTCCTACGACGTTCCATGGAAGAACAGGTATGTCAAAGGCCTGCGTGTATTTGCCACCGGGCAGAATCTGCTTTGCATCACCGGCTACACCGGTGTAGACCCTGAGGTTCGCCTCTCCGGCCTCACGCCCGGCATCGAGGGCACGAGCTACTATCCCCGTACCCGTATGTTTACCCTTGGCGCCAACATAAAGTTCTAAGACCATGAAAAAGTTATTCATCATAGCATTCGCGGTGCTGGCAACGGCTGCCTGCACTAATCTGGACGAGCATCTTTATTCCCAGATTTCCAAGGACGAATTCATGAAGCACGACGAAGTTCTCGCCCAGTATATTTCAAGGCCTTACACCAAACTTCAGAACTGGGGTGAGGAACAGAGCTATTGGACGCTGGTCCTTCAGATTGGTAACGAGATGGCGGTTCCCAAGTCCTGGGACAGGAGCTGGGGAGAAGACCGTTATGTAGAACTGCAGACCCACGAAATCACTTCCAGCAACAAACTGGTGGGAACCGGATGGGATTTCTGCTTCAACGGAATTTCCGCCTGCAACGATGCAATATACGAGCTGGAGAAACTGGAGCAGAACGAGACCGTGAAGAGGAATATCGCAGAGTGTAAAGTGTTGAGGGTATACTACTATTTCATGGCCGTAGACCTTTGGGGACAGGTTCCCTTCTCCATAGACAAGAACGACACCTCCCTGCCCCAGGTAAAGACACGCGCAGAAATGTACACCTGGATGGAGAGCGAACTTAAGGAGAATATGGGCCTCCTCATCGAGACTCCTTCCACGGCCACCTATGGGCGTGTAACCCGCGATGTGGCCAAGTTCCTCCTCGCCAAACTGTATATCAATGCAAAGGTGTATGTCGGCACGGAAAAATGGCAGGAAGCAGGAGATATCTGCAAGGAAATCATGGACAGCGGGCACTTCAAGCTCACTTCCACCTACGGGCAGAACTTCGCCATACATAACGAAAACTCTTCGGAGGCAATCCTCGCCATCCCTTACAGTAGCACTTATACTTCCCATACGTTCTATCCCTTCGTGCTCACCCTGAACAGCGACCTTCTGCCCCTGTTCAACATCAGCGCGGGCACATGGAACGGCACCCATATGGCCCAGCCGGATTTCTTCGCCACTTACGACGAAGCGGATCTCCGCAGGGAAGCCACATGGCTTTATGGCGACCTTTATGATTTGAACGGCCAGCGCTGGACCATCGAAGACGGCGTGGACGCGCAGAATAAACCGATTATCAAGGAATACACCATCAAGGCCGCCCCCATCGACGAAAGCCACTTCCGCAGCGGACTTGACCGCATGGAAGGAGCAAGGATCATCAAGTGGCCGTACCAGACCGACGGCACCCTCACATCCTATTCGGTTGACATGGAGAACGACTTCATTCTCATGCGCTATGCCGATGTCGTGCTGATGTACGTGGAATGCCTCATCCGTCAGAACAAGGCCATCCAGGCCGCTCTGGTGCCGGAATTCATGCAAATCCGCACCCGTGCCGGGCTGCTCCCCATGACGGCGTCACAGCTCACTCTCGACGGCTTCCTTGAAGAGCGCCAGAAAGAGATGGCCCTTGAAGGATGGGTTCACAACGACCTTGTCCGTTTCGGAAAATATCTTGACCGGTGGTGGGCAAAGCCGGCCGATACCAAGCAGGGCCACATTCTCCTGCCTATTCCTGAAGATAAGCGTGGCGCTAACCCCAATCTTGGTCAGAATCCCGATTATTGATTATGAAAAAGCTTGGCATCATAGCGGCATTTGTCCTTCTGCTGGCCTCCTGCGCCCAGAAGCCGCTGGAGATTACCCGCACCCAACTTAAGGACAAGATTGCCGGCGCCTGGATAGGCCAGATGGTGGGCAACATCTACGGGCTCGAATACGAAAACAAATTCGTGGACGAGCCCGGCGAGGGTCCCTTCGTGTTCAACAAGGCCATCCGCAAGATGACTGCGGTGGACGGCGCATTCTCGGACGACGACACCGACGTGGAATACCTCTATCTCCTTATGATGGAGAAAAACGGCGTGGATCCCACTTATGCACAGGTTAAGGAAAGCTGGATGTACCACATCCGCGACAGAGTGTGGCTGGCAAACCGCGCCGCCCTGGGCCTTATGCATTATGGCTTCACGCCCCCTCTCACAGGCGACAAGCGCTATAACCCCCACTGGTTCCAGATCGACCCTCAGCTCATCAACGAGATATGGGCCTATACCGCCCCTGGAATGCCCGCCTATGCCGCCGGAATCTCCGACTGGGCCGCCCGCATAACCTCGGACGACTGGGCCGTATCCCCCACCGTAGTGTACGGCGCAATGTACTCGGAAGCCTTCTTCGAAAGCGATATTCCCACGCTGATCCGTCACGCCAAGGAGTATCTCCCGAAGCAGGACCGCTTCCGCGCCATCATCGACGAGTGCCTGGACCTCTGGAAGAAGTATCCGGACGACTGGAAGGCTTCGCGCAAGGTAATTGCCGATGAACTCTACGTGAACGAGCCGGACATCACCAAGAGTATCTGGAATGCCGATCTGAACGGCGCCATGGGCATCCTGTCGCTCCTTTATGGCGACGGAGACATCGAAAAGACTCTCCTCATCGGCTGCGCCCTTGGCTTCGACTGCGACAACCAGACAGCCACCATCTGCGGCCTCCTGGGCGTTATCAACGGAGTTGGCAGCGTTCCTCTGGACCGCGCCATGCCGGCGGATTTCCCGCACTGGACAAAGCCCTTCAACGACCGCTACATCAACGTAACCCGTTACGACATGCCCGATGCCTCCATCGAGGACATCATCGAGCGCACCGTAGTGCTTGCCGAAAAGAATATCCTCGAGCGCGGCGGAAAGGTTCGCGAAGTAGATGGTGAAAAGATTTACACCATCAACCGCAAGGCGCGCTTCACCCCCGCCGTTGAGCCCGCCGCAACCTTTGAACTTCCCGCAGAGCGCGGCCGCAACCTGGCCCCGGACGCCGCGGAAATTCTTGCCCTCACCCGGGAAACCGACAGGGCAACCCTGGATTCCTGCTGGCTCACCATTCCGGTAACCTATCGCGCATACAACGTGGATGTGATCAACGACGGCGTTACAGGCGGCCCCGGAGCGGCGTTCTACTCGCTTGGCAGCAAGTCCAACGCCCCCAAGCAGGACTTCTTCGGCTACCGCTGGGACAGCCCCGTCACCACCGATATGATATCCTTCCACTACGGACCTCTGGAGGAATTCGGCGGCTGGTACAGCAACATCCATCCCGAATATCTGGACGAAAACGGCGAATGGAAGCCCCTGGAAGCCACAATCACTCCGGATTGGCCTTCCTCCGACGAAGTGTTCTTCCAGCCCCACAACGGCGAGTTCATCTTCTCCTTCCCCAAGGTAACCACCACAGCCATCCGTGTTATCGGCGACGATGCAATCCTGGAGCACTGGCACAAGTACACCAAGGCCGTGTCGGCCTTCATATCCATTACCGAACTGCAGGTTTATGAAGCGAAATAGTTGTTTAATCCTTCTTCTGGCACTCCTGGCGGGGTGTTCCGCCCCCAAGGCACCCCAGAGCGTAACCCTTTCCAAGGACGCTCTCATGGACAAGATCATGGGCGGCTGGGCCGGGCAGACAATCGGCGTCGTGTACGGCGCTCCCACGGAGTTCAAGTTCACCGGAACGCTCATTCCGGACAACATGCCCATCTCCTGGGGAGAAGGCTACGTGAAGCACTGGTGGGACCGCAAACCCGGCCTCTTCGACGACGTGTACAACGACCTCACCTTTGCCGAAGCCTTCCAGCAGCTGGGCCTGGACGCCACTTCCGAAGACCTTGCCCTGCGCTTTGCCTATGCGCCCTACCACCTTGCCCACGCCAATCAGGCCGGCAGGTACAATGTGCGCCAGGGCATAATGCCCCCGCAGTCCGGAAACTGGATGAACAACCCCCATGCCGACGACCTGGACTTCCAAATCGAGGCCGATTTCGTGGGCCTGATGGCCCCCGGCATGGTTCCGCAGGCGCTTGATATCGCCTCCCGCGTGGGCCACATCATGAACAGCGGCGACGGCTTCTATGGCGGCGCCTTCGTTGCCGGCCTGTACAGCGCGGCATTCGTGGAGAGCGACCCGGCGAAGATCGTGGACATGGCTCTCGAGGGAATCCCTCAGGAGAGCACCTTCTGGCAGTGCATCAACGACGTGCGTCTGCTGCACAAGAGGTATCCTGCCGACTGGAAAGCCGCCTGGTTCGAACTCCTGAAGAAGTGGGACTGCGACCGGGGCTGCCCCAAGGGCGTTTTCCTGAGCTTCAACATAGACGCAAAGATTAACTCCGCATACGTTGCGATGGGCCTCCTTTACGGCGGCGGCGACTTCGGGAAATCCCTTGAGATCGCCACACGCTGCGGCCAGGATTCAGACTGCAATCCAGCAACTGTGGGCGGAGTCCTTGGCGTGGTGCTTGGACTGGAGAACATGCCGCCCTTCTGGAAAGACCCGGTGATGGAAATCTGGAATCTGGATTTCGAAGGCACGGACGTTTCCCTTGCCAAGGGCTCGCAGTACAGCTTCGACCAGGCCCTGCAGCTTATCGCCAAAAATGGCGGAGAGGTGCGTGAAAACGAGGTCGTGATACCGCAGAAGCCCGTTGAGGTGCTTCCGCTGGAGCAGAACTTCGTGGATACATATCCCATCTACCGGGACCAGAAAGACGCCTGGATGAGCACGGACTATGAGTTCGACTTCTCGGGCAACGGCTTCGTAATCTGGGGCAATCTGGTTTGCCTAAGAGGCATAACTGCCGATTACGCCAACCGCGTTTCCAAAAAGCACGTAGGCTCCGAAGTGTTCGCCCTCGCGGAAGAAAACGACGACTATGTGGCCGAGATAGAAGTGTGGATCGACGGCGCCCTGGACCAGGTTTCCATACTGCCGATGAAGGGCACCTCCCGTAAACTGGAACCCGCCTGGAAGTACGGCCTCCCGGAAGGCCGCCACACCGTGAAGATGGTATGGCGCAACCCCAAACCGGAAGAATACCTGCTCCGTATCAACGCCATCCAATACTACAGCGAAAAACCCAATGAAGACGTATATTACCATAATTAGTTCCGCGCTTCTCCTTGCCGCCTGCACCGCACAGGCGCCGAAGGTGCCCTATGGCCAAAAGGTGGCCATGGACACCGCCACCCTGATGGACAAGATCAAGGGCGGCTGGTACGGCCAAACCATCGGCTGCACCTACGGCGGGCCCACGGAGTTCAAGTACAAGGGCGGGCTGATGATGGACGAAATCCCCATCCCCTGGTACGACGACTATATCTACGACACCTACATCGAGGATCCCGGCCTGTACGACGACGTTTACATGGACCTCACCTTCATGGAAACCATGCTCAAATACGGCCTGGACGCCCCTGTGGATGAGTACGCCAAGGCTTTCGCCTATGCCGATTACAAACTCTGGCATGCCAATCAAGGGGCCCGTTACAACATCCTCAACGGCCGCGGCGCTCCGGAATCCGGCTTCTGGAAATACAATCCCCACGCGGATGACATCGACTTCCAGATAGAGGCGGATTTCATCGGCATGCTCTACCCCGGGCAGGTGAACAAGGCTTCGCAGCTGAGCGATCGCATCGGCCATATAATGAACTATGGCGATGGCTGGTACGGCGGAGTTTTCATCGGCGCAATGTACTGCCTGGCTTATGTGTGCGACGACATTCCCACCATCGTCACGGAGGCGCTGAAAACCATCCCGGAGGGCACCAAATTCCATAATACGATTGCCGATGTTATCAAGTACTGGAAGAAATATCCCTCCGACTGGAAGCAGTGCTGGTTCGAGGTTACGAACCGCCACGCCAACGACGTCGGCTGCCCGGAGGGCGTTTGGAACGGCTTCAACATCGACGCAACAATAAATTCCGCATTCGTTGTCATCGGCCTTCTCTATGGTGAGGGCGATTTCCTGAAGACAATGGACATCAGCACCCGCTGCGGCAACGACTCGGACTGCAATCCGGCATCGGCCGCCGGTATTCTGGGCGTTATGTACGGATACGATGCCATCCCCGAATACTGGAAGAAGGGGGCCGAACGCATCAAGGATATCCCGTTCCCGTATACTTCGCTAAGTCTGGACCAGGTGTGCGCAGAAAACTTCAATCTGGTGAAAACTTTGTTTTCATGCAACGAAGGAGACCCGGGCTGCATCTATATTGACGTGGAAAAACCTGAAGCCGTCCGCTATGAGCAAAGCTTCGAGGGGATCAAGCCGGTGGAAAAGCGCGTCCTGAAGAAAGCCTTTACCACCAGCGTAGACCTCACGTTCAAGGGAAACAGCATCGTGGTTGAAGGCAGCGTACGGAAGACGGGCCACGCAGACGACAGCTACATAGCCTCTGTAACAGCCCTGCTTGACGGGGTAGAGGTGGAACACTTTACTATGCCGATTGATTATATCAAGCGCAAGTATGAGATATTCTCCGCTTACTGTTTTGAAAGCGGAGAGCACACGCTTACCCTCCGTCTGGACAATCCCCACCCGGATTACGAACTGTATGCATCTGAAATGGTAGTTTATGACAAGGAATAGTATATTGTTCATCCTGGGAGCACTGCTCATCCTCACATCTGGGAACTGCTCCAAAAACCCCGAACCGGACAACAAGGAAGAGGAGACCCCTGTGGTCGTACCGCCGGAACCGGTCGGATTCCAGAGGTATGTCAAAGACCAGGTGCTGTCGTCAAGGATCATTCGGGATCACGTCAAGTATTCCGTTTATCTTCCTGCCGATTATGAGGAAAATACGGACACCCGATACTCCGTGGTTTATATGCTTCACGGTCTTGGCGACAACAACAACTCCTGGAACGGGTCCTATCTGCACGCCAACACCAAGGTCGATGAATTGGAGGCAAAGGGCCTCACCAAGATGATCTATGTGTTCCCGCAGGGTTATTCCAGTTATTACTGCAATTTCTTCGACGGTTCATACAACTATATGGACATGTTCGTCCAGGAGTTTATCCCCCTGATTGACAACACATACCGCACCATTCCGGACAAGCAGCACCGCGCCGTTACCGGTTATTCCATGGGCGGGTTCGGCGCCTGCGCCCTTGCGGAGAAGCATCCGGAGATGTTTGAAGCCTGCGCCCCCCTGTCGATGTCGGTGCGCACTGACTGGCAGTATCTGGAAGAGTCCCAGAGCGGCTGGGAGAACCAGTGGGGCATCATTTTCGGCGGACTGGGAGAACGCGGAGAAGGGCGTATCACGGAGTATTACAAGCAGCACTGCCCCATCCATTATTTCAACGCGGCGAACAAGGAGCAGCTTTCCACCGTTCACTGGTATATCATCTGTGGCGATGACGAAAAGAATCTGCTCTATTCCAACGACCAGCTTCACTGCGTGATGCGCGACAATGGCTATGATCACGAATACCGCGTGGTAGACGGCGGCCACTCGTCTTCCGTTTGGAATCCCGCTTTGGAAGAGGTCCTGCCCTGGTTCGACTACTATATGAACGGCGGCACCCTGTGGAGCCCCGGCCTCGATAAGGACTATACTCCCGGAGCGGTTGAGGTGAATTCGGACGGAGTGTTCGAATCGGCAAAATATAAGGAGAACAAGACGGGGACGGCGCTTTTGATAGTCCATAACGCGGAGCTGTCCGAGTCTACGATCAACAGCCTCATGGCTGCAGCCGCCATCGACCCGGCTTTCGACTATGGCTATGTGATGCTTCCCTGCGACATTTCAAAGAAGTCCCTCACTGAATGGATGACATATTGGGACGCCAAATACACCAACACCAAGAAACTGGTTCTGGGTTACGGGAAAGGCGCGGAAGCAGCCCTGGCGCTCCCCTCAGACACATTCAAGCGCAGTTACTATATAAATCCCGCCGCCGGAAGCAGCCCCAATGTGGCCAAGGACCAGGCCATCTATTTCTGCGGCACGGACGACGACACGAACTATATGGGAATGAATACGCTCTATAATGCATGCAAGAACAAAGGGGCGTCATTTGAGTACCGGATCGTGAATGCATACAAGGACCCCTTATATAATATTTTATCGAGTTTAGGAACTATCAAACCAAATATCTACTATTAACCTTTTAATCCAAAACATTATGAAAAAAATCATGTTACTCATGATGGCGGCACTTGCCATCACAACACTCTCCTGCAAAAAGGACAACAACGGGGAAGAGGAAGAAGAAGGCGGTATCGCCAAACCCACCTATCGCGTCAAGAACCTCATGAAGAGCTGGGAAGGCGACGATATGAAGAGCGGCGATATGTACACCTACTCCTACAATGCCGACGGCACTATCGCAAAGGTAGACCTGGCATGGGCCAAGGAAGTATATTCCAGCATGGTATTCACCTGGAACGGCAGCACCGTTACCGTTGTTGATGCAAAGAAAGACAACGCTCCTGTTTGCACAATTACCGTGAACGACCAGAAACTCGCTGTCAAGATCGAGCAGGCCGCCGATTCCGAGGTAGGTAAAGGCTGGAAGAAACTCGAGTGCAAATACGACTCAAACGGTTTCCTCACCCTTGCAAAGGCAGACGATGTGGTTAACACTGTTCAGTCCATCGACGAAGACGGCAACATCGAGTGGTGGGGCCGCGTAGGTATCGCCGATCAGGTGAGCGAGAGCACCGCTGCATCCGGTTGGAGAAAGAAGATGCACACCTACTATGGCACCGTCAACGCCGCCGGTATCCACGGTGAGTGGGACGAAGATGTAAAGGTAAAGCGCTGGTTCTATGAGACCGGTCTGGTTGGCCGCGCATCCGCCAATGTCATGCGTACCGCATGGTGGTATGGTGTTGTTGACAAGGACAACAATGTCGTGAAGCAGGAATATGCCGCAAAACTCGCATACTATCCTCTGAATGTTGACGCCAACAACTGCGTTATCGTGGAGACCAAGCTCTACGACACCAAGGAGAAATACGAGTCCAACCCCGACAGCATGGGTGCTGATGACAAGACCGCTTTCGAGTGCGAGCCTATCAAGTAAGTTCTCCCAACATGTACAATAACGGGGTGGAAGTGATTCCATCCCGTTATTTTTTGTGCCCCAAAATCGAAACACCGTGAAATGTCATGAAAAATACTTATATTTGGGGACTTATATAAGCATAATTAATGACACGCAAGCACGCATTGATAATAGCCCTGCTCGTCTTCTTCACGGCTTGCGCCGGCAATTCCGGGAAATCCGGAGATGGCCTTGTAACCGTTCCCTGGGGTATCCGGGCCGATGGCTACCCGGCCCACGTGGAGATTAACTGGAACAGCTCTAACGGCGCCCTCTACGACATCTGGAAGGAAGATGGTGGCCGGTTTGTGAAGGTTGGAAGCGCTTACGAAGCCCCTTATCTGGACTTTTCAATCGGCCATTCGGACAAAGATCGCAAGATTTCCTACAGGCTCTGCCCTTCAGGCCTTTCTCCAAAGGCTCTGGACAGCGAGGAGTTCCTCGCAAAGAATCCCCGCGCGGGAGAGCTCTCCTTCAAGGTTGCGGTTCCCGCCGCATCGGACGAAGCCCTTCTGGATATGGTCCAGAAGTATACCTGCCGGTATTTCACGGACTTTTCGGAGCCTTTCACCGGCATGGCGCGCGAACGCTCGAACGACACCAAGGCGGATATCGTCACGGTGGGCGGCTCCGGCTTCGGTCTCATGGCGATAATCGCCGCCATAGAGCGCGGATACATCCCCCGTGACAAAGCCGTCGCACAGATAGACCGCGTCCTTTCCTTCCTGGAAACCACCGAGCGTTTCCACGGCATGTGGGCCCACTGGTACGATGCCGATACGCGCAAGGCCTTCTCCTTCAGCCAGTATGACGATGGAGGCGACCTGGTTGAATCGGCCTTCATGGCGGAGGGCCTAATCACCCTGAGGCAGTACATGCAGGACAAGGATGCCTCCATTGCAAAGCGGGCCGATGACCTCTGGCGCTCGATGGAGTGGAACTGGTACACCCAGGGCACGGATTCCCTCTACTGGCACTGGTCCAAGAACTACGGCTGGAAGATGAATCACAGGATCACCGGCTACGACGAATGCTTCATCGCCTATGTGCTGGCGGCATCGTCCCCCACACATCCCATCTCCGGCAAGGTGTACCAGAGCTGCTACAAGACATCCACCTACTATTATAACGGCAAGGAGTATTACGGCATCCCGCTCACAATCGGCATGGACTACGGCGGGCCGCTGTTCTTCACCCACTACTCCTTCCTGGGCCTGAACCCCCATGGCCTGAAGGACGATTTAACGGACTATTACGAAAGGGGCCGGGCCCATTCCCTCATCCACTACAACTACGCCATCGACAATCCGAATGGATTCAAGGGCTATGGAGAGGATCTCTGGGGCTTCACTTCCTCGGACGATCCCATCTGCGGCTACTGCTCGCATCATCCCGGCACCCCCGATGAAAACGGCACCGTATCGCCCACCGCGGCGGCATCGGCCATCGTCTACACTCCGGAAGAGTCCCTCAAATGCATCCGGAACCTCTATTACAACCACGGATCGGAGGTTTTCGGGCCGATGGGATTCTACGACGCGTATAACCCCTCGATGGTTCCCGGCGAGCAGGTGGTGCGGAGCTACCTCGCCATCGACCAGGGCCCCATCGCGGTGATGATAGAAAACTACCGCAGCGGCCTTCTGTGGAACCTGTTCATGAGCGCCCCGGAAATTGCCGCCGGGCTGCAGGAACTTGGACTCACTGTTGAATAATAACCAATTTAACCCAATATGAAGCGTTTAGCAACTATTCTTATCCTGGCCCTGATGTCCACGGCGCTATTTGCCCAGAACATCACGGTCAAGGGTACCGTTGTGGACGACCAGGGACTGCCGCAGATTTCAGCGTCGGTATTCCAGAAAGGCACCACAAACGGAACCGTAACAGACTTCGACGGCAACTATACTATCTCTGTCCCCGCCGACGCCGTGCTGGTATTCAACTATTTCGGCTTTCTGGAGGCGGAAGAGCCCGTTGGCGGCAGAACCACCATCAACGTGGCCATGCAGCCGGACAATCTCCTTCTGGAAGAGGTCGTGGTTGTGGGTTACGGCACCCAGAAATCCAAAGACCTCACCGCTCCAATCGTAAACGTTAAGGGCGAAGAACTCTCCAGGCAGGTTGCGGCCAACCCCATGAGTGCCCTCCAGGGCATGGTGAGCGGCGTGCAGATCACCCAGAGCGGCGCCCCCGGCGCAGGCCCTTCCGTTAAAATCCGCGGCGTTGGCTCCATCGGCGATTATGCCAATCCGCTGTATGTGGTTGACGGCGCCTTCATGGACAATATCGACTTCCTGTCCTCGAACGATATCGAGAGCCTCACGGTGCTCAAGGACGCATCGGCTGCCGCGATTTACGGCGTACGCGCCGCCAACGGTGTTATCATCGTCACAACCAAGAAGGGCGCCAGCGGCAAGGTTCGCGTAGCTTACGACGGCTATGTGGGCGTGCAGATTCCCACCAACATCATGAAGCTCGCAGGCACGGAGCAGTATGTGGAAATGTACAACCTCGTTTATCCCGCCACGCCCAAGAACGTTGCGGATTACAACGGCGTGAGCACGGACTGGTACAGCGAGCTGGTTCATCCCGCACTTACCCACAGCCATTCTATCGACCTTGCGGGCGGCACGGACGCCACCAACTACTCGGTAGGTCTCAGCTACTTCTACCAGGACGGTATCATGAACTACTGCAAAAACGACTACAACCGTTTCAACATGCGCGCCCGTCTGGACCAGAAGATGACTTCCTGGCTGAAGATGGGATTCAATACCGTTATTTCGCGAAACAACTCCCACAACCCCAATTCGGGAGTTTACTACCAGGCATTCGTGAACCCGCCGGTGTACGGAGTGTACAGCGATGCCAATGTGGATGCTTATCCCGAACACTTCGATTCTCCCCAGCGCTACGGATACAGCAATTCCTACGGCAATCCGGCTGCAGCCGCATACTACCATAACAGCACCGGCAAAGGATTCAAGACGGTATTCTCCGCATACGCAGAGGCCACCATCACGGATAAACTCAAGTTCAAGACCTCGTACAACCTGGACTTCAATTTTGGGGATTCCCAGTCCTACACGCCGGAGCATTTCGTGGGCGGCTCGCAGGGGACTTCCGTTTCCAGCCTTTCCAAGACCTACTCCTACGGCACGTATCAGATCCTGGACAATACCCTCACCTATACCGACCAGATCGGCCTCCACGGGTTCAGCGCCATGCTCGGCCAGTCCACCCGCATGCAGTACAATGCATGGATGACCGGAAGGGCGGTAAGCGTTCCCGACTTTGACGATGCGGCGCGCTATCTGGTGAACGGCTCCTACCGCAACCAGACCGCCACCGACGGCGCAGGCCGCTACAATGGCCTTTCCTTCTTCGCCCGCGGCACATACAACTACAAGGAGAAATACCTCGCCACGGTTACCCTCCGCGCCGACGGCTCGTCCAAGTATCAGGAGAAATGGGGCGTCTTCCCCTCCATCGGCCTTGGCTGGAACATCTCCGACGAACCCTTCATGAAGAACCAGAACGTGCTGGACTACCTTAAGCTCCGCGCTTCCTGGGGCATGCTCGGTAACGACAACGTCCCCTCGAACGACATCAATATCGCCGGAACCTCCGGAGTCGGCTCCTCCGCAGTGTTCGGAGACACCCTCGTGGATGGCATCGGAGCACAGACCGTATATCAGAACTATCTCCGCTGGGAGGTCGTGACCGAAACCAACTTCGGTGCCGACTTCGCCATGCTGGACAACCGCCTCTCCGGCGACATCGACTTCTACCACAGGGTAACGGACCGCGTCGTGTTCCACGCCCCCATCGCCACCGGCGGCGGCGTGGCCACCCTCCTTGCCAACAACGGCAAGGTGCTGAACGCGGGTGTTGAGCTCTCCCTCCGCTGGTCGGAAAGAATCGGCAAGGACCTCTCCTACAACCTGGGATTCAATGCCACGGTGAACCACAATGAAGTGCTCGCACTCGAAGGCCGCGACAACATCCCGGGAGCCCTCACCAACGGCGCCTACGCAACAATGACTCAGGTGGGATATCCCATCGGCGCATTCTGGGGCTATAAGGTCGACGGCATCTTCCAGTCGGAAGCCGAAGCCCTCCTGGCCGATGTGGCCCAGCTGGACACCGGAGCCGGCTATTTCATCTACCACGACTTTGCAGGCAACGAAGACGGCAGCCCCGACGGCAAGATCACCGAAGCGGACCGCGTATATCTCGGTTCCCCTCTGCCCTGGCTCATGATGGGCCTGAACTTCGGTCTCAACTGGAAGAACTGGGATTTCTCCGCAGTGCTCAATGCCAACATCGGCAACAAGATTTTCAACGCCAAGCGCCTCAACAAGCAGGTCTTTGCCGATGGTAACTACGACTACGATTTCTACAAGAACGCCTGGCGCGCAGACAAGCCTTCGAAAACCTATCCTACGCCCAAGGTGCTCACCTCGCAGCTGATGTCCCAGAGCAACAGCTTCTTCGTGGAAGACGGCTCCATGCTCCGCATCCAGAACATCCAGCTGGGATACACCCTTCGCAATGTCTTTGGCTCGGGAAGCATGAGACTGTACCTGAGCGCCCAGAGGCCTCTTTCCCTGTTCCGCTACAACGGTTTCACCACCGAAATCGGCGGTTCCCCGATTGCAAACGGCATAGACGGTTCTTCCGTTTACCCGATGCAGTCCATCTACACCTTCGGCATTAACGCAAATTTCTAGGATCATGAAAGCAAGAATCATATTTATGGCGGCTGCCGTTGCAGCGACTGTTTCCTGCTCCGACTTCCTTGATATCCGCCAGGAGGCCACCCTGCCTTCCTCGGGTATGGACTATACAAAGACGGAAAACATTTTCCTTCCGGTGAGCGCGGCCTATGCCAGCATGCGTCTCAGCGAGGGATGGGCTCAGAACTATGTGGGTGTCATGGAAATCGTTTCCGACGATGCCGACAAGGGTTCCACCGAGGCCGACGGACCAACCGTTGGCCAGTTGGACAACTTCACCTACGGGCCGGACAACAACAACATAGAAGCGATGTGGAATTATTTCTACAACATCTCTTCCGCGGCCAACTATGCAATCGAGTCGATGGAACCCTTTGCGGAAGCCATCACTTCCGAACAGGGCCTTCAGACCGTGAAAGAATGCCGCGGCGAGGCCAAGATAATCCGCGCATACGCATATTTCAACCTTGTACGCCTGTTCGGCCGCGTCCCCATCATCGACCGCACGATGACTTCCGCCGAACTGGCATCCATGCCGGTTTCTTCGGTAGACCAGATCTACACCTTCATTTACAAGGACCTGGACGACGCCATCGAAGCGGTTCCCTATGCCTTCACGGACTATAAGGGCCGATACAACAAGTACACCGCCATGGCCCTCAAGGCCAAGGTGGCTCTCTATCGCAAAGACTGGAACGAGGCCGCACGCCTCACGGACCTTATCATCGCAAGCGGAAAATATTCGCTCATGTCGAGGTTCAAGGATGCCTTCAACGTGGAGAACGAATACGGCTCGGAGTCTCTTATGGAGATCGGCAGTTCGGATCTTGGCCAGACCAACGGCGACGTGATGCCGCTTTGCTACTACGGCTTCATCCAGGGCCCCCGTGGCAACAAGGAGCCGTTCCAGGGGTGGGGCTACAAGGTTCCCAGCCAGAAGCTCATCGACTTCTTTGACGCCCGCGGCGACGTGATAAGAAAGAGCGTCACCCTGCTGGTCCGCGGCGAGACCACTCCCGAGGGCGATCTGGTGAGCGACAACTGCACCAACCCTTATTACAACGGTAAAGTCTATGTTCCGTGCAGCACTAATTCCCGTTCCTACAACGCATACGGCCTGGACCACAACATGAGACTTATCCGTTATGCCGATGTCCTGCTGATGTACGCCGAGGCCATGGCCCAGGGCGCCTCCATCACTCCGACCTCCGGATACACGGCCGCCATGGCCCTCAACGAGGTGCGCAGCCGCGCCGGACTCCCCGCCACCACTGCAACCCTTGACAACATCTACGACGAGCGTCGCGCAGAGCTTGCCCTCGAAGAGAACCGCTTCTTCGACCTGGTTCGCTGGGGCAAGGCCGAGGCCGAGCTCGGACCTCTTGGATTCACCGCAGGCAAGAACGAGCTGTTCCCCATTCCGGGACCCCAGAGACAGCTCAATCCCAACCTTCCCGCTACACCCGGATATACTTATTAATCACTATCTATTAACCCTTTAATCAATCAAAAAAATGAAGAAATTTTTCTTATTTGCAGCAGCCGCACTTATGGCTCTTGTCTCCTGCCAGGAAAAACCGGGCAAGGACGATGACGGTAAAAAACTTCCCGAAATCAAGACTTGCGCAGAGAATCTCGTAGCTTATTTCCCTCTGGAAAGTGCTGCCAACGCCGTCAAGGCTGAAGGCATCACCTTCGCAGAAAAGAAAGGCGCAGCAGACTTCGGTGCCGGCGAAATCGGAAACGGTTATGTGAACACAGCGGGCAACAACTCCGAAGCCTACATGAAGTTTAATCTGGCAAAGAACAATGCTCTTTCTTCTCTCCAGGATGTAACAGTCACCGTATGGATTAAGAACATTGAGGAGTTCCAGAAAGGCGGCCTGTTCTCGGTAAACGGCAAACTCTTCCCCACACAGGACTGGCCTTCACTGGTTATGATGTTCGACAACAAGAGCCAGGACGCAGAGACTCAGGTCAAGAACCAGCAGATCAACGGCCGAATCATGTTCAAGAAGGCCGATGGTAATGAGACCAATCTGTGGCTGGACACCTGGGATCCCGCTTTTGCAAAGTATGCAACTTGGACGCAGGTTGCATTCACCTATGTCGCTTCCACCGGCGAATGGCATCTGTATGTAGACGGTGTCAAGGTCAAGGATGCCGAATACGGCGACAGGATGCCTTTCGGCAAATGCATCCCCGAAGATGCCACCGCTTTCTATGTGGGCGGCTGGTCTTCCTGGATCGAGAGCTATACCGGTGCTGCAGACTGGCAGAGCTTCTTCTCCGGCAGCATCGACGAGATCCGCTTCTTCAACAAGGCCCTCTCCGAGCAGGAGATCCAGGCTCTCCGCAAGGAGGAAATTGCAATCGCACTTTCCTAGTTGCCTATCGGCGCCAGGGAGAGGGATCTCCCCGGCGCTGCCAATGAAACGATTCATCATTTTTGCTGCCGCCCTGTGCGCGCTTGTTTCCTGCGGTGAAAAGCCGCAGAAGGAGACACTGCCGAAGGCCATAGTCCTGTCGGTAACCATAGACGGAAAACCGGCGATCGAGTCCCTGTCGGTAGGCGACGTGTCGCAGACTCCGGAGATTGTGGTTGAGTTCTCAAGGGCAATCACACTGGACAAGGTATCTCTTGCCGGCATTGCCTTTTCCGGCGGCGCATTGACCGGGAATATAGCTCCGGGAAGACCGGATGTGCTGGTGCTCACTCCCGCGCAGCAGCTGTCTCCATCGACCAAATACCGCCTCGGTATTGCCGCAGGAGAGGCTTTCGGGGTTTTGCTGGTAGAAGGGTTCACCTTCTCATTTACAACCGGCTACGACTCCTCCGACAAATTCCCGCGCATTCCGGATGAAGAGCTTTTCGAAAAGGTGCAGAAGGGCGCATTCGACTATTTCTGGGATCACGCCCATCCCGTTTCCGGCCTTGCCCGCGAGCGCCTTGGCTCCGGCGATACGGTAACTTCGGGAGGCAGCGGATTCGGCATCATGGCAATTCCCGTGGGTATCGAGCGCGGGTGGATTACACGGGAAGAGGGCGCGGAGAGGATGCTCAAAATCGTCCGTTTCCTCAAGGATGCAGACCGTTTCCACGGCGCCTGGCCGCACTGGCTGAATGGAAGCACCGGCAAAGCCATCGCCTTCAGCACTTATGACAACGGGGCCGACCTTGTGGAGACTGCGTTCCTTATCGAGGGCCTTCTTGCCGTGAAGCACTATTTCACGGGGGCCGATGCGGTTGAAACCGAAATTCGCTCCATTATCCAAAGCCTTTGGGAAGAAGTGGAATGGACATGGTTCCAGCAGGACGGGCAGAAGGTGCTCTTCTGGCACTGGTCGCCGGACTACAACTGGCAGATGAATATGAGAATCACAAGCTGGAACGAGGCGCAGATAGTCTATATCCTGGCCGCATCGTCCCCCACTTATCCCATAACGAAAGAAGTGTACGACAAGGGTTGGAACGGCGCCAACTCCTACGGCTACCGCAACCCCCTGTTCTTCGTACATTATTCCTTCCTGGGGCTGGACCCGCGAAAGCTCAAGGACGCATACGCCTCTTACTGGGAGCAGAACTGCCGCCACGCCCGCACCAACTACGAGTACTGCGTGAACTCCACGGCCGGGTACGGCTACAGCGCACAGTGCTGGGGGCTCACGGCATCGGACTATTACAAGGGATACACGGCATCGTCCCCGTCGCACGACACCGGCACCGTGGCGCCCACGGCCGCCCTTGCCTCCTTCCCTTACATGCCGCAGGAAGCTATGGCGGCAATGAAATACTTCTACTATGTACTTGGAGACAAGCTCTGGGGCAAATACGGCTTCTACGACGCCTTTGCCCTCAAGGAGAACTGGTTCGCCAGCTCATATATCGCCATCGACGAAGGTCCTATCGTCGTTATGATGGAAAATTATCGCACCGGACTGCTCTGGGACTGCTTCATGCAGGATGCCGACGTTCAGGCCGGACTCACCAAACTTGGATTTACCTGGAATTAAACTATGAGAAAAGTATTCTGCTTTGCCCTGGTCGGGCTTCTCGCCCTGGCCTCCTGCACATCCCAAAAATCGGCCAACCCCAAGATGGACCGGTTCGTTTCCGACCTTATGTCCAAAATGACGCTGGAAGAGAAAATCGGCCAGCTTAACCTTCCCGTTGCCGGCGCCATTGTCACCGGAGAAGGGGTGAGCGTTGGGGTGGAAGATCGCATCGCCAAGGGAGAAGTGGGCGGGCTTTTCAACGTTAAAGGCGCCGCGGAGATTCGCCGCTACCAGCAGATTGCGGTGGAGAACTCCCGTCTTGGCATTCCGCTCATTTTCGGCATGGACGTAATTCACGGCTACGAAACCGTGTTCCCCATTCCCCTGGGCCTTGCCTGCACCTGGGATATGGAGGCGGTGGAGCAGTCGGCCCATATAGCCGCCGTGGAGGCGTCTTCCGACGGCATTGCCTGGACGTTCAGCCCTATGGTAGACCTTGGGCGCGATCCCCGCTGGGGACGTGTGAGCGAGGGAAGCGGTGAGGATCCCTACCTCAACGCGCGCATCGCAGAGGCTATGGTTTACGGCTACCAGGGAAGGCCCGGACAACAATTCACCTCACCCGACCAGATTATGGCCTGCGTCAAGCATTTCGCCCTTTACGGAGGCGCGGAGGCGGGGCGCGACTACAACACCGTGGATATGTCGCACCAGAGGATGTTCAACGAATACATGACCGGCTACAAGGCCGCGGCCGATGCCGGAGCGGGCAGCTTCATGGCTTCGTTCAACGTGGTGGACGACGTTCCCGCTTCGGTGAACAAATGGCTCCTGACGGATGTTCTCCGCAAGGAATGGGGCTGGGACGGCTTCGTGGTTTCCGACTACACCGGCATCTCCGAGTGTATCGCTCACGGCGTGGGCGACTACCACCAGGTGGCTGTCCGCGCCCTCAATGCCGGAATGGATATGGATATGGTTGCCGAGGCCCTTCTCACCCAGACCAAGGAAGGAATAGAGAAAGGCGAAGTTTCCCTGAAAACCCTGGACCGTGCCTGCCGCCGCATCCTGGAAGCCAAATACAAGCTGGGACTGTTCGAAGACCCTTACAAGTTCTGCCGCGAGGAAGAGGCCGCGAAGGTGGTTTACAGCGATGAAAACCGCGCCATTGCCCGTCGCATTTCGGCGGATTCCTATGTGCTGCTGCGTAATGAAGGCAAGCTGCTTCCTCTCCAGAGGAAGGGTACGCTTGCCGTTATCGGCCCTCTTGCCAACACCGCCGCCAACATGCCCGGAACCTGGAGCGTCGCCGCACAGCACAGCCGCACAACAACCCTTGTGGATGGCATCAAAGCCGTTGCAGGCGAAGGAGTTAACGTGCTGTATGCAAAGGGCAGCAACCTCTGCGCAGATTACGACCTTGAGATGCGCTCCACCATGTTCGGCCGCGAACTCGGCCGCGATTCCCGCACGGATGCCCAGCTTCTTTCCGAAGCCCTCTCGCTAGCCCAAAAGGCCGATGTGGTTATCGCCGCCCTTGGCGAATCCTCCGAGATGTCCGGTGAATCCTCATCGCGCACGGATCTCAGCATTCCCGACGTCCAGAAAGACCTACTGAAGGCGCTTCTCGCTACCGGTAAACCCGTCGTGCTTGTTCTCTTCGACGGCCGCCCTCTCACTATCCAGTGGGAGAGCG
>JAEEUZ010000124.1 GCA_016290725.1 Bacteroidales bacterium | reverse complement strand
GGCTGTCTTTGAGGTTCCGGCCGGCGGAACAGGAATGTTTAATGTGGTCGCCACGCGCCGGCAAGGTTTTTCCGGCCCCATCAATCTTCAGCTGGAGGGTCTTCCGGCCGGTTATAAGGTGGCGGGTACCCGCATTGAGAAGGGAATGACCAGAGGAATTGTGACGGTAACCGCGCCACGCGATGCTGTGCAGAAAACTTGCCATCCCACCCTTATCGGCCGCGCCAAGGCGGCCGGCAGGGCGATCGAGCGCACGGCACATCCGGCCGAATCGATGATGCAGGCCTTCTACTACACCCACATGATGCCGGTAGGCGATTTCCGGATGGAGGTGGAGCCCGCTCAACCCTTTACCCTCAGTGTTGAGCAGTCATCCAGCCGTCCATTGAGACTCTCGCGGGAGAAGAGTGTTCCCCTCAAGGTGAAGATTCATCGCAATCCCGGCTACGACAAGCCAATCACCGTAATGCTTAAGACCTCCGGTTCCGGCTGTAAGGCCGAAGCGGTGGTCGTACCCGGAGACAGTTCGGAAGCTGTCCTGGAACTGGCCGTTGGCGCCGGCGTCAAGAAGGAAAAGGTGTTGAAAGCCGTGGCTTATGGCGTGGTGAAAGGCTCTTCCAAGAAGATTGCCGGTAAGGGACGCAACGCCTACGTGGCCGCCGTCACCGCCTACGCACCCTCTTTCGACATCCAGATTCCCGCCCCGGGAAAGTAAATGTTTGAATACCAGTTTCTTTTTTATGGAATAATTTTTTTAGATTTGCAGAAAACACGTTACGCGTATGAAAAAGATAGTCAAATCCGTGTGCTTTTTAGCCACTTTGCTGCTTGCTTTCACCCTGTTTTCTTCCTGCGGTAAGGACGGCGACAATGCCAAAGTAACCTTCCGCAAAGCGAATATTGCCGGCACTTCGATGCTGGCCCTCGCCAAGGGCGCTCCCGCCACCCGTGCCGAAGGAGACGTTACGGTAGGTCCCCAGGCCCTCTATACGGTGTCGGAGGACGGCACG
Source organism: Bacteroidales bacterium (assembly GCA_016290725.1). Taxonomy (GTDB): domain Bacteria; phylum Bacteroidota; class Bacteroidia; order Bacteroidales; family UBA932; genus Cryptobacteroides. Next base: position 6,062 of record JAEEUZ010000124.1, on the reverse strand, counting down.
ATGGTCGAGGTCTCCTACCAGGTAGATGTCGAGGGGGTAGATGGAGAAGTGGCCGAGACCATCCAGGCCAACCTGATCATTTCTCCCGGCTTTGTTTTCCCGGTAGGCGAAGGATGGCTGTGGCTGGCCAACTGTCATTACGATGTCAAGGGTGGATGGCCCAATTATCCTCAGGACGGCGACGCGCGTCACGCCCTGTCCGCCATTATCAATGATTTCAGCGACAAGTATCACGACCGCCACGGCGCTCACTACCTTATCCGCAAGAGCGACGGCGCCCTGTTCGAATGGACGCTGGAAGCCGGCGCCCCGGACGGAATGGACGACGGTTTCAAGCAGCCTACCTTCCTCAATGGCTGGTTCCACCAGCTGGGCAAGGATCTGTTTGTAAGGACCGGCGGCTGGAATTATGATGGCATTAACGGAGGACTTCCGTCACTGATCCGTCTGCAGGACAAAGGCAACACGCTGGATGCCGTCAACGTGCTGGGAGACAATATTTCCTGCTGGAAAATCTATCCTGCGGGCGGCACCTGTCTGGGCGGCACTTTCGGTTATCCCGGTGCCAATGGCGGCATGCAGGGAATCATCGCCCCTCCTTCCTTTGAACCCGTGCTTCTCCAGGTGGAAGGGAGCAAAGAGTCTTTCCTGCTCTCCATCGGCGGAAAACTGTATTATGCCAACACGTATGAGAAAGTAATCCAGGAGGGTGATGGCAAAGATTCCTGGACCCGTACGGTGTCTTGCACTGACTTCTATAATCTCATAGTTTCCACGGGTTCTGTTTCCCTGGGAAACCTCATCTGCAGTTTCAATAAAAGAATGGACCCGGACCAGGTTTATATCTCCACAACAGAAAAGCTCAGTTGGTGGGACGGAAACGAATACGACGGAACCAAGATCTATACGTTGGACCCGAAAGCCGGCACCGTCTCTTCCAGAACGCTGCCGGACCACTATCCTTCGAGAGAAGGTGAATATGTGGACGGGGTTGCGTATGCCATCGACGGCACCGCCGGCTTCTGGGAATGCGACCTGTCCAAGGATGCGGCAGAGTACGTGACGCTCGACTGGAGCGACGCTGCCGAGTATCAGGGCAAGATTGTCCCCGGAACCTTGCGGATGGAGCGCTTTGAAGCGGCTTCGCTCACCCTCCAGTTCGTGGCCTACCTGTCCAACGGCACCCAGCTGAATTTCTATACCTCCGTCACGGGTGCCGACCGCGGCAAGATCAAGGCCTCCGTCGGCAGCGGCAACAACGCCGGCCTGGTCGTGACCACCATGGTCCGCCTGAACTAAGGGCGTTGCAAAATACAAAAAGAGCTGCTCCCGAAAAGGAGCAGCTCTTTTTATTATGAAAGGGTGTAGTTCTTGGAGACTTTAACCACCTCTGCCTGCATAGCGAAGAAGATGACGCCGTTAGGGGTGGAGCTAGCTACGTTCTGGTCGCAGGTGCGGGATGCGCTTAAGATTTTTAAGTTTTTGGTGTCTTAATATTAAAAAAACACACATCACCATGATTATGAAACGAATACTGGCCCTGATTTTTGCTTTTGCGACGACTCTTTCCGCAAGAGCGCAAGTACAAAGAATGGTCTGCGACGAGACCTGCCGCACGGAATACCAGAAAGAAGAGCAGCTCCAGCCCACGGCCGCGCCCGGCTATGCCGTCGTCTCGCCCGTCGGTTTTTCCAATGTGGAAATGATCCGGCAGGCGCCGCGGCTCGAGACGCTTGACGGCAAGACAATAGCCGTCGTAGGTGTCAGTTTTATGACCCATATCACCCACCCGGAAATCAAACGGCTCATTCTGAAGAACTACCCCAAGGCAAAGGTGATTCTGCTGGATGAAATCGGTTTTTCCGGTCCCTATCCGGCTCCCGGTGTCAAGCGGAAGCAGAACGAAGAGTTCAAGGCCAAGCTCCAGCGGATGGGGGTTGATGCCGTCATCTCCGGCAACGGCGGATGCGGCCTCTGCACTCCGAAGGAGACCGGTTCGGCTATCACAGCTGAGTATCTGGGCATTCCGGCCGTCGTGATTGCCGGCCCCGGCTTCAGCGACCAGGCCCGATATACCGCCCGCAACAACGGCGTTCCCGTGATGCGGGTTGCCGAGTATCCGGGAGCCTTTGCCGCCGACTCGGAAGAAACACTTCTCAAAAACACGCGGGAAATCCTCTGGCCGCAGATTGTCAAGGCGCTGACCGCTCCGCTCACGGTGGAGGAAATCGCGGCCGCCGCCACCGTGAAGGGCGACATCCGCGACGATGTCTTCTATGGAACGCTGGAAGAAATCGACGACTATTTCAAAAAACAGAACTGGACGGACGGCCTGCCGATTATCCCGCCCACCTTCGAGAAAGTGTCCGAGTACCTGAAATATACGCCTTACCGCTACGATGAAACGGTGGCGGTCCTGCCTATCGCGCACCGCAATACGACCGCCTGGCACGTTGCGGTGAATGCCGTGATGTCCGGGTGCAAGCCGGAGTATATGCCCATTCTGATTGCGCTCACCAAGGGGCTTGGCGACGGCAACTTCCGCCGCACGCTTGCCAGCACGCACGCCTGGTCGCCCTATTGCTGGCTGAATGGTCCGGTGGCGCGCCAGCTGCGCATCGACAGCGGACAGGGGCAGATCAACGAGGCGGCAAACGCCGCGATCGGCCGCTTTATGAATCTGGCGCTGATGAACCTCTGCGGATATTATGTCAAGCAGGACAGAATGGGCACCTTCGGCTACCTGATGCCGTGGTGTCTTGTGGAGGATGAGGCGGCCTGCCAGCGCGTGGGATGGAAACCGTATCATGTCCGCCAGGGATTCAGCGCAAACGAAAGCGTCATCACGCTCGGCTCCACCCTGCTCTGGGGCAACAATATGGCCCCCTCTACGACGGACCCGGTCAAGGTGATGCAGTTGCTCGCCTGGGATATCTCCGAGCGGGCGCAGTTCGCCCTGGGCAGCGGCCGTCAGTTTACGTTCCGCACGGTGATGATGACAGAGCCGGTGGCTGCCATCCTCGCCCAGAAGTACAAATCGCCGGATGCGCTGGAACGGGTCCTGATTACCGAATCGCGGCGGCCGCTCAAGGAGCGCGCATTTGCCAACTACTACGCCAACCCGGGCAGCCGCAAGGATGGCGGAGAACACAGTCTGAAGCAGTACACCGCCCATCTGGGCAGAGTGGAAGAAGCGGCCGTAACCCGCACGCCGGCATGGTACGACTCCGAAGCGACGGAGATCAAGACCGTTCCCACGATGCAACACGGAATGACCGCCTTCCTGATTACCGGCGACAATGCCCGAAACAAGGTTCAGACCATGCCGGGCGGCGGTTATGCCAGCGTTGCGCTGGAATTGCCGCGCAATTGGGACGAGCTGATGCAGGAACTGGGATACGCATCGCTCAAAAATTACTACCTTAGATGATTGAATGAGCCTGACGGGATTATCCTTCGACGAGATTATCCGGATGTACCAGCAACCGCTTTACTGGTACATCCGCAGGGTCGTCCTGATTCACGAGGATGCGGAGGATATTCTCCAGGAGACGTTTCTCAAAGCGTTTCGCCGACTGTGGCAGCTGCGGAACCGGGATGCGCTGAAAAGCTGGCTGTTCATGATTGCGACCAACGAGATCCGGCGTTATTACAAGACCCACCGGGAGCACATCTCCACCGAGACCCTCGCGCGTGCGGATGTTCCGGAGCAGGAATCCGTCTCGAGCGACCAGGTTTACAGAATCATCTCCCGGGCCCTGTTGGAGATGACGCCGCTGCAGCGGGAGGTCTTCTGTCTCAAGTACTACGACGATATGGACTATGACCGGATCGCCCGGATTACAGGCTCCAGCAAGAATTCCCTGATGGTAAGCTACCACGAAGCCAGAAAAAAAATAGAAAAAGAGATAAACAAATGAGTGACATTAAATTGACAATCCCGGACGGGTACTTTGACAAGAGTCTGGAAAAGACCCTGGCAGAAGTCTCTCGAATCCGCAAACGCCGGAGAGCGGTGGCGCTCGGCCTGGCGGCCGTCATGGTCCTGGCGGCAGGATGGGCGCTTTCCCTGCAAACGACGCAGCGGATCCGGGCCGAGAAGGAGTACCTCGCGCTTCAGTCGGAACTGTACCGCGTGGATATTTTTTATGAAGTAAACCAGTAGATTATGAAACGTTCCATCATCCTTGTTTTGTTATCCCTGTGCATCGCGCTTACGGCCGGCGCGCAGACCAGTCCGCGGCAGAAAATGATCCACATGGCGGCTCTCCGCATTGCCGAATCCATCCAGGTCCCCGCATCGGACAAGGAGGCCTTCGTCACGCTGTATCAGAATTACAAGAAGGAAAGCACGGCCATCATGGCCGTCAAGGCTCCGCAAACCGGCGAGCCGGACCAGGACGCGGAGGCCAAGATTCTGGGGGACTTTGCCAAGAGTGAGAAACTGCTCGAATTGCGCAAGAAATACTACGGGGAGTTCCGTAAGATACTGAGTCCCACCCAGATTCAGAAAATGTATGACGCAGAGCGTGAATCCGCCGCCGCCCATTGACAGAAATTGCTTATATTTGTACCGATGGAATGAAATAACTCACTAAAATCAATGAATATGAAGAAGTTTGGTATTATCCTGGCCGCTGCGGCCCTGTTCCTGCTTTCTGCTTGCGGAAAAGATGACGACTCCGAGGTCGGAAAATGGTACGGTTACAATGTGGCCGGTGACAAGAGCGACGTGGCTTATGTCCTTGATATGAAAGCTGACGCCAGTGTCGATTTCATCATCACCGCATGGGGTGCCCGCATGCAGGGCACCTATACCTACGACGGCAAAATCGTCACGGTCAACGTGAAGAAGTATCTGGGCCGTGAGGCGGCCATTCCGTTGTCCGCAACTTTGCCGAATCCCTGCGCTCCTGAAAATATCTACAAACTCTGGCAGGAGTTGTCTGAGGGGACCCAGGGATACGATGATGTCGCGGGCTACACCGAGAACGACGTCCTCAAGATTTCGTTTACCTACAAAGGCGACAAGGGCGTAATCGACCTCTTCAACAAGCCCTGCGAGGCGGAAAGACAGTAACCATCAGGGAAATCGGGCACGATTCGTGAATAACGGCGGCTGAATATGAAAATCAGAATCACTGCCGTCAAGAAGGCTTCGTATCCGGATTTGATGGCGAAATATGAGAACCCGATTGAACACGCCTGCGATGTGCAGGAGGGACAGGCGTGGATTTCAATCGACGGCAAGTGTCCTGAAGGGATGTGCCCTTCGGCCTGGGGCTCCATGCGGGAATTCGTCGAGGCACTGGCCCGGGGCGAGGGAAACTTCTACGACGGCTGGATGAAGAATCCCCAGAGCGCCATGATCAGCTGCAACGACGGCTTCCGTCCGGTGAGTTTCTACGTGGAAGTAATATCTGTATGACCGTGACGGCGAGCCGCTCATTGGCTACTGGATTGCCAAACCTTATTGGAACAAGGGAATCTGCACGGAGGCACTGGAGCTGAGATAAATCGTAATAGATGGAAGTCAATAACGAACCCAAAGAGAAATAAAATGGTAATGAAGTTTTGCCAGAGTTGCGGCATGCCGCTCACGCCGGAAATCCTCGGCACCCATGCCGACGGAAGCAAGAATGAAGATTACTGCATCTACTGCTATAAGGACGGAGAGTTCCTGCAGAAGTGCACGATGGAAGAGATGATCGCGCATTGCGCCCAGTTTGTGGACGAGGTGAACAAAGGCCTGCCGAAGCCCATCACGAAGGAAGAATACATCGGCCGGATGAAGATGTATTTCCCTCACCTGAAGCGCTGGCGCAAAGAACTGACACTCACGGATTCCGTGCCGGAGAATCCTGCTCTCTCCGGCGTGAAGGAACTCATCGGCCAAATGGCCGATACACTCCCGGTTGCCTTTATCTCTTCCGTGGATGATGAAGGCTATCCCTTCACCAAGGCCATGCTCTCACCCCGCGAACGCGAGGGCGTCAAAGTTTTCTACTTTACCACCAACACCTTCTCTCTGCGCGTAGCCCACTACAAAGCAAACCCCAAGG
>JAEEUZ010000123.1 GCA_016290725.1 Bacteroidales bacterium | reverse complement strand
CGGCTTCCGGCTTCTCCTCCACAACCGTATCTACACTACTTGGCCGCGACAAATCCGTCGTGTACAACCGTCTCTACCGCCTCAAGGAACGCATTAAGGCCTCCGATTCCCCGGACGCCCCGTTCCTTCTGGCCGCACTGGAGAAATAGATGAAAAATCTATAGTGGTGTCGGACAAAACTTTTCGACGGCATTTTTTAGCCTAGAAAAGTTTTAGTCCGCGGAACGCTGATTTTTCATCCAGGAAAAAGGCTCAAATCCTGGATGAAAGCGACATCAGCAACTGCAGGAGGCGCTCGGTGGGGGCGTCTTTGAGCAACACCGTTTTGGAAGCGTCCAGAAGATAGATTGACGGGATGGCGCGGATGTGATAGTTGGCCGATGCGGCGCCATCGCAGTCGTAGCCGTTAATCCAGGCCGATGGATACGTATCGCCCTTGGAGCGCCACAGGGCCACTTCTTCGTCGATGTAGATGTCCATTACGCGGAGCCGGCCCGAGGCCTGCATGTCCACAACCGCGGGTATGGAAGACATCTGCTCCATGAGTTCCCGGCAGGCGTTACAGTCCGGATTGCCGAAGATGAGCACAAGATACTCTGCGGAGACTCCATACAGGGTTCCGCGGCGCCCGGAAAGGTCGATATACGGAAAGTCCGCGGCCTTTGAGCCGGTGTGGTTGAGGTTGAATTTGGCGGCTTCCCATGCGTAGCGTCCCCGTTCTGCCTCGGAAACCAGCTGGCTCTCCGCGAGCCTTGCCGCGAGCACCTGATAAAGATCGTCGCTTCGAACCGGGGAATTCGGATCCCCGAGATAGCTGGAAAGCAGCCTCACGCCCTCGCGGAATACTGCCGATGACGGATTCGCCAACCCATACGCCTCCAACTGGCCAAAGCAGCGTCCAACAGCCGCCTTCCCTGATTCCACCGAAAGCATCCCAAGAAGCGTGGTGTAGGTTCCCACTTCCTTCTCCAAGTCAAGGGGCGAAACTCCGTTCAGGCTGTCTGCCGCCCAGGATAAAACAGTGGTGTCAAGATATTTATCCCAGTAGTGCTCCGCCAGCCAAATAGCCCTTTCCGCGCCGTCGGAATACAGCGCAGGCACTTCTGCGCGGGGAAAAGCGCGAGACGAAGGCTCCGCCGGAGCGCGGCGCGGGCCGCAGCCGAGGAGAACGGGAACTAGAAGCAAAACCAAAAGAGATTTCTCGACTACGCTCGAAATGACAAATGGGGCGCTCGAAATGACAAAACCGCTCTTACGCATCCTGTTTTACTTGACAACACGCAAATTTAACAATTTTGGATTATCTTTGTGCAGCCAAAGCTTATTACCGATGAATTTCCGCCGCATCCTCATAGCAATAATGCTTCTCGCCCCTGTGAGCGCCTTCGCCCAGTTCTACTTGCCGGGTGACGAGCCGTCGGGCCGGTGGATGCAGATTCGGTCGCAGAACTATCAGCTTATATACCCCCAGGCCCTGCCGGACAGCGTTGCCGTAAGCTACATATCGGCCCTGGAGAAATACAACCCGTACGTGGGCATATCGGCAGGCATGACTCCCGGGCAGTATCACCGGGGAAACATGCCGGTTGTTCTACATGCATATACGCCGCTTTCCAACGGCTCCGTTGCCTGGGCTCCCCGCAGAATCGACCTTTACACCACGCCGGAGGCATATTCTCCGCTGGCCATTCCCTGGATCGACCAGCTTGTGATTCACGAGCAGCGGCACGTCTCCCAGATGCAGTTCGGCTACAGAAGCTACCTCAAGCCCATCAATTTCATCGTGGGAGAAATGTGGAACGGCGCGGCGGCGGGAATCTTTGCCGACAAATCCCTCATGGAGGGCGATGCCGTTGTGGCGGAAACCGCTCTCACGCACTCCGGGCGCGGCCGCAGCGCGGAATTCATGAACTACTACCGAGTAGCATTCGATAACGGCGATTTCCGTGGCTGGGACCGCTGGCGCTACGGCTCGTTCAAGTACCCCGTCCCCAACCATTACGCCCTTGGCTACATGATGATCTCCGGCATGCGTTATTTCTACGACCGCCCTGATTTCACTGCGGAGTACTATAACGGCATGCTTAAGAATCCCTTCCCCTTCGGCAAGCTTGGCCGCATGTCCAAGAGGCTCACAGGGCAGAAGTTCAAGGATTCGTTCCGCTCCATTATGGAAGGCTACCAGAAGATTTGGGAAGAGGAAGACCTTGAAAACGGCCCGTATCAGGAGCGCGAGCAGGTAACCTCAACGCCCCGCCTGGAAACCAACTACAGCAATCCGGTTTATGCCGATGGCCGCCTGTTCATTCTCAAGAGCGGCAAAGCCCAGGCCACCACACTCATCACCATTGACCCGGAAACCGGCAAGGAAGAGCGCATACGCCCCTTCAACCCCACCTGCAGCAGCATCGTCTACGATAAGGTGCGTAACAGGCTCTACTGGTCGGAAACCATCTCCGACAAGCGTTGGAGCCTTGGTGGCGAATCCATCATCCGCTACATCGACCTCTCCGAACCCAAACGCCAGCACGATCTTCTCTCGGGCGGACGCTATTTCACCCCCGTTCCTTCGCCGGACGGAAAATGCCTCAGCGCAACCTCATACCCTGTGGAAGGCGGCAGCTTCCTTGTGGTTTTGAGTGCCGATGACGGCTCCGTCCTCTGGCAGGACCCCAGCCCCTTCCAGCTCACCGAAACGGTGTGGCTTGGCGGCGAAATTTATGCGCTGGGAGTGGCAGAAGGCGGTATCGGCCTATGGAAGCATCCCGGAGATGGTCCCGGTGAATGGACACCCGTGCTGGAACCCTCATTCCAGCAGGTGGACGATCTGGATACAAAGGGCTCGCTTATCCTTTTTGAAAGCGACAGGAGCGGCCTCAGGCAGCTTTACACCTTGGACCCCCAGAGCGGCGAACTCCGGCAGGCAAGTAATGTCAAATACGGCGGAACGGCCTTCATTGAAATCGGCGGATATACATATTTCACCGCTTTGTCGCCCATGGGAAAGATGCTTTTCCGCCTTAAGGACAGCTGGTCCAAGCCGGTGAATTACAACGATCTGCGCCCCTGGATCGTGGCGGATGCAATGTCACAGCAGGAGGCCGTCATGGCGGAGGGCGTTACGGCATCGGCCCCCGCTGAAATCACGGCCCCGAAGGCATACAGCCGCCTTTCGCACATGCTCAAGTTCCACTCCTGGGCGCCCATCTATTTCGACTACGACGAGCTGTCGTCCTTCAGCGGGGATTTCAGCTACTCCGTGGCTTCGCCCGGTGCAACCGCCCTGTTTCAGAACGATCTGGGCAACCTGTACGGCTCCATCGGCTATTCAGCCCATCCGGATGTGGAGTCAGCGGAAGGTGGATGGCGTCATGAGGGGCACCTGAAGCTAACCTATAGCGGCCTTTTCCCCGTTTTTGAGGGCGGGCTGAACATAAATGAAAGCGATGCGTCACAGTACCGTTTCCAGATAGTTCACAGCGGCGACGGTGGCGGTTATTTAACTTCCTCCGGAACGTCGCTGGGCATGCCGCTTGTGAGCGGCTATCTGTCGGCCTGGCTGCCTCTTTCGTGGAACAAGGGCGGAATCCTGAGCGGCTTCACGCCCCGCATCGCATACGGGATAAGCAACAGCCGGTACAATACCGGAGCGATTGAAATGCTGTTGCCAGATGGTTGGGGCAGCGTTTCGCCGGTTTTCACAGGCCTCCGCGAAGGCCACAATCCGCTCCTTCAGTCGATGACCGTATCCATGAGGGGATATTACATGATGCAGCGCGGTGCGGGCCAGAAATACCCCCGCTGGGGCATCGGCGCAGAGGCCGGTTATGGCTTCAGGCCCGGGATTGCCAGCGTGTTCGCGCCGTCGGCATACGGTTATTTATACGGATATCTTCCCGGCTTCACCGGCGTGCAGGGCTGGAAGCTCACGGCGCTGGGGCAGTATCTTTTCCGCGGCAAGGAAATGCTTCCGGAATCGAGGGTGAGCTGCACCCCGCGTGGATATGAAGCCGCCGTGGGGCGGTATTTCGCCCAGCAAAGCAACCTCCACATGAGAGCGACGGCGGACTATGTGATCCCTGTGTACGTTGGCGACCTCAACCTCATCCCCGGCACGCTCTACATCCGCAACTTCCTCCTTACCCCCCATGCCGATGCCGCCCTGTATGGCAGCACCTTCCTCGGAAGTGCTGGCATCGACATTACCGCGGAAATGCCCTCCCTCTTTGGCATCCTCCCGTTTGACTGCTCCCTCGGCGTAGAAGTGGACTACCTGTGGGGCAGCGCCCTTCCGGAGAACCTGAAACCCAAGCTCCCCGTCACCGCGAGCCTTATTTTCGACGTTGATTTTTAACGTGATTCGCCCAATTCGGGGTTCATCCAGGATTTAGGTGGTTTTTCTGGATGAACTGCTGTTTTTCCCAGGTTCATCCAGGATTCGGGCCTTTTTCCTGGATGAAAAACTCATCACTCTAGTCGAATGCCCAGATGATGGCTTCTTCGTAGACTTCGCCGGGGCGGAGGACGGTGGTGGGGAAGGCGGGCTGGTTCGGGGAGTCCGGGGCGTGCTGGCATTCGATGGCTACGGCGTCGTAGTCGTTGTACGGACGGCCGCATTTGCCCACGAGGCCGCCGCTGAGCCAGTTGCCGGTGTACACCTGCACGGCGGGCTGGGTGGTGAGAACCTCAAGATGCCTGCCGGAAACGGGGCCCCAGAGTTCTGCTGCGGTGGAAAGCTGGCCGGGCATGTAGCCGTCTATGAGCCAGCAGTTGTCGTAGCCCTTGCCGTATTTGAGCGCGGGGAAATCCGCCTTGATATCCCTGCCGATGGGCTTTGCCTCCACGAAATCCATCGGCGTTCCCGCCACATCTTCCGGTTCGCCCAGGGGAATGAGGGTGGGATCGGTTGGAAGATACTGCGAGGCATTCAGTTCAAGCTTGTGATCCAGGACGCTGCCGGAGCCCTCGCCGTCGAGGTTCAGATAGACGTGGTTGGTGAGATTCACCACCGTGGGTTTATCGGTTTCCGCCGTTATCACGAGCTTCAGGGAGTTGTCTTCGCCCCATGTGTAGTGGGCCACGGCCTTGAGGTTGCCGGGATAGCCCGCTTCGCCATCGGCCGCGAAATACATGAACTCCACGGCATCGCCCTCGATGCGGCTGTCCCAGACCTGCTTGTGGAAGCCGGCAGGGCCGCCGTGAAGGTGGTTGGGGCCGTTGTTTATGGGTAGGGTGTATTCCACGCCGTCCAGGGTGAACTTGCCCTTGGCGATGCGGTTTGCGTACCGGCCCGGAATCTTGCCGGAGCAGGGGCCTTCGTTCAGGTAGTCATCGGCAGAATTGAAGCCCATGGCCACATCGGCCAGAACCCCGTTCTTGTCCGGGACCACGATGGATACGATGGCCGCACCCACGTTGCAAAGCTGTACATAAGCGCCGGAGGCGTTCTTGAGGGTATAGAGGAAAATCTCCTTTCCGCTGGGCGAAGTGCCCCAAAGCTGTTTGGTAATCATTTCAGTGCTGGTGTTTAGGTCATACAAATATGCGAATTTTTTAGTATTTTTGCAATCTATGAAACAATACCTGGACCTGCTTAGACATATCCGCGAAAACGGGGTGATGAAGGAAGACCGTACGGGTACCGGCACGCAGAGCGTGTTCGGGTATCAGATGAGGTTCAACCTTGCCGATGGCTTCCCGCTCCTCACCACCAAGAAAGTGCACCTTAAGTCGATAATTCACGAGCTTCTGTGGTTCATCTCGGGCGACACCAATATAAAGTATCTTCGCGAGAATGGAGTGACGATCTGGGACGAATGGGCCGATGAAAATGGCGACCTAGGGCCCGTCTACGGCCACCAGTGGCGCTCATGGCCCGCACCAGACGGCCGCTGCATAGACCAGCTCTCGCAGGTGATAGAGACGATTAAGCGCAACCCTGATTCCCGCAGGCTGCTCGTCACCGCGTGGAATCCCGGCGAAGTGGATAAAATGGCGCTCCCGCCCTGCCACTGCCTGTTTCAGTTCTACGTGGCACATGGCAAGCTGAGTTGCCAGCTGTACCAGCGCAGTGCGGATGTGTTCCTGGGCGTTCCCTTCAACATCGCCTCCTACGCACTTCTGACGATGATGATAGCGCAGGTGTGCGGCCTTGAACCCGGCGAATTCATCCACACCACGGGCGACACCCACATCTACCGCAACCACTTCGAGCAGGTGGCCCTGCAGCTCTCCCGCGAGCCGCGCCCCCTGCCCCGCATGCTGCTGAACCCTGCAGTGAAGAGCATCTTCGATTTCAGGTACGAAGACTTCACCCTGGAGGGCTACGACCCCTGGCCCGCGATAAAGGCGCCTGTAGCGGTGTAGGGTGCGTAAAATGGAAGTGGCTGATAGATAGCGGTTTACAAAAACGTTCTGTGGCGTTTTGCCACAGAAGACATTGATAAATTATTAATTTTGAGCGAGTTGCATTTTACGGATGGAAAAGTGCATAATAGTAGCGATAGGCGACAATAACGGAATCGGCGTGAAAAACGCGCTGCCGTGGCATCTGCCTGCCGATTTGAAGTACTTCAAGAGCGTCACGCGCGGGTATCCCGTGATTATGGGGCGCACGACGTACTTCTCCATCGGCCGTCCCCTTCCCGGCCGCAAGAACATCGTCCTGAACCTTGGCGGCGACGACATCCCGGAGGTTTCGTGCGTGTACAGCTTCGAGGAGGCGTATGCCGCCGCTGAGGAGACGGGGGCCGACAAGTGCTTCATCATCGGCGGCGCTTCGGTATATCGCTATGCTCTTCCGGATATGGACCGCCTGTACATAACCCACGTGCACACGGTTGTTGAGGATGCAGATACATTCTTCCCGGAGATCGACCCGGATGTGTGGGCGCTTGAATCCCGCAGCGAAACCGTCACCGACGAAGCCTCCGGGCTCACATTTGAATTTTGTATTTACGAGAAGAAAAAACCATAGTGTAGTCGGACAAAACTTTTCGACGGCATTTTTTAGCCTAGAAAAGTTTTAGTCCGAGGAACGACGGTTTTTTCTGGCCAGACCGGATATCCAGCCAGAAAGGCGCGAGGGGCATTTTTTCTGGATATCTGGCCG
>JAEEUZ010000122.1 GCA_016290725.1 Bacteroidales bacterium | reverse complement strand
GGTTTTGAGGCACACCGATTTACCGCCCGCGTTGGGGCCGGAAATCATGAGGATGTGCTTTTGAGGAGTGAGGTTTATGGTGAGGGGGACGATTTGCTTGTGCTCCTTGCGGAGATTGCGCTCCAGAATGGGATGGCGGGCTTTCCGGAGGCTCAGGCGGCCTTCTTCCGAGATGACGGGCATTCCGGCCACGAGGTCCAGGGAAACATAGTCCTTTGCCATTATGAAGTCCAGTTCGCCGATGAACTCCGCAGCGCTGATGAGCTCCGGGGTGAATGGCCGCAGAAAGTCCGAGAATTCGCGGAGGATGCGGCTGATTTCGCGCGTTTCGGCGAAGCGGAGTTCGGAAAGCTCGCCCGTGAGAGCCACGATTTCCGCCGGTTCGATGAAGGTGGTTTTCCCGCTTGCGCTTTCGTCGTGGATGATGCCCGGAAGGAGTTTCTTTTTTGCCGATGACACCGGGATGAGCATCCTTCCGTCGCGGATGTTCACGCTGGCATCGGCATCCGCCAGGCCGTCTTCACGGGCTTTGCGGAGGATGGCGTTCATGCGCTTGGAAAGGCCCAGCTCCTTTTCTTTGAGCTGCTTGCGGATGTTGTAAAGCTCGTCCGATGCTGTGTCTTTTATTTCGCCGTATTTATCCAGGATCGTGTCGATCTGCGCTCGCACTTCCGGGAAAGTGGCGGTTCTGGCGGCCTTGCGCTTGAGGTTGGGGTAAACGCCGTCCTTGACGCTTTTGAAGAAGGTCTGGGCCTTGTCCAGTGTGTCCAGCGTGGTACGGAGTTTTCCCATGGACAGAAGGTCGATGGAGGCGTTCTTCTGAATGGCCTCAAGGAAGGGGATGCTGTCTACGTAGCCGCTGGTGGGGAAGCCTTCCTCGAACATCAGGATAAGGCGCATCTCGTCCGTGAGGTTCAGGCGGCGGCGGATTTCGTCCTTGCCGGCGGAGAAGGATTCGGTTTGTGAGCGGGAGGCGGCATAGTCCGTGGAGCATCGGGCTTCAATCATCGACCTTATGCGGTCGAATCCCAGTTTTCCCTCCAGACGGGCGCTCGAGATCTCTCCGCGCGCTTTGCCTGGTCGAGATGACAATTCTTCGAGCGACCCCTTTGTCATTTCGAGCGACCCCTTTGTCATTTCGAGCGAAGTCGAGAAATCTCCCCTCATTCCCTGCCCTCCTTATTTTTGGAGCCCCTGGGCTCTCTCTGGGCCCTCGCGTTTTTGGGGGCTCCGCCCATGGCGTCTTCCAGAAGGGTGATGAGGGTTGTCATGTCCGGCACGGGCGTAACCTTGCCGCCGCGAACGAACGCCACCTTGCCCGTTTCTTCCGAGCACACGATCACATCGGCATCCGTCTCCTCGCTCAGTCCCACGGCGGCCCTGTGGCGCATGCCATACCGGGCCGGAAGGTCCGTGCGGGACGTCATCGGCAATTGACATCTGGCTGCGCAGATGCGGTTTCCGTTGATTATCATCGCGCCGTCGTGCAGGGGAGAGTTCTTGAAGAAGATGTTCATCACCAGACGGCGGTTGATTTCCGCGTCAAAGCTATCCCCGGTGCGGATGTATTCGTCCAGGTCCGAGCCGTGGCGTATCACGATGAGCGCGCCGGTTTTATCGTCCGACATTGTGCGCACAGCGGCCGCGAGTTCCTCCACAGATTTGCTGCTCATCTTGTTCTCCTTGATGCCCAGCAGCCGGTTGAACAGCTCCGCCGCCTTCCGCGATATCCCGGCCTGGTTTGCCACCCTGTTCATCAGGTGCCTTATCTCCGGCTGGAACAGTATGATTATGGCCAGCACACCCACGTCCAGCAGCGTATTCAGCAGCACGCTCATCATCCTCATCTGCAGCGCCCCCGCCACCTGCTGCGCAATAAGCAGCACCACCAGCACGATCACGATGTTCACCACCGTGGAGTTGCCCCTGATACTGCGTATGAGCAGGAAGATGAGCAGGCCCACCATCAGGATGTCCAGCACATCTGCCACTGTAAAGTGGAGGAATGAAAATACTCCCATAATCATAGCGTACAAAGATACACATTTTTGCGCGAATCGGTATGCGTAAAATGCAACTCGTTGTGTATTAGCGCTATACAAAAAAGGCCTGGGGCGTTTTTGCTCCAGGCAAAAGTTGTATGTCGCTCTGTAGTAGAGAGTTGCACTTTACGGGCAAAAAACTTGTATTTACGGTTTTCTTTTCTCACCTTTGCAACCGACGTGCAGCTCATCAAACCCGGAGCAAACTAAGGTCGAATGCTGCGAGGACAGGTTAGGGATAAGCCTGTTTCTATGCAAATGAAGCCAGGGCGCTCCACAACAGATGCCGCGATGGGCAAAAAACGTATTGTGTACAGTGACACGTTGAATCACTGTTATCAAAGGGCTGCCGACAAAGTCGTTCTCTTTTATTCAGTTAGCGACTTTTTGTCTTTCTTTACGATGTTTTGTATACAGGCCGCCAGGAGAAAGGTCTGTATTCTTGCTCTATGTTTGATGTATGATCATTTTCACACATCTGCAAAAGCTAAATCGCCGGCGGAGTTATCATCTTTGATGAATCAGACTACAAGTATTTACTCCAGACAAAACAATAACCTCTGCCATCGAAAGGGGCAGTTGTTTCAGTATCATTTCGGCAGTGCGCCGAAGAAGACCGAAAAGGCTATCCGGACCAACATCGTTTACGTGGGCAACAATTCGGTGGAGCGCAAGATTACAAAAAAGGCGGAGGAGTATCGGTGGAATTTCCTCGCATATGCCAAAAGCGACCATCCTTTCTCCGAACCGCTGGTTATCCGGAGGGCATCATGGCCGATGAAAAATGCCGTGAGCGAGGTGAAGGCGTTCCACGGGAGGGGGCAGCACCTCACTTATCAAACGCTGCAGAGGCTGTTCGCGCCGCTATCCCACGCAGAGAAAGAGCAGCTTGTGGATTTCATTATAAGCACCTATAATGTAATAGATTACGAGGCGGCGATACGTTATTTCGGCTCGTACGAAAACATGCTGGAGGCGATGCAGGTCACAACCGGGAGTGAATATGACATAAAGGAACACTTCACGGGATGGACGGACGAGTGCTATCCCACCCTTGTCAAACTGGTTCTCCGGAAGACCGGGCTAGCAGATATCCATGATATGTTTTCCCTGAATGAAAGCCGTCGCCGCTCGCTCATGGAGTATTTGAAGGGCCGGACGGATGCCACGGACAAGCAGTTGGAGAAATTCTTGAGGATATGAGTGTCTTTTTTCGCGGGCCGATGGAGTCTTTCCGTGCGGCAATAGACTTCTTCCGCGCGGCGCTGGACTTTCTTTTGCCCCGCCGGTGCATTGTCTGCGGCCGGGAGCTTGGGCTTAAGGAGAAGCACCTGTGCCTTAGCTGCATGGCGGACCTGCCGATAACGCGCAATTGGCTCGCGCGGCACAACACCATGGCCGACCAGTTCAACGCCCTGGTGGAGAAGATGAGAGAGGGGTCGGAGGAGATCTCTCCGCGCGGCCCGATGGGCCTTGGTCGAGATGACAAAGAGGGCCTGGGCCTTGGTCGAGATGACAAAGAGGGCCTGGGCCTTGGTCGAGATGACAGGCCGGGGCCAGGTCGGGATGACAGCCCCGCAGCTCCCGAGCCGTACGCGAACGCGGCTGCGCTGCTGCTGTACAGGGGAGACAGCCCGTATAGCCGGATTCCGCAGGCGCTGAAATACGGCGGAAACATCGCGGCAGGGCGGTATTTCACCCGCATGCTGGGTGCGCAGATGGCCCTGCAGCCGCACTGGCAGGACGTGGATGCCGTGATTCCGGTGCCGCTGCACTGGCGAAGGAAACATTCACGCGGATACAATCAGGCCGAAATCATCGCCCGGGAGCTGGCCAAAGCCCTAAACGCAAAACTGTACCCGAACGCGCTGAAACGCGTAAAGCGCACCGGCAGTCAAACCAGCCTCTCCGCTGAGCAGAGGCTCAAGAACGTCCGGGGCGTTTTCGCCGTCCAAAAACTCCCGGAAAATGCTCGCCACATCGTCCTGGTTGACGATACGTTCACCACCGGAGCCACGCTGGCGGCGTGCTACGAGGCGGTGCGGGGAGCCATCGGCATAGAGGTTCACATTTCCATCGCAACGCTCGCGGCTGTGTCCGGTTGAGGCTTGCAAAGACCGAAGAAAAATGCTATCTTGCGAAAAACCCGAAAACCTATGGGCAACTTTCTCAAACTAGCCCGTGAGCGTTACTCCTGCCGCAAGTTCACGGATTCGATAGTATCGGAGGCGGACCTTGATGCGCTGCTGGAAGCCGCGAGGCTGGCTCCATCGGCAGTGAATAAACAACCCGTTCACATCTGGGTCCTCCGCGGCGTGGAAGCCATTGAAAAGTTGAAACAGGTAACCGATTATACCTTCGGCGCCAAGCTCGTCATCGTCGTGGGCGCCAAGCCGGATGAAGCCTGGGTGCGCAAGTATGACGGTAAAAACGGAGCGGAAATAGACGCCGCCATCGTGGGCACGCACATCATGCTCGAAGCCGCATCCCGTGGCCTTGGCACCACCTGGGTGGGCTCGTTCAACCCATCCAAACTCGTGGAACTGTTCCCGGAAATGGCCGGCAGCATTCCCGTCGTGCTATTCCCCATCGGCCATCCGGATATCGGCCCCGGCCCCAGACACGACGAACGCAAATCCATTGACGATCTGGTTACAAGATTATGATTCTCCACCCGGGGGTAAAGATAAATCTGGGTCTGAACATCCTCAGAAAGCGTCCCGACGGTTATCACGACCTTGAGACGCTCTTCGTTCCCGTATCCTCGGCGGTCCACGACACTCTGGAAGTGGTTCACGGGGACGACTATGCCGTAACGGCGGACCATATCCGGGAGGCTTATTCTCCGTCGCAGCGAGTCCAGGCCATATCGGCCGATGGCAAATTGATGATCACCCTCGCGCGGAAGGAAGGGGTGGACTGGGAGCCTCTCCGGGACCTTTGTGCTCGCGCGTATTTCCTTCTGGCAGAGGACTTTAAACTCCCTCCGCTGAAGATTCTTCTGGAAAAAGGCTCTCCTGTGGGTGCCGGTCTTGGAGGGGGTTCTGCCGATGCCGCCTTCACCCTTCGCGCAATCTCCGAAATCTGCGGTCTGGAGCTCTCGGATTCTGCTCTGGCGGGCTATGCGGCGCGCCTTGGCAGCGACTGCGCCTTCTTTATATATAATAGGCCGATGTTCGCTTCCGGCCGCGGTGAAATCCTTGAGGAGTTCGACCTTGGCGGCTGCTTCGAGGGGGGTGGTTGTGCCGATTCTTTATCGGCCCCCAGCCATGCCGAAGCCCTTGTATCTGGCGTATCTCCCGCGCTCCCGTTCCGCGTTGAGCTCGTGATACCGCAGGGCATTTCCGTCTCCACAGCCGAGGCGTACCGCGGCATCACCCCCGGCATCCCCGCCGTGCCCCTGCGCGAGGTGCTCCGCAAGCCGGGCTCCTGGCGCGAGAGGCTCCTCAACGACTTCGAGCCCAGCGTCTTCGCCCTGCATTCGGAGCTCGCCCGCCTGAAAGCGAGCCTCTACGGGCGCGGCGCCTTCTACGCCGCCATGTCCGGCAGCGGCTCCGCCCTCTTCGGCCTCTTCCGCGACTAACCCCGCCCCGCCGCTCCGTCCCGCGCGACAAGCCCCCGAAGCCCCGTAAAATACAACGCGCAGATTCACAGACACATACGTAAAAAGCCTGGGGCATTTTTGCCCCAGGCCTTTTGCTTAATGCGCTGATATGCAGCGATTTGCATTTTACGGCCGATTTTTGCAACCCGGTTGCAGAGGGGGTGCAGTAACTTTGCGGCAGAAACAAAGATGTACAGTATGGAACACGAGCATAAACATGGGCACTGCGAGTGCCATGACCACGACCATGACCACGACCACGGACACGAGCACTACGACCACGGACACGAGCACGAGCACCACCACCACGTCCATGAGCATCACCACCACCATGAGGAGCATGGGGTGAAGGAGGCGGCGATAAAGATCGGGGTGGCGGCTGCGCTGCTGGTGGGGGCGGTGATTCTGGAGAAGAATACGGAACTGCCCAAGTGGGCGCTGCTGCTGGTTTATCTGGTGCCGTACCTGGTTGTGGGGTGGGAAACGCTGAAGGAGGCGGCCGAGGGGCTGCTGCACGGGGAGGCGCTAAGCGAGGACTTTCTCATGAGCGTGGCAACGCTGGGGGCGCTGGGCATCGGCTTTATGCCCGGGGCTCAGACGCAGTTCCCCGAGGCGGTGTTCGTGATGCTGTTCTTCCAGTTGGGAGAGATGTTCGAGGGTATCGCGGAGGGCCGCAGCCGCAAGAGTATCGCGCACCTTATGGATATAAGGCCGGACGTGGCGCATCTTGAGAGTGAAGGGGACAAACACCCCTCCGAAATACACGTGGGGTCGATTATCGTGATCAGGCCCGGGGAGAAGGTGCCGCTGGACGGCATCGTCCTGGAGGGTACTTCGAGCCTGGACACTGTGGCGCTAACCGGGGAGAGCGTGCCTCGAAACATAAGCGCGGGGGACGAAATCCTTTCCGGCTGCGTTAACTTGAGCGGCGTGCTCAGAGTTAGAACCACGAAGGCTTTCGGCGAGTCCACCGCCAGCAAGATTCTTGAGCTGGTGGAAAGCGCCACTGAGCGCAAGTCCCGCAGCGAGAGTTTCATAACGAAATTCGCCAGAATCTACACCCCCATCGTGGTAGCACTTGCTGCCTTAGTCGCAATAATCCCGTCACTGATTACCGGCGAATGGGCCACATGGGTATACCGCGGCCTCATGTTCCTGGTTGTGTCCTGCCCCTGCGCGCTGGTTATCTCCGTGCCCCTGAGCTTCTTCGGCGGCATAGGCGGAGCATCGCGCAAAGGCATCCTCATCAAGGGCGCCAACCTCATGGATACGCTCCGCTCCGTTCGCACCGTGGTCTTCGACAAGACCGGCACCCTCACCGAAGGCGTCTTCGAAGTAGCCGCTGTGCATCCCGACGTCATCGACCAGAAGGAACTTCTCCATCTTGCCGCGCATGTGGAACGCCATTCCACCCACCCCATCGCGATGGCTCTTCGCAATGCCTATCCGAACGAGGCCGATGAGTGCGAGATCGCCAATGTCGAGGAAATCGCCGGACACGGAGTGGCTGCGAATGTGAACGGCAAG
>JAEEUZ010000121.1 GCA_016290725.1 Bacteroidales bacterium | reverse complement strand
CATGCCCGGCATGGAAATCACCGACGACGGCAAGGTGAAGTTCAACGGCGAGGAAATTGACAAGATAACCGTAGGCGGCCGAACCTTCTTTTTCGGCGACCAGAGCACGGCCCTCAACAACCTGCCCGCTGCGGTGGTGGACAAGATCCGCGTCATCGACCGTGAATCGGAAGACACCAGGGCAACCGGCATACAGGACGGAAACCGCGAGACGGTGCTGGACGTGGCGCTCAAGAAAGAATATGAAAAGGGCTGGTTCGGCAATGTGGCTCTCAAGGGCGGAACGACCCTGGGGGTTGACGACGATGCGCTCCGGGACAACCGCGGGCTTCTGTACAGCGGCAATGTCCTCGTATCGGCCTACACGGAAAAGGATCAGCTTACGGTCATCGGCAATCTTCTGAATGTGGACGACAACGATATCCCTATGGAATATATCGACGAGGACGGGAATGTCGCGATGATAAATCCGGGCCTGTCCACAGCCGCGCAGCTGGGTGTGAATGTGAACACTACCAGGATAAAGGATGTGGAAACCACGGTGAGTGCCAACTACAAGTATTCGGACACGGATACTGGCACAAGCACCAGCCGAACCACCTATCAGGATGACGGAAACCTCCTCTCCGGCATGGACGAAAGAGGAAAGGCCTATGCCAACTCCGTATCGGCCAATATGGAATTCCAGAAGGAGCAAGGCAAGGTGTGGTTCCACATCCGGCCGGAATTCCGGTATAACGACAGCAATTCCTACACCTTCAGTTCTTCGCAAACATTCCGGGATGGGAGCCTTGTGAACGGTTCGGACAACTCCGTGCACAGCATTTCATCGAGCAATTACGCCTATTTGGGGGCCGATTTCACCTTCCGCGAACTGTGGGGCAGGAAGAACAGGAATCTGGGTGTCGGCCTAAGTACCTATTATAATACCGAGGGCGGCGAATCCTCCGAATCATCCGTCTTCACCCTTGGCGGAGTGGAAGAGAGGCGCTCGATGTCCTACCTCTCGGACAAAGCATCCACATGGCTGAACGGAAGCCTTAATTATTCCGAGCCACTGAGCGACAAATGGACCTTGGCCACAACCGCAGACATCACATGGACAAGAAAGAACCTTGTCCGTGATGCATTCGATGCCGCCGGGGCTAACGACTATTACTCCTCCGTGAGCCGCGGCAACTCCCTCGCCCAGGAATACGATCTCACCCTGCAGTATAAATGGGGAGAAGACAGCTGGCTCACTGCGGGAGCCTCTCTTTCCGGCCTTTTGAACGAGGTTTATTCCAAGAGTTTCGGAATAGAGGAAATCAGCGGAACAAACGAGTGGAACTGGTTCATCACGCCCACCTTCCGTATCCAGCACAGCAAAGATAATGACCGCATAAGGTTATACGTTTACGGATATACCCAGGCCCCGCCCAGTTCCAGGATGCTTCCGGTGCTGGACATCAGCAATCCTTCACGCCTGAGTATGGGAAACGTCTATCTGAAGCCGTACTCGACCACCTTTTTCAATTTGTACTGGACCAGGAACAACCGCGAGAAGTTCACCAACCTGATGGTTTATTGGTTCGGCAACATCTTTTTCAATCCCATCAGTTCGGCGCAGTGGTACGATGCTTCCGGCATCCTTTATTCCATCCCGGTAAATACCGCCAAGCCAAAACTCAGCACCACCTTCTCTGCCAGTTACACCACTCCCCTGGACTCCAAGAAGAACCTCTCGCTGTCCTTTTACGGGCAGTGTTCCTATACTTCATCGATGAGTTACCAGGCCGCAACTTCTCTGGCGGGCCTGGACAAGGATACGTTCAACTACTCCGCATTCATGGACGGCTTCTGGGGCAATGCCGACGGCAACGCCTTCTACAGTGGGGCCAGCGGTTTCGCGGAAAGCAACACCACTCACTGGAGCCCGTACGCGAGCCTCACGCTCAAGTTCAACCAGGACAACTATTCACTGGCCGCGGAAGTGAACTCAACGGGGCACATCGCACGCTATTCCCTGGATCCAAGGGCCAATCTGAACACCCTGGACACGGAACTTCTGTTCCGCGGTTCATATACCACAAAACACGAATTTGAGTTCAACACGGACATCTCATACGCCTTCTTCAAAGGCTATACGGAAGGCTACGGTCTGCCCGAATGGCGCTGGAACGCCGAAATCAACAAGAGTATCGGCGCATTCAACCTCAGCCTCACCGTTCACGACATACTGAACCAAACCCGCAATCTCAGACACACCATAACCGCCAATTACGAGGAAGACACCTACCGCCTCGTAATGGGCCGGTATTTCCTTTTCGGCGTAAGGTGGAACTTCGGCAAGATGAACGCCGCCCACAGTTCCCGCGCCCAAAGCGCCGCCTGGGATATGCTGTTTTAAACATTTGGACAATGAACACAAAGTTTGTTTTCGTTACCGGCGGAGTTGCATCTTCCCTTGGAAAGGGAATCGTAGCCGCATCTCTTGCAAAGCTCCTTCAGGGGCGCGGGCTCCGCGTCACCATCCAGAAATTCGATCCTTATATCAATGTGGATCCCGGCACGCTTAATCCGTATGAGCACGGCGAGTGCTACGTAACGGAAGACGGTGCGGAGACAGACCTGGACCTTGGGCACTACGAGCGTTTCCTTGGTGTTCACATGTCCAAGGCGAACAACGTTACCACCGGCAAGGTTTACAACACGGTCATCACTAAAGAGCGCGAGGGCGCATACCTGGGAAAGACCGTACAGATTGTTCCGCACATCACGGATGAAATCAAGCGCAGGATGCTTCTGCTTGGCAAAACCGGCAGGTTCGACGTGGTGATAACGGAGGTTGGCGGCACCGTTGGCGACATGGAATCAATGCCGTTCGTGGAAGCCATGCGCCAGCTTCAGTGGGAACTTCCGGAGGAGGATTTCCTGAGCATCCATCTCACGCTTATCCCCTACCTCAAAGCCGCAAAAGAGCTGAAGACAAAGCCCACACAGCACTCCGTCCAGGAGCTCCAGAGCTGGGGTGTGCATCCGGACATCATCGTCTGCCGCACGGAAAGGCCCCTCTCCCCAGAGCTCAAGAAAAAGATAGCCCTGTTCTGCAATGTGCGCCCCGGCCATGTTATCCAGTGTATCGACGCGTGGAGCATCTATCAGGTTCCGCTGAACCTGGAAGACGAGGGGCTGGATACGCTGGTGGTGAACAAACTGGAAATCAAGGGATGCGCCCCGGAGCCGGAACTGTCGGCCCTGAAATCCTTCCTCCAACGCCTTCAGAATCCGAAGAAGGAAGTGAATATCGCAATGGTGGGTAAATACGTGGAGCTCCAGGACGCCTACAAGTCCATCCAGGAGGCTTTCGTCCACGCTGGCGCCGCCAACGAGTGCCGGGTGAACGTGAAGTGCATCCACTCGGAGCATGTGACCGAGGAAAATGTTGCCGAAGTTCTCTCCGGGGCCGATGGAATCCTGGTCGCCCCGGGATTCGGAGAGCGTGGCATTCCCGGAAAAATCGCCGCGGTGCGCTATGCGCGCGAGAATAAGATTCCTTTCTTCGGAATCTGCCTTGGCATGCAGATGGCCGTCGTGGAGTTTGCCCGTGACGTTCTGGGGTATGCCGATGCCGCCTCGGTAGAGATGGATGGGAAAACCTCACACCCCGTCATCGACCTTATGGAAGATCAGAAAACAACCACGATAAAGGGCGGAACCATGCGTCTTGGGGCCTATGCCTGCAAAATGGTCCCGGGAACCCTAGCAGCCGCCATTTACGGCAATGAGGTGATTTACGAACGTCATCGCCACCGCTATGAATTCAACGATGCCTATCGCTCTGAGATGGAACGCGCCGGCCTGAAAGTCTCCGGCGTGAATCCGGATACCGGCCTCGTGGAAATCGTGGAGATTCCCTCGCACCCCTTCTTTATCGGCACACAGTTCCACCCCGAATTCAAGAGCACCCCTGAACAGCCCCAGCCCATCTTCACCGCCTTTATCAAGGCCGCCCTGGAAAACCATAAGCAATAAACCGTTTCATTATGCAAAACTTTGAATACTGCACCCCCACGAGACTCATTTTCGGGAAAGGAGTCATCGAGAAACTGCCGGAGGTACTTGGGGGCATCGGCAAAAAAGTGCTGCTAACCTATGGTGGCGGCAGCATCAAGAAAATCGGCCTGTATGATAAGGTCTTGCAGCTGCTCGACGGATTTGAAATCACGGAACTCCCCGGCATCCAGCCCAATCCAAAATATGATCCCAGCGTGCTTGATGGCGTGCGGCTGTGCAAGGAAAACGGCATCGAGGTGATTCTGTCGGTGGGTGGAGGAAGCGTTCTGGACTGCTCCAAGGCGATTGCGGCCGGAGCCTGCTACGACGGAGATCCCTGGGATTTGATTTCCTACAAGGTGAAAGCGCGGAAGGCCCTTCCCATCGTGGATGTACTCACCCTGGCCGCCACCGGCAGTGAATACGACTGCGGCGGAGTGATATCCCGCACGGAGACCAACGACAAAATCGGCTACATCGACCCTCTGCTTTTTCCGGTGGCGTCATTCCTGGATCCCTGCTATACTTTTAGTGTCTCGAAGAAGCAGACGGCTGCAGGCATTGCCGATGCCATGAATCACATCCTGGAGCAGTACTTCTGCGAAGACGCAACCCTGATGAACGACGGATTCTGCGAAGCCGGCATCAAGAGCCTGATGGTAAATGGTCGTGCCTGCCTTGATAATCCGGAGGACTATACGGCGCGCGCCGAGATGATGTTCGTATGCACCCTTGCGTGCAACAACATAATGTCGCTTGGAAACAGTGATTCCGGCTGGCCGATGCACGGCATTGAGCATGCCCTCAGCGGCTACTACGACATCACCCATGGCGAAGGCCTCGCCATCATCACGCCCCGCTGGATGCAACATATCCTCAGCGAGCGTACACTCCCCCGCTTCGTCAAGTACGGCGTGAATGTCTTCGGAATTGACTCGGGGCTGGACGGCTGGGCCATTGCCAAGGAGGCAATCGACAGGACCTATGCCTTCTATGAGTCTATCGGCATACCCATGCACCTGCGCGACGTTGGCATCGGAGAGGAAAGGCTTTCCGAAATGGCCCACCACATCGCCGCAAACGAAGGCCTGGACAGCGCCTACGTCCCCCTGAGCGAAGAAGACATCCTGTCCATACTCCGGGCTTCATTATAAAGCATTAGGAAAAAATCACACAAAAAGAGTGTTTTTTGCGGCTTTTTTCACCGTAAATAATTGATATTCAAATAGCATTGTAACTTATCCGTGTTCACACTTTTGTACACGGATAAGTATCCGTACATTGCGAGCGGAAATACTTATTGTTATGAGCGGATATCAATCGAATATTAAATCAGAAACGCGTCAGAAAAAAGATGAGTGGATTGCTAAAATGGAGCCTCTTCTAAAGAAAAAAGTCCGAATGGTCATTAATGGTTCCATCCTGGTTGTCCGATTTACAAGATACGGGAATAACCATCTATATTCAAATGCGGTTTGGAAAGGAAGCCCTATTCAAACATGTGATCTTCCGGAAATGGATCTACTATTGGCGAAAAGCCAATATGTAAAGTGCGACTCTGCTAAAGAACGACATGACGGGATTATCAGTTTCTATTACTTTAAGGTAGAACTGAAAGGAATAACGGCATATCTTAATGTGGCGTCCCGGGTCAAAAATAAGGGCAGTATTGAAACATTCCTTTACGCCGTCACAGCCAAACTAAAAGAAACAGAAAACGGATAAGTGACAGTTAGGCTAAATTCACCAGCTAGTCATCAAATCCGTTTCTGGTGCAAAGTTGCAAATTGTTTTTTACATTTCCAAGATTAGAGCGAAAAATGAGTTTGTTCATGAGGCAATATCACTAATAATAGGGATTTACCGGCTTGAGATGATGTGGTACCTTTGCCACGTCATCTTAAAGTTTATAGTGTATGAAACCTGTTTTTAAAGTAATCCTGATGGCAATAGCCTATCTTGCCACATTTATCCTTGGCGCTACCAGCGGCATTATTCACCCGGCATGCTATGCGTATGTGGGCGCAATCCTTCCGCTTGTGACCGCATTCATTTACCTGTACACCTGCACGGCTATCCGTGGATTCGGCGCGGCCCTGGCCCTGAACGGATTCATCTGCGTGCTGTTCCTGATTGCCGGAGAGGCCGATCTGCCCTACATCATCGGCACTGTTGTCCTTACGGCTCTGGCCGAACTAATCCGGTTTATCTGCAAATACGACACGTTGAAGGGCGTCCGCTGGAGCTTCGTCCCCTTCGCCTTCTCTTTCTTCGCCTACATCTCCCACTGGTGGTTCGACACCGAAGGCGCCCTGGCCGCCGCCGTGGAGGAAATGCGCCCCGGATACGACCAGCTAATGATTCCCGTCATCAACAACATCCCCGTGCTGATTATAGTGCTGGTTCTCACAATCCCTGTCGCAATCGTTGCCATCCGCCTTGCGGAACGCGCGTTGAAGCCCGATATGAAAAAATAGGACTTCTATATCGTGAAATGCAACTCGCTGTAAATCAACGAATAATGCAAATTAAGGTGGGAATATTTCCCACCTTAATTTACATAAATGGCTATAGCTCAGCTACTTACATTTCACGGTTCCTACCCCGCTCCGTTGAAATGGGTATTGTCTATATACACAATAAAAAAATCGGGAGACCTTGAGATCTCCCGATAGATTGTGCCCCAGGACTACGTGGCGGAATTACTTCTTGAGCGAGGGCCTCGCGGGCGGGGACTTTTGCGCGACTCGATTACCCATCCGTATCACGGTTTACTGTCTTGTGGAGCATAGGAGAATCGAACTCCTGACCTTTTGAATGCCATTCAAACGCTCTACCAACTGAGCTAATACCCCGATTGTGGACTGCAAAGGTACTACTTTTTTTCGAGTCTGCAAGAGAATTCGCAAAAAATTGCTATTTTTGCGGTCCTATACGCAAAATGGGGATGTTTTGGTTTTGACAGCGCCGATGTCGGACGGTAAGCACGCCGGGCGTGGGGACCTTGCCCGTTAATCTCAGATCCCGAAACAATAGTTGGCAACAACAGATTCGCACTCGCTGCTTAATTTGCCAAGCAAATTAGCTTAATCCGCCTCGCCTAGGCTGCGGGGCCGACGAGTATCCCTCGGACTTTAAGCCCGTTATGTTCCGGCCAAGGGGTATCAAGCAAACGGGACGCTCTGCGGCACTGCCTCCAAGCCGCGGCT
>JAEEUZ010000120.1 GCA_016290725.1 Bacteroidales bacterium | reverse complement strand
CCGTAGCTCCAGGATGTGGCGTAGGCGATGTCCAGGCCCGATGTTTTGCCGCCGTCATCGGCCTTGAGTTCACTGCCGCCGCGCATGGTGTTGGGGGTGTATTTTGCGATGGGCAGGAGTTTGTTCGCATTGGTTGCCGCGCCCGCAAGACCGAGCACCAGCAGCAGGGCCGATGTGAGCCAGAAGGCTTTCATGCGGTTGGGGGCCGGATTGTCATTTCGAGCGCCCTCTTTGTCATTTCGAGCTTGCCGAGAAATCTCCACGACAATGTCGATAAACAACACCAATGCGTAAAGCAGAATCATCCCCGCCAGATAATACGTGATTTGCTGGTGATTCGCCTTCACTTCCATGCTCACCGCAAGACCGAACAGGGCCGATGCGAGCAGCGCCAGGGCCTTTTTGCCCTTGAAGGCGCTGCGGTATGCCCACACCAGTGCTGCCAGCACCCACGGCATGAAGGCGATTGCCTGCATCTTGGTGTTGTGGCCTACCTGTATAATCTGGAAGTTATATGAGCAGAAGGCTACCGCTATGGCGCCACCCACCGCCAGAGGCCAGCTCACCCCAAAGGCAAGAAACATGAGGAACGCGCCAAGCAGCGCCACAAACAGATACGTTGCGGGGCGCTTTCCCAGAAGCAAAAAGTCGTACAGAGGCTGCGTGAGGTCTCCTTTCTTCTGGGGCGCGATTGCCGTGGTGGGCATGCCGCCGAACATGGAGTCGCTCCAGAGGGCCGGATCTTCCGGGTGCTGCTTGTTCCACTCGTGCATCTCCTGAGCCATTCCCACATAGCCGGAAATGTCGCTCTGGTTCACGATTTTCCCCGTGAGCACCTGGGGCACGAAAGCGTAACTGAGAATAAGGAAAAACGCCACGATACCCGCGGCTATGCCAATGTTTTTGAGTAGTTTCTTGTCCATAGACTACAAATGTAGTCAATTATTTTGTATCTTCGCGGGGCAAGTCAAGGTTTTGGAAATGGAAGTACGCGCAAAAAAAGCCCTCGGGCAACATTTTTTAACGGATCAGAGGATCGCGAAGGCTATCGTGGACGCCTTGGAGTACAAGGGCCCGGTGCTGGAAGTGGGCCCCGGGATGGGCGTGCTTACCCAGTATCTGCTTCAGCGGAGCGACATCGACCTGAAACTTGTGGAAATCGACGGCGAATCGGTGGATTATCTCCTTGCGCATTTCCCCGGTATGCAGGGAAGGCTCCTTCAGGCCGATTTCCTCACGCTCCCTCTCCAGCGCATCTTCCCGGAAAGCTTCGGCATCATCGGCAACTTTCCTTATAATATATCCTCGCAGATATTCTTCAAGATCCTGGACCACAAGGACAGCGTCCCGGAAGTGGTGTGCATGATCCAGAAAGAGGTGGCGGAGCGGCTGGCGGAAAAGCCGGGCAGCAAAACCTACGGCATCCTTTCAGTGCTGCTGCAGGCGTGGTACGACATCGAATATCTCTTTTCCGTGGGCTCCGGCTGCTTTGCGCCTCCGCCCAAAGTGGAAAGCGCCGTTATTCGCCTACGCCGCAATGGACGCACCTCCCTGGGCTGCGATGAAAAACTGTTCAAGAGCGTGGTGAAAACCGCCTTCGGGCAGCGCCGAAAGATGATGCGGAACCCGTTGAGGCCCCTTGCCGCCGCCAAAGCCGTCCGCGAAGGATGGTCTGACGAGCAGCTTTCTGAGTTCCTTGCCCAGCCCGTCTTTGCCCTCCGCCCCGAGGTCCTGTCCGTAGAAGACTTTGCCGCCCTAACCCTTCTTCTGACGTAACACCGAGCCGATATTTTTGCTATCTTTGCGGCCCGAAAAAACAAATTGACTCATGCAAGGCTTTTGGACAGTGCTTATGCTCATCTGTTCCAACGTGTTCATGACATTCGCATGGTACGGACACTTGAAACTCAGTGAGATGAAAATCTCCACCGGATGGCCCCTCATCCTGGTGATACTTTTTTCATGGGGAATCGCATTCTTCGAGTACTGCCTCACAGTACCCGCCAACCGCATCGGCTTCAGTGGCAACGGCGGCCCGTTCAACCTGATGCAACTGAAAGTTATTCAGGAGGTTATCTCCCTCACTGTGTTCACTCTTATTGTGATGTTCGTGTTCAAGGGCCAGGCCATCCAGTGGAATCACCTGGTGGCCTTCGTGTGCATGATTCTCGCCGTGTTCTTCGTGTTCCTGAAATAAACGCCTTGCGCACTCTTGGCATGGCGGCGCATGAAACACATGAAAAGGGCGTTTCGTGTGTTTCGCGAAAAATTCGTATCTTGTGAACTCAAACGAAACCGATATGGAAAAGCTCATACTCAAAGGATGCGGAACCGCGATGTTCACCCCGTTCAAGGGCGGGAAAGTGGATTACGAATGCATGGCTGCCCTCACCAGGCGCCAGGTGGAAGCCGGAATGGATTTTCTGGTGCCGCTTGGAACTACCGGTGAAACTCCCTGTCTCAGCGCGGAAGAAAAGCTAAAGGTATTCCGCACCGTAAAGGAAAACGCGGGCGGCGTTCCCGTAGTTGTGGGTGTGGGCACAAATTCGGTGGACGGAACGCTCGGGAATATCGACCTTCTCCATGAGGCCGATGCCTTCCTGGTGGTGGCACCGTACTACAACAAACCTCCGCAGAGGGGCCTGTACGAGTATTTCAAGCTCGTCGCATCCCATACGCCCAAACCCGTAATCCTGTACAACGTGCCTGGCCGCACCGGATGTAATATCGAGGCCGATACCACCCTGAAGCTCGCCCACGATGTGCCGAACATCATCGCCGTCAAGGAGGCGTCCGGGAATATCGCGCAGGCATCGGCAATACTGGAAGGCGCGCCGGAAGGATTCGCCCTTCTGAGCGGCAATGACGACGACACGCTCACCCTGATGAAAAAAGGCGCGGCAGGCGTTATTTCCGTGGCATCGAACGTGTGCCCGGAGGAGATGGTCCGCTTCACCCATGCCGCCCTCGAAGGCAATTGGGCCGATGCCGAAGTCTGGGATGCCAAACTCCACGCCCTGTTCAAGAACCTCTTCGTGGAGCCGAACCCCATCCCCGGAAAGGCCGCGATGGCGCTGCTGGGGCTTATGGAGAACAGCCTGCGCCTGCCGCTGGTGAAAGCCCTCCCCGAAACCGAAGAATTAATGGCAAAAACACTCAAGCAGATATGATAACCATCACGCGCAAACAAGTAGAGTCCGTTCTGAACGCCCTGGAAAAGGGTAAAGTCCGCGTAGCCTATAAGGAAAACGGCGAGTGGAAAGTGAACATGGAGATCAAGGAAATCATCCTTGAAGGCTTCCGCCTCGGCCACATCGTCGAGATGTCCCAGGGACAGTTCCCTTTCTTCGACAAGGACACCTTCCCGGTGCGCAAGTTCACAAAAGAAGACGGTGTTCGCATCGTCCCCGGCGGCAGTGCTGTGAGGCGCGGCGCATACATGGCGCCCGGCTCCATCATCATGCCCCCGGCTTATGTGAACGTGGGCGCCTGGGTTGGCGAAGGAACGATGGTGGATAGCCACGTTACCATCGGCTCATGCGCACAGGTTGGCAATCATATCCACATTTCGGCATCGACACAGATCGGCGGCGTGCTGGAACCTGCCGGAGCTCTGCCTACGATTATCGAGGACAACGCATTCATCGGCGGAAACTGCGGTATCTATGAAGGCACGATCGTGCAGGAAGGGGCCGTGATCGCTTCTGGTGTGATTATTACTTCCTCCACGGCAATTTTCGACGCCACCACCGGCGAATTCATCCGCCGCAATGCCGACGGCCGCATAGTGGTGCCTCGCAACGCCGTTGTGGTGAGCGGCTCAAAGCCCATCGTACGCGACGGCAAACCGCTTGAAAGCGGCGTTCATCTCTATTGCCCTGTAATCGTGAAGTATCGTGACGACAAAACCTCCGGCTCCGTGCGCCTGGAGGACATGCTGCGCTAAAGCAAATCGCTGAATTTATGCACTCCGGAGAGGCCCTCGGTCATGAGGGCTGCGACAACCGCGCCCCGGGCGAGGCACTCGCGGGAGAAGGCTTCGTGACTGAAGGTGAGTTTGTCCACCTCGCTCTGGAGCGTAACCGTGTGGATGCCGGGCACTTCGCCTTCGCGCACGGAAGTGATTTCCGGCTTCACGCCAAGGCCTTCCTCAATCATGTCGCCCAGCATGATGGCAGTTCCGGAAGGCGCATCCAGTTTGTGGATGTGGTGGATTTCCTCGATTGTGGGAACATAGCCGGCGCCCTTAAGCAGCCCGGATACGCGCGTTACGGCGGCGAACAGCGCATTCACGCCCAGCGAGAAATTGGACGTGTAGATGAGCGTTGTGCCGGCGTCTTCGAAAGCCTTGATAACCTGCGGCTCGATATCCTTCCATCCGGTTGTGCCCACGACGGCGGCCTTGAAGTGCCGGGCGATGAACTCATAGTTCGCGCGGAAAGCGTCCGGCCAGGTGAAATCGATGCATACGCACTCGCGGGCCACATCCTCTGGAACCGAGCAGATATCTTCACTGGCCATCACCAGCTCTACGGAGCGGCGCTTGAGTTCCGCCTCGATCATATGGCCCATGCGGCCGTATCCTGAAATGACTACCTTTATCATCTGGCGCTTAACGTATTGGTTTTCTGTTGTTTACAAGTTGAGGGGTGCAAATTATTTTGCACCCCTCAACAAGGATGTTACTGATTATCAAACACTTGGGTGGCAGAATCGAACATGCGCACATACTGCCCCACGGCGATTTCCATGTCGCGGATGAGGATGTATTCGTCCGGGCGGTGGGCGACTTTCACGGTGCCGGGGCCGCAGATGGACTTGTGGGCGAAGACGCCAAGGTGCGGGGCGTCGGTGCCGAAGGAAGCCGGGCCGATGTCGAAGCCTTCCAGCGTGTAGTAGCGTGCCGGAATGTCTCCGCCTCGGGCCACCACGTCAATCTGGGCCGATGCCGCCTGCTTCATGAACGCCTCAACGGCGGCGTCGGAAGCGAAGGTGGTGCGGAAATATAGTCGGCAGGAGAGCTCCGGGGAGAGGATATTCTGCGGATTGTCGCTATGCAGAAGGCCCACGTTCCAGGTGGTTTTGCCAAGCACCGGATCGTTGCCGAAATCCATCATGCGGAGGCTCTTCATGAAGTCCAGGAAAAGATCCACCGCGCTCACGCCATACTCCGGATAACCCGAATGGAAGGCCTTGCCGTGGAAGGTGAGGTCGTACGACTTGGTGCCCTTGCTGGCGCTTATCATCTTGTTCTCCGTGGGCTCGCCGATAATGAGGTACTGGCCCTTGAAGCCGGTTTTGGTGAACGCTTTCGCTCCCCAGGAGCCGGTTTCCTCGCCGGTGAGGATAAGCAGGCCGAAGCCGCTCTTTCCCGCCGCTTCCAGTTGTTTGCAGGCCGTGTACAGGCAGATAAGCTGGCCCTTGGCGTCGCATGAGCCGCGGCCAAGAACCCTGTCGGCCATAATTGTGGGAGGGATGTACGGCGGCACCGTGTCCATATGGGTGCAGAACACGACCTTGGGCTCGCCCCACTTAAGGAACAGGTTTCCCTCCGGAAGCCGCTCTTTTACAGGGGCCTCCAGAGTGTTGTACAGGAACTCCGCCATCGGAGCCTCCTGCCCCGAGGTGGAATCTATGGAGAGGATCTCCTTAAAGAGTTCAAGGTCTATCATTTTCCAAGCCAGCCGTTACGCAGCAGAACCTGTGCAATCTGCACCGCATTTGTTGCCGCGCCCTTGCGGATATTGTCCGATACGCACCACAGCACGAGGCCGTTCTCCACGGTGGGATCCCTGCGGATGCGGCCAACGAAAACCTCGTCCTTGCCCCAGGCGTCCAGCGGCATGGGGTACTCGCAGTTGGCCGGATCGTCCTTCACAATCACTCCGGGCATGCCGGCCATAAGGCGCCGAACCTCGTCCAGGGTAAAGGGCTTATGGAACTCAATGTTCACGCTCTCCGAATGCCCGCCCATTACGGGTACGCGCACGGTTGTGGCGCAAACGCCGATGGAAGGGTCGCGCAGGATCTTGCGCGTTTCGTTCAGCATCTTGGCCTCTTCCTTGGTGAAGCCGTCTTCCAGGAACGAATCGATATGGGGAATCACGTTGAGGTCTATCCTGTGGGGGAAGTGCGAGCCCTGTGGGCCGCCTTCGCGCTCGCCAAGCAGATGGTTAACACCCTTCTGCCCGGCGCCGGTAACGCTCTGGTACGTGGAAACCACAATCCTCTTAATTCCGAAAGCCTTGTGCAGCGGGGCCAGCGGCAGCACCATCTGGATGGTGGAGCAGTTGGGGTTGGCGATGATGAAGCGGTCTTTCTCCAGCGCATCGGCATTGATCTCCGGCACCACCAGGGGAACTTCGGGGTCCATCCTCCAGCAGGAGGAATTGTCCACCACATAGCATCCCACGGCAGCAAAGCGGGGAGCCAGTTCCCTGGACACGGCGCCGCCGGCGCTGAATATCGCCAGCGCGGGCTTTTGGGCGATGGCGTCATCGGCACTCATCACCTCCCATTCGCGCCCCGCGAACTGTACCTTCTTTCCCCATGAACGCGACGAGGCTACGGGCAGAAGTTCGCTCACGGGAAAATTCCTTTCCTGAAGCACTTCCAGCATCTTGGAGCCCACAAGACCGGTGGCTCCCACAACTGCGACTTTCATATTGTTACTCTTTTGAGGGTGCAAGGGCAATCTGCAGCTCTTCCAGCTGCGATGCGTCGATTTCGGAAGGACTGTCGATCATTACGTCGCGACCCTGATTGTTCTTCGGGAAGGCGATGTAGTCGCGGATGGTGTCCTGACCGCCCATGAGGGCGCACACGCGGTCGAATCCGAAGGCCAGGCCGCCGTGAGGCGGAGCTCCGAATCGGAACGCGTTGATGATGAAGCCGAACTTGTATTCCGCTTCTTCCGGGCCGATGCCCAGTACCTCGAACATGCGCTTCTGCATGTCGGCGTTGTGGATACGGATGGAACCGCCGCCCAACTCGTTGCCGTTGAGCACGAAGTCGTAGGCGTTGGCGCAGACGCGCTCCAGGTCTTCCTTCTTGTTGCTGTAGAACCACTCTTCGTGCTCCGGCTTGGGGGCGGTGAAGGGATGGTGCATGGCGTAGAAACGCTGGGTTTCGTCGTCCCACTCCAGCAGCGGGAAGTCCACGATCCACAGCGGGGCAAACTCGTTGGGCTTGCGGAAGCCCAGGCGGCCGCCCATCTCCAGACGGAGGACGCCCAGCATGGTCTGCACCTTGCGCTTGTTGTCTCCGCTCATGACCAGCATGAGGTCACCGGGCTTGGCTTCGGCGGCA
>JAEEUZ010000119.1 GCA_016290725.1 Bacteroidales bacterium | reverse complement strand
CTGAGGCTCCGCGATCTTCACGGAGATGATGGCGGTGGGGCCTTCACGGAAGTCTTCCGGGCTGAGATCGCCCTTGAACTTGGCAAGGAGGTTATTCTTCTCCGCGTAGTTCTTCAGGGAACGGGAAAGGCCCATCTTGAAACCCTGCAGGTGGGTACCGCCTTCGATAGTATGGATATTGTTCACATAGGAGTAAATCCTCTCCGAGAAGCCGGTATTGTACTGGAGGGCGATGTCGATGGGAATAACCTTATCGGAATTCACGGTGATGGGCTCCGGAATGAGCTTGGGAGCGCCGGCATCCAGATAGTCGATGAATTCGCGAAGGCCCAGCTCCGAGTAGAACACGTCGCTGCGGTAGACCTCGCGGCCGGTAGCCTTGCGTTCACCGGATTCGTCGGTTACCATCTCTTCCACCTTCTCACGAAGGTCCGTGAGGGTGATGCGGATGCCCTTGTTCAGATAGGCCAGCTCACGCAGACGGTTTGCCAGGGTGTCGTACTTGTAGACGATGGTCTGCTGGAAGATGGTGGGATCCGGGTGGAAGGTGATGATGGAACCGTGGTCATCGGTCTCGCCAACCACATCCACGCCCGTGATGGGCTTGCCCTTTGAATACTTCTGCAAGAAGATCTTGCCCTCGCGGTGGATTTCCGCGATGAGAAGATCCGACAGGGCGTTCACGCAGGAAACACCCACACCGTGCAGACCGCCGGACACCTTGTAGCTGTTCTTGTCGAACTTGCCGCCGGCGTGAAGCACCGTGAGAACAACCTCCAGGGCGCTGCGATGCTCTTTCTCGTGCATGCCCGTGGGGATACCACGGCCATTGTCCTGCACGCGTATGGAGTTGTCTTCCAGTATCTTCACATCCACATCGGTGCAGAAGCCCGCCATGGCTTCGTCTATACAGTTGTCCACCACCTCGTATACAAGATGATGCAAACCGCGTTCGCCTATGTCTCCGATGTACATCGAGGGGCGCTTGCGCACCGCCTCCAATCCTTCCAGAACCTGGATACTACTTGCCGAATACTGCTCTTCGGCCTGTTTCATCTGGTCTATTTCTGCCATATCTGTACGTTAAAATTTTATCATTCCTATAAACATACAAAAATAGCAAAAAATCCCGAATTTTCAAAGAAAATACGGGATAATAATTAGAAATAAGGGACTATTCCTATAGTTTGAAAATCACCCCCGCCGTGCAGGATATTCCGCGCTGTGCAACGAAGGGATCTGTCATGATGGTCTGGTTCAGAAGATTCGACCCTTCAAGCCAGAAGGCGATGTTGCGCCTCCACTGGAATTCCCCGAAAAGGCCCAGGTCGCACCAGCCGGGAATCTTGGCGTTTCCGCCGGCCATAACCGCCGTGCGGGAGGTCTGCCATGTGCCGCGGATCCCGGCACGTATGCGGTCGCCCCAATGATATTTGAGTTCCGATTTGCCACGGAGAACCGCGGGAGCGAAGAAGGTATCTGCCGACAGAAGCTTGTTGTAAGCCGCCTCAACGCCTACTTTGGCGGAGATGGGATCACCCATCCACTCCAGATCCAGCGCCGAATACAGCTGATTATAGCTGCACCAGCCAAGGTGAGGGAGCATGTCCGGAGCTCCGGTGCCGTCGTCAACAGCCTTCCACATCAGGTCATTCGCCACCATGCGGTAGCCCGCCTTGAAGTCCAGCTGGAACTTGTCCGCAATTGTGCCGCGGGTTCCCGCAAACACGTTCAGTTTCTCGATGGTATTGTCCAGGAAGGCTCCTTCCACGCTCTGGGACGCCAGGAACGGATGCTCCGACACGAAGTCCCAGTAGCTGGTGTACTTCTCCCCTCCGGTTACGCCGGCCTCAAACACGAACTTATCCCCGGCAAATCCACGAGAGAGGATAACGCGCGGGAAAATGCACTGGGGTTTGCGTTCGAACATTGCCTGGTGGGTCGTTTCCCCGTACAGCGCCGCGGCGGTTTTGTCGTCCGAGAAAAGGAAACCAAGGCGGAGGCCAAGGTCGAAGTGCCAGTTGCCCAGCCAGAACTGGTCCCGGGGGATAAGCGCCACGTAGCCGGAGTATGCATCGGCCGCGCCGCTGAGCATCTGCATGCCCATATCGGCCCCGAGAGAGAGGCCGTGAATGCCAAGCTCGATTGTGCCGATGCTGCCTCCAGCCTTGAGCTCGGTGGAGCCCATCTTGGAAGTGGAACCGTAGCGGTAGCTGTCCAGCCCGCCCTTGAACGAGAAAAATGCGTCGTAGTCCAGATTGGAGTCTATGGAGGTCAGCCTCGTCTCCAGGTCCAGGGTATTGGCAAGGCGGCCGAATTTCGTCCCCTTGTCCAGCGAGGAGAAGATGTTGTCCCACGCAGCCATGGCGCTGAGCTCAGCGCTGCCCCAGCTGTAGCGGAGGCGCGTTCCAAGGGTAGAATTGCCAACGCGCCCGGCCTGTGCGGCGGTGTTGTCCTTGTCTTTCAGGAGGGATATGTCGCCGGCGCCATCGGCCTTGAAATTCCAGTAATTGCCGATGTAGGATTCGTGGTCGGAGAATACGCTCAGCGAGAAATTCGGCTTCGAGAAGGGGGTGTAAACCACGTGAAGGTCCGGATGAAGGGTATATCCGGCACCTGCCTTTACGTACAGCAGGCCCTCCTTATTGGTTTCGCTGCGGGGGCGGATCTGCACCGAGTACGGCTTGAACTCGTAGGAGCCGCGGTACGGGCTTTCGAACACGGAATAGTCGAAGTCCAGGGTGAAACGGCTCACACTGTCCGGAATGCTTATGGTCTGGGTGGGTTTGACGATGCCCGAGGCCTCCCCCTGGTACGTGTTTGTAACGGTTACAGTGGGATTGAGGTCCTGCGCAAATGCTGCAATCTGCAGGAAAAGGACGGGGATTATTATTGCTCTTTTCATACGCATTACATTCTGGAAAGTCTCATGTTCACCTGGTCCAGCACATCGTCACTGGGGCCGTAAGGAGTGTAGCCGGTAAGAAGGCTCTGGAAAGTGGCCTTGGCCTGAGCTTCGTTGCCCATTTCCATGAAGCTGTCGCCCAGCACGATATAGGCTTTTGCGAGCCAGTAGTTCTGCCCCACGGCAAGAGGGGCGAATGCATACACCTTGTCCGGCACATCCTTGAAGTGACCGCGGTCGTACAGGTCCTGGATAAGGAGATAGGAAGCCTCCGCTCCGGCGGGAGTGGAAGGATCCTTGGCAAGATCCGTAAGGAGTTCTATCGCCCTGTCACGCATGCCTGCGCCGAGGCAGGATTTGGCAAGGATGTAGGTTGCCTCACGCTCCTGTTTTCCGCTGAGGTCTTTCTGCTTGAGGACTTCTTCAGCAGCAGCTACGGCCTTCGGGTATTCGCGGCCGCGGAAAGCGGCGCGCATCATACCCTGACGGGCCGCCAGCTTGTTCTCGTCAAGTTTGGCGATAACCAGCAGCGTCTGGTATCCGGCGTAGGCATCGGCAAACTGCTCCAGACGGTATCTCACGCCCGATAGATGCAGCCACGACTGCTCCAGTAGCGCTCCGTCGATTCCCGCGTCGATGGCACCCACGTACGCATCGGCCGCCTTCACATAGTCCTCCAGATTGCGGTAGCTCTCCGCAAGGTAGAAAAGCGCCTGGGGCATGTGTGCGCCCTCCGGGAATTTTACCATGTATTGCTGCAGGGTGGAAATGGCCCTGGTCCAGTTGTTTGCCAGATAAATCTGCTCCATCGCGCTGAAGTACACCTGCTCGCGGCGCTCGTCGCTCTGGGTTACGATGTCCTGCACCGATGCAAGATACTCCAGATAGGCCTCCGGCTCGCCGGTGATGCTGTAAATAGCCTCAATGGCCAGCAGGGCATCTTCCACGTAATGGCCGCCCTGCTCCACGACCGTCTTGTAGTATGCCAGGGCCTCATCGTATTCGCCCCTGCTGCGGCTTATAGTACCCAGTTCCAAAAGGGCCCTGGAAGTATAATCCGGGTCGATGGCGCCAGCCCTCAGCAGGCGGAAAGTGCGCACGGCATTGTCCGTATCGCCCACCGACGCATAGGCCTTGCCAAGCTCGTACATGGACTCCGGCCAGTACGGCAGGGTGTTCGACGCGCTTTTTACCGGCGACAGCAGTCTTATCTTCTCGTCCTGATCTTCCATCAGACCAGCGGCCAGACCGGCCCTGTAATAGGGATAGAGGTCCTGCTCGTCCGGATAACTGCCGATCTTGAGTTCGTATGCGGTGATGGCGATATTGTAGTCCTTGCTGAAGAAGTAGCAGTCTCCCACCCTCACCATGGCATCCGCGGCGAACTGTTCGTCGTCCGACTCAATGTAGTTATCCAGCCAGCGGAGCGCGTTGGCATAGTCGCCTTCCATGAAGTACGTGTACGCCAGGTGGTACGAGATGAGATTGCCTTCCGGCTGGCCGTCGAGGGCCGATAGATTGTAAAGGTCGTTAAGGATGCTGCGGGCCTCCTTGTACTTGCCGTCGCGGTAATAGGCTTCCGCGAGCCAGTAGCGGGCAAGCTGGTTGAAGGGGTCGTGCCTGTCGCTGTAATAGGCGGCAGCCTTAAGGTGCGGCACGGCGAGGCGCCAGGAGCCGCTTTCGATGAGCTGGCAGGCCCTCAGGAAGTACGCCTTCATGTAGTTGGACTGCTGCCCGGCATCCAGTTTCTCTATGTTGTCATAGGCGGTTACGGCACCTTCATAGTCGTGGTTTGCCAGGGCCGCCATGGCCATGTAGCTGTAGATTCGGTCTCCTTTGTCCAGGCCGCCGTAACGGGCCAGATAATCGTTGAAGACGGATGCGTCGTGGTTGATGTCGAACGCCAGTTTTGCATAGTTGAACGTTGCATCTTCCTGCACGTCCTTGTCGAAATCCAGTTCTGAGGCATCGCGGAAGGCATCCAGGGCAGCAACCTTGTTTCGCAGCTGGATGTAGCTGTAGCCCATCTGGTAAGAAGCAACCTGGCCGATGGAGTCTGTGCGCTCAGTCATGCGGCTGAAGTTGTCCACCGCGCCCTGCCAGTCTTCCAGGGTGTACATGAGGCTGCCGGCGTAGAAGAATTCCGAACGGTCCTTGGGACCAACGGCGTCCAGCACTTTCTGGTAGTAGTTCCTGGCCTTCTCCGGGTCTCCCAGGATGAGGTACGACTCACTCATGAGACGGGCCATATGTGGCTGACGGTCTTCCGGAATCTTGTCGAAAAGGTCTTCCCCGAATGATACCACGTATTCATAGTCTTTCTCCATGAAGCGGCACTCCAGGATGTAGTAGTTCGCCAGCTGGCCGAAACGGGGATCCGACGCGGCCTTGAGGAACCACTCGGATGCCTTGTTGAAGTTCTTCCTGGAATACTCCAGATAGCCCAGCGTGTACCATGTGGGAGCGGTGTATGCCGAATAAGGCAGCGCGGCCGAGCGCATCAGAAGGTCGTTCGCAGAAAAGAGGTCCCCTGTTGCGAAAGCGCTGTAGCCCTTCTTGAATGCATATTCGGCGGCCTGGGACGGAGCCACTTCATTCTGGCCGATGAGGCGGAACTCCTCCATCGAGGACTCGAACATCTCGTCGCCGAAGAATTTCACGGCGCGTTGGAAGCGCACCTGCGGTACGAGGGCCGATTCCGGCCACTTCTCCAGGAACTCTTCCGAAGCCTGCACGCATCCGTCGGCACCCAGCCTGAGGGCGCAGATAACGGCATATGCCTCTGCCGATGAGCCGTCCACCGTCTTGAACAGGGCCATCGCTTCCGAGTACATCCCGTTGTTGTACAGGTCCAGTGCCCTGGTATATGTATCGTGCCCCTGGGCCAATGCCCCCAGGGAAACCGCCAAACCAATTGCGAATGCCGCAAAGGCTGCTATGAAACGTTTGTTCATCTAATACTGTTTTATCTTGCAAATTTAACCATTTTCTGTATCTTTGCAAACGGGTTTTGAATAGAAAAAACGACTCGGAGTCGGACAATAGTCCGCGAAGACCAAAGTTTTTTTGCATATGAATGCGCTCATACATTTTGCCAATGCAAACATTGGGAACGGGGATACACCCGTAGTTTACGGGCTGGACATGGACGTGTTCCCCGGGGACTTGCTGTACATCGTGGGAAAGGTGGGCTCCGGAAAGACTTCCATCATCCGTACAATCACGGCGGAGAATGCCCTTCTCGGGGGCGAGGCTTCGGTATGCGGGTTCGCCCTGGACGGCATCAAGCGCCGTGACATCCCGTATCTGAGGCGCCGCCTGGGCATCGTTTTCCAGGACTTCCAGCTCCTGATGGACCGCAGCGTGGAAGACAATCTGTACTTCGTCCTGCGCTCCACCGGCTGGAAAGATAAGGAGCAGATGGACCAGCGCATCTGCGAGGTCCTGGCCTCCGTGGGCCTGGAAACCAAGGCGCACAAGATGCCGCATCAGCTCTCCGGCGGCGAGCAGCAGCGCGTCGCAATCGCCCGCGCCCTTCTCAACAAGCCCCAGGTAATCCTTGCCGATGAACCCACCGGCAACCTGGACGCCCAAACCGCGGAGGGCATCCTCAACCTCCTGTGCGGGCTCAACTATTCCGGCACCGCCGTCGTGATGGTAACCCACAACCTGTCCATCATCGGCAATCATCCCGGCCGCGTGTTCGTATGCGAAGGCGAACGTTGCGAAGAGCGCACCTACAGTTCTCTTTTATGACCCTTAAGGAAAGATACGCCGCCATTGTGGGATGGTTTGTGGAAAACCGTCCCGTAGCTGAGTCTGAACTGCATTACGAAAGCCCGTTCCAGCTGCTTGTGGCTGTGATTCTTTCCGCCCAGTGCACAGACAAGCGCGTGAACATGGTAACCCCGGCGCTGTTCTCCGCATTCCCCACCCCAGAAGCGCTTGCCGCGGCCTCATTCGACGATGTGTATGCGCTTGTCCGGAGCGTTTCCTACCCCAATTCCAAGACGCGCCACCTTATCGACATGGCGGCAAAGCTTCTTTCGGATTTCGGCGGCGAAGTGCCCTCGGATATCGACGCCCTGATGTCGCTCCCCGGCGTCGGCCGCAAAACCGCCAACGTCATCGCCTCCATCGTGTACGACAAACCCGTGATAGCAGTGGACACCCACGTCTTCCGCGTGGCTCACCGCCTGGGCCTCTCCCGCGGCGCCACTCCATACGACGTGGAGCGCGACCTCGAGCGCCACATCCCCACCGACAAACGCCCCATCGCCCACCACTGGCTCATCCTCCACGGCCGCTACACCTGCACCGCCCGCAACCCCCGCTGCTCCGCCTGCGGCCTCTCCCCCCGGTGCCCCCCCCCCCCGTCCCCACCCCCCCCCCTTCCCCCCCCCCCCCCCCGGCCACAACCCCCCCCCGT
>JAEEUZ010000118.1 GCA_016290725.1 Bacteroidales bacterium | reverse complement strand
AGCTTTCAGCAAGGTCGGCACCACGATGATCCGT
The DNA here is from genome assembly GCA_016290725.1 of Bacteroidales bacterium. Classification (GTDB taxonomy): domain Bacteria; phylum Bacteroidota; class Bacteroidia; order Bacteroidales; family UBA932; genus Cryptobacteroides. Next base: position 7,309 of record JAEEUZ010000118.1, on the reverse strand, counting down.
CCGTGCGCATTGAGCGGGATGACCTGTGTCTCTTTCTGGCCGTCGAAACTGGCGCAGAGCATGTCGCAGTCCACGCCCCGGGCGGAGAGCCCTTCCGTGAGCATCTCCATCACCTTTTCCACGCCGCCGCGGATGGGGTAGAACTTACCGAGTTGCAAGACTTTCATAGAGTTGGATATAGTCGTTGAAACGGTCTCGTCTGTCAAAGTTCTGCAGTGCGTATTGCCGGCATACGTCACAGTATGCATCCTTACCTTTCTGCCGTATCTGGTGCAGACAGTGGACCAAGCCGTCAACATCACCTTGGTCCACAACGAATCCGGTTTCGGGCGTGATCGATTCCACACTGCCGCCGGTGTGATAGGTGACCACGGGTGTTCCACAGGCAATTGCTTCCAGATTGACGGTCGGGTAGTTGTCCTGCCAGGTCGGATTGACCAGCACCGTGGCTGCCGTGTAAAGAGCGGACAGGGCTAGTGCGTTGCTGGTCCGGGCTATCGTGACGATGCCTTCGGGAAGCGTGGCTTTTTGCCGCGGGGTCATCCGTCCCACGAGGACGAGTTGTTCATCGGCTTGCAGACGACCAGCCAGTTCAGTCAGATCGGCGAGTCCTTTCTCCGGCAGCCAGATTGAAGCGACCGCCAGATAGAAGACAGGCTTGTCGATACCATACGGACTCCGTACATCTACTTCCGGCCGGGGACGGAAAGTTTCCAAGTCAATACCGTTGTGAATCACGCGGCAGGGGATGTCTTTCAGGAACGAACGCGACAGTTCGCCCTGCATCCACTCGGAAACAGCGATCAGTGTAAGGGAAGGGATACCGGTAAAAGCCTCCCGCTTGTCGCGGTAATTCTTGCGGGACCTGTCGAATCCATAGCTGGCAGGGAAAGCCTTTTTTTGCGGACAGCGATAACATCCGCTTTGCCAGCGGTCACAAGCGGCGGCAGCATAGTGGTAACAATGTCCCGTAAAGAGCCAGCAGTCGTGTGTTGTCCAGACGACGGGTTTGCCTCGTTCGGCAAGAAAACGGCAGAGAGTCGGATAGTGAAGGAAATAGCCGTGTACGTTGTGGATGTGAACGATGTCCGGGTCGATGGCCTGGATGCGCCGGATCAGCTGTCTCGTGGCGTGACGGGATACCAGGCCGTGGGCGTCGAACAGGCGGGTTGCCAGCCAGTGGAAGCCCAGGTCGATGAAATTTCCCACGGGAACCAATTGTGAGGGATGGGCTGGAGCCCCGTCGCGGCCCCGGCTATAGGCGATGAAACTCTCCCAGCCGGCCGCAATGGCGAGTTCGCCGAGTTCCCGCATGATCTTGCCGGTGGAGGTGTTCTGCCGGACGACGGGATTAATCTGGAGCAGTTTCTTCATCACATTATTTCCCTCCGATCAAAACGCCGGTAATGCGGGGTATATACCGTCGCATCAGATAGAACAAACCGGTCATCAGGGCCAGTACAATAACGACACTGGCCACGTAGCAACCCAGGTAGCCCCAACTGCTTTCAGGTTTGAGGACAGCCACAAGACCTTTCTTAATCCCGATTAGCAACAGGTAGTGGTACAGGTAAATGAAATAGCACCAGGCCCGCGATGCAGGCGTAACCTTCACTGGATGTCGCTCCATCCAATTGGATAAACCATTGATATGCAGATTTTGGATGGCTGGCCAGGCTCCGAGCGTAAAGCAAAAGATGGGCATTGGGCCGATGTGAAAAGCCCAGAGAGCACCAAGAGCAATCACCCCGAAAACGCGGGTATAGCGAACGAGCAGCCACACCAATGGCGAAAGCAGGCAGCAAACCATCAGTTCCCGAATGAACCAGAGTGAAAGATTGATGGGACCGGTCCAGAAGACGAAGACCGGGTCGTATAACTTGTTGCCGAAATACCCGGAAACCAGAGACGGTGCAAATCGCCCGGCTGCCCAGTAGCAAGCGAAAGCAATGATGACGGCAATCAGATAGGGGATTAGCAGGGTGAAGATCCGGCGCTTGAGTTTTGCGCCAAAATAGCCTGCCGTCGGTTTTTCGGGACAGTTGAGGAAGAAGAGATACCCCGATAGTACGAAGAAAAGCGGTACACAGATTTCCGTAATGGCCGTAATCCCCCGTGTGACGTTCTGAAACAACGGCAGATCGCCGCCCACTTCCGCCCAGGTGGCGTGACGGCACACAATGCCGATGGTCAGGATTACCTTGAGCAGGTCGATCCACGCACTTGAAGCCGGATTCTTTACGCCAGCAGTTTTTGGAAGCACCGCGTCCATTGCGCCATAACGGTTTCTTCATTGTAGGTATCCGTAACCTTCCTGGCCTCCAGGCCCATTCGGCATCGGAGTCCGTCGTCCGATATCATCCGCTCCATGGCCCTGGCCAGGGCGGGGATATCTCCTTCGGAAACGATCAGTCCATTTTCTTCCGGACGGATGATGTCTTTGGGTCCGCAAGGATAATCAAATGTGACCACCGGCAGTCCGGTGCTCATCGCCTCGATCATCACCATCGGGAAACCTTCATAGTGGGAACTCATCGCCAGGAAAGCACTGGAAGCATATTCTGTAAAGATTTCCGAAGTCGGCCGATGAATCTGGACAGAGTTTTCCAGCCCAAGTTTGGCAACCATTTCTTGCAGCATAGGCTCCCATTCGCCCTGACCGAAAATGTCGAGACGCCAAGTGTCGCGCAAGGATGCCGGAAGCAGGCTCCAGGCCTTGATCAGCCGGTCGAATCCTTTCTGGTAATCGAGGCGGCCAACAGCGATGACACGGCGACTCGTGGCAGGGGTTGCTGCAACGACCGGTAATTCCAGCGCGGCATTGGGAATGACAGCCAGATTGGACATTTCTCCCCAGTATCCGGCATCTTCCTGAGTAAGGACGACGAATTGATCAAAGCGCCTTACGATGCGGAGGTCCTGCCAGCTGCGGAACCGATCGGCCAGTCCTAGCAGACCCTTGCGATTGTACTGCAGACGGAAATAACGGTTGTAGTGCAGTTCCAGCACTTTCTTGCTGCCATCCTTGATTCTCGGCAGGAAAGACGATTCGGAAGGGTAAAGCGAAACCACAATGTCGGCCCGTTCCTGACAGAGCAAGGCCGTAAGCCGTTTGCGATGAAGTCTTCTTTTTTTGAAGTAGCCGGCTATTTTTGCGATGGGACTGCGTCCGTTGTCGAGGGAATAGTTGATACCCAGGTCAATTATCTTCACTTCGGGCGGAAAGGCATAGAACGGCGGACGTCCCTGCTGATCGGTAGTGACGACCGTCAAGTCATAGCCTCCCTGGCGGGAGAACCAATGCAGCTTGTTGAGCAGCACTCGTTCCATTCCACCGGGATTATAGACTGATGCGATGCAGTAGATGAGTTTCACGACATTGATAATAGCCTTCCTTCCCTGCTGTCATCATCCGGATCGACACAGAATAGCAGGGCATCGACCAGAAAGATGTCGGTAGCGACTTTCGTCCAGACAATGAACGTAATGGCCGTCAGCAGGATGGCGGCAAAAGTGAAACGGCGGAATCGGCCGATGAGCGACAGATGGTTGTAAATATAGTAAATGGAATAGATTGCCAGGCCGATAATGCCGCAGTACAAAACGAAATTACAATAACCGATATCAGTATTCCATTCAAACAGGCCATATCGCCCGTAACCGATCAACCAGCCTTGGGAATCGGTAGGCCAGCGCCACATCGACTGCAGAATGTCGGTCGAATGGGTGCGGAATTCTCCGGTTTCCACCCAGTTGAAAAAGCCCTCGAAACCAAATCGAAGGTCGCTATGGAAAGTAGTGCTGGTGTTGTAAAGGTACACGCTTACGCCCATAGCTAGTCCTATCAATAAAAGAAAACTAAAAGTAAGACGGGTTTGCGTACGGGATACATATCCGCCGCGTTGAATCCGAATTGAACCAAAGATGATATAAGCCAGGCCCAATAATGTCCCGACACTGGTAGTCCTGGAAATCATGGAGCCGATGAGGGTGATGAACAGGAACGCAATGAACAAGAATCCTGATTTGGCGAGACTGTCCCGAACCTTTTTTTCCATAACTAACTGGTGTGCAATCAGGACTAGGACCGCAGAGAAGCGGACGCCGGCGGGATCCAGGGCGCAACCGATACCATAGAGACGGTGGGTACGTTCATAATAATCATAACCCATCAAAAAAGTTCGCTTGACAACCGATTCAACGGCAGGTATATTGTCAATCATCAGCGCTATGATGCACTGAGCTACGCAGATGATGGCCAAATAGCGGGTAATCAGCATCAGATCGACACGCCCGTGCATAAGCTTGAGGATTGCGACGACCCCGAAAGCCCCTCCGACCCAAGTCGCGAACGAGATGATGTAGTTGACATAGGTCATATCATTGGTCCCATTGACCGTGATGACGATAAAGCACCAGAGGGAAAACAAAAGGGCCAGGAATCCGGAGAAGAGCACCCGGGAAGACATTGTAGACGCGTGTTCCTTTATGCACTTCATCAGATATGCAAGGACGCCAACAACGGCCAGGACCATTTTTGAGTTGGCCACGGGGAAAATCTTCAGGATGAAATCCCAGAAGAAGGCGTCGACCACGATGGCGCAAATCAGGGCAATGAGAAATTTCTTCATTACTTACCGGTATACGATTCCATAAATGAATTGATGGACCAGATGGTAGTATAGTCCAACGCCTCCCCATCTCCGCCGGGCGGCCATACCCTGCAAAAACCGTATGTGCAGCGGTAGCGACTTGTTGGCCGTGGCGTAGGCATTGGCTTCCGGGAACCAGTTGTACCACAGTTCATAATTATTACGATCGTCGCTCACGAGGAGCGGGCGTTTCAAATACAATTTCAAATCGTTGATGCTGGGTGCGAGCGCCTCGGCATACGGGGAGTCATTGATGGCTGTCGCCACATCTTTCAGGTTGGTTTCAATCTCAGCACGGCGCACCTCGCTGAACTGCCGGCTGAGGGAACTCTCACTCACAGCATTGTAACGGTACAGGGCTTCGTGGCACTGAACTACGTTCTTTGCCGCGCAAAAAGCCTTGATCATAAACTGCATGTCTTCGCCCATATTGGCTCCGTCGATAAAACGGATGTTATTTTGGGCCAGCAATTCGCTTCGGACGAGAAATAGCCAGAGATTCCATCGCATCGTACCGCCCATCAGGTTTTTCAATGCCTGGAGCGGTGTATCGTAGTCGTTCTGCCGCATCGTACGGCCATTTTTCTCGAACCCAAGTATCCAGTCCCAGCCCACAATGTCTACGGGTTGTCCGTTTCCTTCCATTGCGGCTACGGCTTTTGCCAGGGCGTCCGGCTCCAGCGTGTCGTCGGCATCGATGAAACCGAGGTAGGTCCCTTCAGCCGAATCGAGTCCGCGGTTGCGGGCAGCCGCCACACCCTTGTTCTCCTGGCGGATAATCTGGCAGGATATAGCATTCTCTAAGCGGAAAGCCTGTAAGAGCTCCGGTGTACGGTCCGTGCTCCCATCGTCCACGAAGACCACTTCATAATCGCGGAAGGTCTGCGAAGCGATGCTTTGCAGGGCGCGGGGAAGCGTCGCTTCCGCATTGTAAACCGGCATGATCAGGCTGATCCTCATTGCTGCGACAAAGATACAATCTTTTCAATGAACGCCCTATCGCTACTGTTGAATTTCCTGGCGAACAAGGCTGGAGAATTTACCAGTACATCATAGTCGTCGGCTGTCCAGTCGAGCAGTTGCCAGTTTTGCAAGCCCGGGACTTCCCGCCAGCCGATGCAACGCAGGCAACCCGCGCTATCGGATTCGGTGCTGTACAGATTCTCCCGATACGGAGATATCCAGGCCAGGGTCTGTATTACGCTTTCATCGGGAACGAAGGTGTTTCGGAATGTCCGGAATACCCAATCCTTGTGTGCCAGAAAGTAATGGGCCATTTCCTCGGTAATGCTGACCCATTGCGATCCCTTCTTGAACGGAACCTCGCGATTACGCCGAATGTGCAGCCATTCCTGCAGTTTGATGCAGCCCGCCCGGAGTACGCTGTAAAAACTGCGTTTCCGCCCGAAGTGCTCCGGAAACAGATGCCAGCGCTGCGTGCGTCGCACCAGTTCCGGCGTCAGGCTGGTCAGCGTATATCCAATGAACTCTTTCCCGGCGTTGGCCTCGCAGAAGTCGTGGATATAGTCCTGGCTCTTGATGGGCAGGTCCACACCCGAAAGCAGGTGATAGTATTGGTAAGGTCCTTGCTTTACGGCCGCTTCGAACAAGGCATATTCTGCCTCCACCATGCTCAAACCTCCCCAACGGATGTCAAAACGCTGTTCGATAAACTGCAACCCGGCTTGCGTCGTATGCAGTTCCGGAAACTCGGCGACCTTTCGGTCGATATGCACATAGATATCGTTGCGCGGATCGTCGAGGCAGCCGATCAGCGTCTGCAGCAACCAGAACTCGTTGTGGGCCAGGATCAGGTAGGCGTGTTTCATCCGATGTGTTGTTTCAGGTTTCGAACGCAGTCGAGCAGGTGGCCCAGGGGAGTTTTATAAACCTTCCAAAGCCGGTAAACTTTTTTGACGGGTGTCCATTCAGAGCGGATCTCTTCCGGAAGCCGCTCATAGGTTCTCCACCAGGCACTAAACTGTAATGTGAATAGATTCCAGGGTTTTCCTCCCGTATAATGAATGGTCGCTTCCCGCTGCACTTGTTCCCAAAGGGCCTCACTCCCATATTGGTTGATGAAGTCGGGCTTGTACTTCGGGATGAAGAAAGTGCGGATGCCATTGTAAAGCGGGCTGAGCGGCAGTACGTGGCCCTGGCATACCTGATTGAGCGCATCCTGGTCCGGAAATTCAAGGTAGGGGACGCGGCAGGCTTCCAGCAAGCGTTCCGATACTTTCTCTTTGCGCATCTGTGCGAGATTCATCAGCAGGAAGCCGGAATTGAAGTAGCGGGTCGGGTCGCATCCCAGCGCCCGGAATCGTTCGGCTTGCTGCTCAATGGGCGCTTCAAATACGACGCCCAGCCAGTTTTGTCCAAGGTCGGTATTTCGATACAAACTGCCGATGTCCTGCCGGACGATAACATCACAGTCTATATATACGATTCTGTCGTATTCCGGTAAGATTTCCGGCAAAAGCAAACGGAAGGAAGCGGCTTCCGTGTAGCGCGGATCGGTATAGATTCCTTCCAAGCGCCCCTTTAGCGGCAGATATCGGAATGCCAGCCGGCCTTCTCACAGTCGGACCAGTTTTTCCTGCAGCCGAAGGGGAATCTCCTCAGAACCCAGGCAGACCACTTCAACAACGCCCGTCGAG
>JAEEUZ010000009.1 GCA_016290725.1 Bacteroidales bacterium | reverse complement strand
GTTGCTCATTGCTCCGTCAAAAAGGAGCGTTGCCTTCTTTCCTTCGGGAACAGAGAATGTGGTGCGATACCAGCCAACGCCCACCCACGGGAGCGCTCCCGTCCGTCCTGGATTGTTTACCCAACCTTCGGTGCCATTCCACAGTTCGCTATTCTCCTCAAACGGCCCGTTTATCGCCCAGTCGTGCGGCACACGCACGCTCTCCCACTCCTCCAGGCCCTCCTTACGGAACTCCCAATCACGCAGCAGCACATCACGGCGGGGCGATGTAGCCAGGGCCAGGTGCATAATTGTCAATCCTGTCATACCGAGGCCCTTCGGGCCGAGTGTATCTCCTGAATAATCGTAATGAGATTCTCTCGCTTCGCTCGGAATGACAGTTACTTCTTTCGTCTCCCCTGCCTCCAAATTAAAGCTATTGTCGCTAAACCTCACCCCCGGCGCGGAAAGCCACACATAATACGCAGGCTTGTCGGTAGTCAGGGACACAAACCACTCGCCGTCACGTTCAAACACCCTTGCCGATACATTCGCATCGGGAACGTACTTCAAATCGGGGATGGGCACAACGGAGGCATCATCGGCAAAAACGCGTTTCAGATGATAGTGCGCCGGCTTCCAGCTGCCGTCGTACTCAAGAGTGGACCATGACGGCCCGGCCCAGATATCATTCAACTGCCACACCAGAACGCCATTGCACTCCGGCAGCGAACGCCAATACGACGCGGCCACCGAAAGGCCGATGGCCTGCTCGAGTTGCGAGAGGTAAACCAAATCGGCCCCGGGGCCAGGATTAAACAGATTGTTAATCCTCTGCAGCATATTCTCATAGCCGCCTGATTCCCTCATACGCGCCTTCTGCTCTTCCATCGACCCAAGCAGCCCCGAGAAGCAGGAGTGGCCGAATTCGGACATGAATTTGGGCCGATACTTATAATACTCCTCCAGCGGCCTTGCGTATTTCGACACCGCCCAAAGGTGCATATCGCCCTTGGAATCGTCGTTCCAGCCATTGGTGTCAAGGTCCCCGGGGCCGCCGCAAGGCGATGTGGGCCAATACAGGCGCTCCGGGTCCAAATCGGCCACCAGATTGCCCCTAAGGGATACCAACGCCTCATATTCGGCGCGATAAAGCTCCGGATTCTGCTTCCAAATCCGCTTGTTGTAATTGTCGATGCCCTCATTGTCGCCGCACCAGAGTGCGATAGACGGATGGCTCTGAAGCCTCTTTATCTGATGCGTTATTTCCGCGCTCACCTCGCCAAGGAATTCCTCCGTGGCAGGATACATCGCGCAGGCGAACATAAAGTCGTGCCATATTAGAAGGCCCAGTGAGTCGCAAATCTCGTAGAAACAATCCTTCTCGAACTTTCCTCCGCCCCACAGCCTTATCATATTCATGTTGGCATCCCGGGCCGATGTAAGAAGGTCCAGATACCTCTGTGGCGTCTGCTTCTCCTCCTCCGTATCGCAGGGAATCCAGTTCGCGCCTTTCGCGAAAACCCGCTTCCCGTTCACTTTAAATGCCAGATTCTCCCCCACCTCAATCTTTCGTAGGCCGATCTTTTTCTCCAACCTCTGGCCATCGGCATTCACGCTCACGCAGTAGAGGGGCTGCTCACCCATCCCCGCCGGCCACCAGAGCTTAGGCTTGCGGATAACGAATTCCTGGGTAATGGTATTAGCTCCCGGCTTCAGCGAAACCGTGCGCGTTTTTATCTCTTCTCCGCAGCGGAATTCCACATCGGCAGAGCCTCCTTCCGGCGAAAACAGCTCCGCAACAAGCGTAACAGTGCATTTCCCGCAACGGGAATGCTTCTGGGTGCAGCGCAGATAATCCACCCGCGCAACGTTTACGGGAATTAGTTCCACGGGGCCGGCAAACCCGGTGTACATACACTTCGGGCCCCAGTCCCATCCTCCCTGAAAAATGGGCTTGCGTATAAGATTGAGGTGCGGCACAAACCCAATCCCGCTCATCGGAATGGGATATGCCAGTTCGTCATTCAGTTTCTCGGATATAGCCTCCGCATCCTGAAACACGCCCGTCAGCACATTCTCCCCCTCTTTTAGGAAAGGCTTCACATCCCATTCCCACCTCCGGAACCTGTTGCTTGTAGCCCCCACAAAATGCCCGTTAATGCTCACATCGCAGAAAGTATCCACATCCTCCGCCCTCAGATACACCGCCTTGGCCTCCATCATCTCCCCCGTCACCTCCAAACTCCTGGACACACTTATCTGGGCCGATGCCACCGCGGCAACGACCAGCATTAACAAACAAACTGCAAGAGCTTTTTTCATAACAATCATCCAAAAAGGTCCATCATTTCTTACAAGGAAACAATGGACCCGAAAAGTCAGTCAAATTTGAAGTCTTTAACAACTCAAAACATCTTTAACAGAATAAATCTTGCTTATGGCATCGAACGAAAAATATTGATCGTCCATAATCATATAATCTTTCCTCTGCGCTCTGGTCAATCTTTTGACTTCCGGAAACATGGATACAGGAACGATTACTATACGGCTGTCAGTAAGGTAAAAAGCCATATAGCCACGCTTGACTCCGAAATCAATTTTTTTTATTCCAATATTAGTATCCTTATACTTGCACATAATATTAATTGGTTAAAACCTCCTAATAGTAACTTTTTTCCCAGCAAAAACATCATCTATCATCTTATTGAACACATCCCAATTTTTATCAATGATGCCAACGATTACTGCCAATTCGTCTGATGACAGTTCAGACCATGCAACATCAATTTTCTTCAGTCCATTCTCCTCTATCCAAATCTTTGCCACAGTATTTCCGCGGTGAGACTTTTTGCTGCCTTTTCGCACCACATGGATGTGTCTTCTGTTTTCAGTAGCATCAGCAGGAAAAACAGACAAGATGAAATACAATATTATGGCCAATTTGCCCATAGCATTGCAAAATTACATAAAACAATTGTTTAACCAATGAAAAAAAAACAAAAAGTTCCCTTTCAAGCGGTGAACAGTATGTCAAAGAGCCAAAAGAGGGATTAATACTCAATAAACACAAACGAATCAGGTTGCATCGAGAGCACCAGGGTGCCGTCGGGGCGGAGAGCTACGGGGTATTCGGTGTACATACTGAATTCATCGGTGATGTGGCATCGTACACTGGAGTCGAATTTTGCGCCGCCGGCAAGACGAACAGTCACATCTTTAACTGCGGTGATGTTGTTGTCCATTGTGTAACGGCTTACGAGGATACCAAGGTGGCCCGCATCGTCGCGTGCAGCGGTTACTCGCACATCGGGAATATCGCTGGTAGCCTTTACCTGAGTGCCAAGAGTCTTCAGTTTACCCCAGGAATATAACGCCCAATAAGGCCAGATTGGGGTATCGCTCAGTTGGTCGAACAGGCCGTTGAACTTAGAACCTGGAGTGTACACATAATACATCATCATATCAGTGGGACAGTTCTGGCCTTCCTGCATTGAGGCGCACACAAAGGCCCCGGCCTTGGGGCTGGAAATCGCGCGCACTGAATAAGGATAGTCGTCCGTCCAGCTCTTGATATAGTTCCATTCGTTCAGGAAAGACTCCGCGTCCTTGTACCCGTACTTGTCCAAAAGATTGCGAACCTGATAGGAAAAATCTGTGAACACAGTGGGGTCATACTCATAGATGTGCCATGCGAAGAAATCCAGGGGCACATTTCGGCGTTTCATCTCAGAAAGAAGCAGTTCATACCATACCGGGATTTCCCTCACGCCGGGATCCTGCCCGGACATTGCGGGGCCACCGATCTTAAGATTAGGAAAACAGCCTTTAAGATGTTTCACGGCAACCTCGAAGAAGTCGTAGAACTCCTCCGGGGAGCCGGCCCAGCAGCGGGGATCCACCTTCCATTTGTCGTTGTCCCATTCCAGATTGGGTTCGTTCCAGATTTCCCAGTACTGGATGTTGTAGTGGAAGCCGTCGGCCCAGCCTTCGTTGTAATGGCGGATAATGTGCTCGCAAATCTGCGCCCATTTCTTATTATCTTTGGGAGGATAGATGTTGTATTTCTTGAGCGGCTGGTTCTCAATGCTCTGCCCCAGGCGGTAAAATACCTCCACGCCGGCGTCCTGGATACTCTTCACATAGCGGTCCGTGAGAGTGAAGTCATAAGATTCCGGCTTGTTAGGGTTCTTGGAGAAGTCCGGGAAAATAACGGAAATGTCCACCACGTGTTCGCCGTAAGCTCCGGCGCCCGCGGCATCGTGGTTCCGGGAATAGCCAACGTTCGCAGCAATGAAATAGCCCGTTGTGCCGGTATAAACCTGCTCCGCATTGTTGATGCGGGGGCCGTTGTTCACGGCATTCATCCTTTTGATAGGGCCGATGCCGTCGGCAGGCGAAACCACAATCTGAGCCTGCGCTCCGATGCCCGCAAACAGCAGAGCCAAAACTAATAGTCTTTTCATCTCTACTTCAAGAGTACGCTTTGTTCACGCTTTACAAACTGGATAGAAATACCGAAGGGATCCTTGAGCATTGCGTTGTCGAAGCCCGGAGACTTCTCATGGGATATGAGGGTGGCGCCGGCCTTGGTGAGGCGCTCGATATCGGCATCCACATCCTTCGAGGTGAAACCGAAATGTAGGGTGAGAGGATCCATCGAAGCATAGTCCGGAGCGGCTGGAGTTGTCCTTGCGCGGTACATTTCAATGGCCACACGACCAGTGGCATCCACGATAAAGGTCGTGTGCGTGGAATCGTCCTTCTGGCGGGTCATGGTGAAACCAAGATTGTCGCACCACCACTTTGCGGTGGCAACGGGATCCGCCACGTCGATTGCCGGATGTTCCAGCACGAATCCGTTCGGATTCACGAGGGATTCTTCTTTCATAATATCTTAATGTTATAATCTTTTCCGTCTACAGATACAAAGTTAAGGTTTTTCAGCGAGATTTCAGAAGGTGTGGTGCCGGAAAATGGATAAAGGACGGTAACGAAGCGCTGCGTGGCGGCGCCGGGGGCGCGGGAGGCGTCCAGGCGGATGACGGGGCGCTCGTGCTTTTCGTGCATGGCTTCGCTGTACCAGTCCTGGTCCACACTCACGGTAGAGCCTTCCGGGCCTGCTACCAATATACACAAAGCGGCGTCGCCATCCCTGTAGATGTAGCCGCCATCGGCCGATGATTCCAGCACACCTGGGCCAAGGCCGTTTCGAAGCGTGAGAGTGCCGCTTGCAGGGCCGCTCACCTCGTCCACGATTACGAAGAACTTCTCCTCCACGAAGGAGATGCTGCGGCGCCGGGTGAGGCCTTCGTATGCCTGATGCTCCACACTTAGGAAGCCTTCATCAGGTTTCCAGGCGAGGACCTTGGGGGCAGGATCGTCGTAATTCCTGCCGTCCAGGGTTATGGCGTTATGCCGTGCGGTTTGCTTGAAATAGGCTCTCTGGAGCTCGATCTGATCGTCTCCGGAGTACACATAGGAGCCTGCATCCGGCATGAGGATCTTTCCATAGGCCCAGAGTTCGAAAGTGCCGAAATCCGGCTGGGCATGCCACATGCCGCGCTCCGTGGCCTTTATAGGCATAATGACATTTGCATCGAACCAGCCGTCGCGGAAAGTGTAGAAGCCTGTATCCGGGTGGCCGGAGGATTTGTAGGGAGGAGCCTCCCCTGCCCTGCCCCGGGTTGCGAACCAGAGCACCTGACGGGCCTGAGGTGAGTCGCAGTATCCGCTCACATCCTCCAGAAGTTCGCTGTCCGCCAGGTCGTCATGGCGGCGGGCATCGCTGAAACATGGGTGGGTGCCGTCCGGGTAGCAGTAGTCCAGATAATAGCATGTCATCCGCACCAGCTGCTCAAGACACTCCGGCGGGAAGATATCCTTGCGGCCGTTTCGCAGGGCAACCTGGATGGCGTCGTCGTACGACTGAACTACGCCGATATGATACCCCGGGTCCAGTTCTATATGGCAACCGTCCGGATAGGACTGGCGGGCAATCTCGCGGTTGAGATTATCGGCCCCGGCCTTAACCCACTCCTCGGCCTCCTCGAATTCGGGGAAACAAATTCCCGCGCGGATAATGCCGGAGGACTGATGGATAAGGTGATTCCCGGAAGGGCTGAACGACTGCATAAGAACCGTGGCGTTCTGATGGTAAGCGTCCAGAAACTCCTGCAGGAACTCCGGAGTAAAATACCTTGAGTCCTTGAAAAGGGCAAAATGCACCGGCCACCTAAGAAGACGGATTCCAATTTCCAGAGGCCTCCATGCGAAACATTCATTTGGAGAATCTATGCCGATGGCGCCGCTGCTCACGGTACCGTTCCCATCAACCCCGAAAGGCTTGTAGGGGTTCTTTTTCACCCAGTCACGGAACTCATACACATACTCCCGGGCGTACTTTTCCTTGCCGCTCGTGCAGTACGCCCTTGCCAGCGACGACCACCATCCCTGCCGATGCAGCTGCACCCGCATTTCGATGTCCTTCACCGGCCAGTATTCCCAGTTGATATCCCGCCCGTAATTCCAGACGGTATCCTCCAGGACGTGGAAGGAATGCTTCAGGGCGTCATCGGCCCAAAGGAAATCTTTCTCCGTTGCATCCCGGGTTTCCTCCCCCGGAATGTATATCCCCTGCCGCGAACGGTAGTATTCCAGAAGTTCGCCGGAGGCCTTTTCCCTGCAAGAAAAAGTCAATGCCAGCGGTAAAACCAGCATTGACATCAGGGCAATCTTGCACAACCTTCCCATAGTTTAACGCTCAACTACATTCGTGCAGTCGTCGGTTACAATGAGAGGGCGGGCGTCCGGAACCCGGAAGTGGAAGCTTAAATTGGATAGGTAAACGTTGTTTGCGTGACGGATATACAGGCCGGAAGCAGGAAGGCTGTAGCCTAATTTACGGTTCTCTGGATAGCTGTCTTCGGCCTCAGGAACCGGGATCAAGGCCATTTCCGGCGTTCCGCCGCCGGGAGAGGTTATGTCGATATTGGACAGGAATATATCTTCCGGATACAGCCCCGGCACCCCGGTTATGGAGCAGGACATCATGCTTTCGCTCACAGCCGTGACGTTGCTGATAGTGATTCCCCTCATCCTGCTTCCTTCGGGAAGATCGGATTCATTTCGGCGGGCAAGGCGGATGAATATGGGTGTCTGGACATCCGTCATGGAAATGTTGCTTATGCTCACGTTCTCCATTATTCCACCGTCCACCACTTCAAGGGCGATACCGGAAATAACCGTAACCGGAGCCGTCACACCGTCGATCTTGGTGGACCAGTGACGGAAATTGTCCTCACTGGCGGCACGCACGGTGATATTGCTGATGGCAATATTGCGGTAGCCGTAAACCGACGCAGTTCCAAGCTTTATCGCATTGCAGTTGGATGCTGCAACGCAGTTGGATACGCTAACGTTTTCGCACATGCACAGGCCCTTGAGGCAGATCGCATCGTCTTCGCAGTCGAAGATACAGTTCGAAACCACCACGTCCCGGGACTCTATGTCTATGCCGTCGTTATTGTAATTGGTGTGCGAGTACACCTTCACACCGCTCACCCTCACTCCCTCGCATCCGGTATAGTACTGCACCCAGTGGGCGGAATTCGTAAGGGTGATGTCTTTCACCACAACATTCCTGCAGTCGCGAAGAAGGATTATCATCGGCCTTCCGCCGGGGTCTTCCTTCGTCTTGAAGGCATCGGCCCCGCCCTGGCCGTCAATCGTTCCCAGGCCGGTTATGGCGATATTCTCCTGCCCCTGGGCGTAAATCAGTGAAGACAAAAAAGATTTTATGCCGTCAACTGTCATGTGGGATTCCTCGTAGGCCGATTTATCCGCCACTCCAAGAAGCCGTGCTCCCATTTCCATATGGAGTTCAACTCCGGATTTCAGTTCGATGGCGCCGCTGTAGAAATCTCCCGCGGGAATGGTAACCGTTCCGCCGCCGGCCTTACTTATCCTGTCGATTGCCCTCTGGATTACCGCGGCGTTATCACGGCCGGGGCCCGCTTTGGCCCCGGCTTTGGTGATAACGATGTTGCCTCTGCCTGCAAAAGCCGGCACTGCAACCAGAATCAAGGCTAATAAAAGTGCCTTTTTCATACTAACTATTCCAGGTCGATAATCTGAATCGTCATGTCGGAGAGGAGCATCATGTTGCTGTTATCGCTGGGTGCTTTCTCCGAGATGGGACCGAAGGCAATACGATCTCCGCTTACCACACCGTCTATTTCCACCTCAAACTCCTGGAGGTTGGTGATTCCTCCGCTGAAGGCTATCTTCTTTACGTTGGTATTAAGGTCAACAGGATGACCCTCTGACGCCTTGTTGGTTTGTTTACCGGAAGAAATCTCATAGAACGACGTCCCGTGCTGAACCGCGAATACGGCTTCTCCGTTTTCTTGCACTCCGGCCGCGTGGACGGTAACCTTCAGCTTTGCTGTCACTCCTTCCGGAATACTGTTCAGCTCAGGTGTCATCAGGTGTGTACCGTACCCCTTGGTGCTGAGGAAGAGGTATCCCGGGCCGATATATATTCTGGCATATTGACCCTGTGCCCACTTGGCAAGCCTGAACCCTTCTTCCTTCTTGGCAACAGTCTGAGCAGTAATGCTTCTCTGGGCATACTGGCCGGTAGTTCCCACAAACACCGCAGCGTCACGGCTGGTGAAGCTCTTCTGTGTGTCGGTATTATACGCTACGGAGCTAAGGGCAACGTCATATCCGGCAGCCCGGGTGATCTCATCGGCACCCCAGCACATCTGGCCGAAGTCTTCCGCAAGGATGATGTCTCCCACGGAAGCGTCATCGGAGGATACCATGACGATATTGAACGGGTCTGTAGAAGCAGGGATCAGCGGGGAGTCCACATCGGCAGGAGAATCGGTCTGGACCACCTTGAACCAGTAATCGGTTCCCGGGGTGAGGCCGCTGAAGACGAACTTCGGCTGACGGCCTTTCCAGCAGCCGTCTCCGGCAGGGATGCTGAAGGAGGCTTCAAGGGAGGTCGCGTCCTCGTCCTTGTACAGGTAGAGGGTATAAGGATTGGCTATGTCATCGTTTTCAGAGACGCCCTTCGTCCAGGTGAAGGACAGGGTGGATGAAGATGAACCGGCGAACTGCGCGGTGATACCGTAGACCTTGTCTATCTTCAGAACGGCGATTTCCGTCTTCTGGGACGAGCCCTTGGGGCTTACGCTGAGTTTGGTGGACACGCCGGTAGACGACCCTGTGGCGAGCGAGTAAGACCCGGAAACCTTCTGGATGGAGAAATAGGTAGTGCTGCTAAGTTCCAGGGTACAGTCATCGGCGGGGATGGCTTCCTGGCCCATCAGGCCCTCATACATCACGGCCAGGTCATAATTGCCGTCTTTCTGCACTATCACGGGCGTGCCGGCGGGGTTGTACGTTGTGCCCACGCTGATGCCCTTGAGCATGCTGCTCCGAACAGGGATCTTGCAGCCCTGACCGTCCTCGGTGACAACCTTCAGGTACGACTGTACATCGTAGACGTAGGCGGGGTTGGTGCTTGCCGATGCTCCAAGGGTGACGATGCCGTCACTGCTGACAGATCCGGCGGCGGAATCCTCGAGGCTCCAGGTATATGTGTGAGCCTTTTCATCGGATGCCTCAACACGCAGCTTCGTGCTCATACCGGGATAACCATATATACCCGTTACCAGCTGGCCCATTTCGTCCTTGAGGCTCACGCTGTAACTGATGCTGGGGTTCACGCTCACCATACAGGCGGCTTTCTGACTTCCGTCGGCCGATGTGGCAATGACGTAGGTTACGCCCTGGGCCTTTCCGGTAACTGTGCCTCCGCTAACGGATGCATACTCCTCGTCAAGAACGCTCCAGACAACGCCCATCTTCAGCGATTCGGGCATAACCGTTGCCGTCAGGGTAACGCTCTCTCCAACCTGGATATCCACTTTATCCGTATTCAGCACAACGCCGGTAACTTCCCGGAGCCCGTTCTCTGAATTGGGGTCGCAGGACACAAACAGCGCCGGCAGCAGAAGAATTGCTATTGTGATGATTCTTTTCATAATCTACTTATTGTAGCGTACTGCAAAATAATCCATAGTATTGTAACCGCTGTTATTGGCGATTGTGCTGGAATCGTAGGAATCCACCGACTTTGCAGCCGCCTTGTTATTGCGCGGCATAAGGCGGATGCTAACGCTCTCCTTCCCGAGAATCCCGGTGGGCAGAGGGAAGTCGTACACCCTGGTTCCAAGTGTCTGCCAGTCGTTCTGGGAAGCCCAGATTGCAACGTCCGGCACGGTGAATTCGCCGATATCTACCCACTCCGAATCGGAAGAGGGCGAACAGTCACGGGTGGTAAGCGAGTACTGCGCCTTCCAATAGCGCGGTGAACGGGCGCTCTGGGAGTTGTTGTACATCGCGAACTGCATGGAAACCCTGTCGGAAGTAATTCCCTTGGTGCTGAAAACCACAAGCCAGCAATAGCCGCGGCCATTGTCGGAATCCCACCAGTATTTGTTGGACCAGCCCAGCATCTGATTTGCGGCGAACCAGCCTTTTCCGTCGGTGTTCTGGGAGCCTTCCGCGCCGTTATCCACCCATGGCTGATAGATGCCGCCTCCGTCCAGTTCTATTCCAGCGCCTTCCTCATATTTGCCCTTCTTCTTGCTTCCGCATTCGCCGATGTAGAAGTAAGAAGGCGAATAATTGCTCACAGAGCCATACGTGTGGCACAGCTCGCCGTTACCCTTTGTGGCAAGGATTGCGTTGGGAAGCACAGTCTCATCGAATTCACCCGGGCGAATGGCATAACGGAACTCGGTTATGATACCGGAGAAACTGTCGCTGAAGTCACTTTTCAGGTCTATTTCCTCACGGGTGAGGTGGCGGAGCTGATACCTGCCGATATCACCGTCCTTCTCGAAACTCATGTAGGGTTCATGTACCACGATGCCGGTAATGGAGCCGCTGCCGTAAGGAAGGGTTTCCCCGTCCCTGCGGTAAGGGCAGGTCATATTGGTGAACATATACATGCTGCCGCCCTTGATGTCACGGATGAGGATTGGATACTTCGCAAGGCGATTGTAGCCGCATAGCGACGTATAGCCTTCATTCACGGGAGTGAACGGACCTTTTCGCATGGCGATTTCGCAATCCTTGATGGTTACCAGCGTATTGATGTCGCTGTCCGTGAGTTCGGTAATGCTCTTCTGCTTCCATGGCATTGTGAGAGTGCCGTCCGCACTGGTAAGGACATTGCTGGATTTTACTCCTTCAATAGTATACTGAACGGGCTCGCCCTCGGATTTCTTTACCACGGCGCCGCCGGCATTCAGGATGATGCGGCTATAGCGGATGAACTTGTTTTCCGCCTCTTCAGTGGCAATGAGCCTGAAGCCGTTGAGGCCATCGGCACTTTCCAGATATGAGGTGCGGTCCGTAAGGGTATAGTCGATGTAACCGGTACCCTGTTTGTAGTCTTCCACCTGGGCGTCACCGGCATTGTGGCCTTCGGTAGTACTGACGATATAGCCTTCAATAATCGCATCCTCCGGGAGGGTATAACCGCCCACGGTTGCCACTTCATGAAGGGCTTCAGGAGTGAACACCGTGCCGATTTTATTGGTGGAGGGGGCCTGGATAACGCTTATCACGGCTTCCTGCCTGTTATCCCATCCATCGACGTAGGTGAGGACGATATTGGCGCGGCGCGTATAGTCCCTGTCCGGATTGTCCGTAGTCTTGAACGTGAAGGTGGATTTGGACAGATTGCAGTCCGTGATCCACTCCTCTTCTCCGGAGAAACGGATCTCCGTTGAAATCTTGTCCAGAGGTACATTGATGTCCGTAACAACGGAATTTGCTTCGCCGCTGCCGTTATACACTACCATCGAACTGGCGGCGACATAGAATTTCTCTTCCACGGCACCGTACTGGAACACCGTCACTGTGTCTTGACGGGTGTCAGTCTTGAAAAGGATGTCCGCACGGCGCTTGAATCCGCTGTTCGCAAGGATGTGAACGGGAAGATCTCCGTCCACGGAGCCGAATTCCCCGGTGGAGAGCTGCGCCCATTCGGCATCGGCCTCATCTGTCAGGGACACGGAACCGGCCTTGTTCGAAATGTAGGATACTCCGATATCTCCGCCGGCAATCTCCACATAGTACTCGTGCTCCGCCATACCCAGTTCATCGGGGGAAAACACCGGATGGTAGTCTTTGTCACAGGACCAGAGCAGCGCCATGGCCAAGGACACAATTGTAAGTATAGTTATCTTTTTCATATGCTATCCGGCCTGAACAACAGTTACTGTATTTGAATAAACTGAATCTCCTTCGGTGGAGTCATAGTCGCCGGCATCGGTATGGGTGAGCCTCATGTTAACAGTACGTTCGGCACCGGTGGTATTGGGTGCGACCACGATTTCCACTTTATTCGTCTGCACGCTCTTCAGGGTGATCCAGGGTGCTGCGGGTTCCTGGCCTTCCGGATAGGATAAAGTCAGGTACATGTCATCCAGATCGTACACAAGGTTTGTGTTGAAAACAAGGCTTTCGGTACCTCCGGCGGAAGGAACCGCCAGGGATGAGCTGTCGAAGCGCAGGACGCAGTCATCATCGGCAAATCGTGCCTTCTGATACATATTCAGGGTCATGGTCCGGTCTCCTGCCTTGAACACCAGTATCACGCGGCGGGCACGGCCATAATTGATCTCATAATCAAAGACCAGATAGCCGGACTTGTAACCGCCGAAACGGTCTATGGACGCCCAGTCCACCTGGCGGTCCATCTCCACAGTCCACGATGTGTTGGAGAACACCGCCACCTGAGTGGAGCCGCCTTCCTCTGAAAGTACGTTGTACTCCGACATAAGACCCAGAGTCTGGTCATATTCCGACTTCTTGACACAGGATACCGCTGCAAGAAGCACCAATAAATATAATGTAAACTTCTTCATACCACTATTCTCCTGTAAGATTGTATTTGTCATACTCCGGATTGGAAAGTATCCGGCCTGAACGGGCGCACTGCACATCCGGAATGGGATAGTACTCGTGGCATGGACGAATGTTCTCCAGCGCTTTCTTATATGTGTTGTAAGCAAGCACCTGGTCGTACCAGATACCCCAGCGTACCAGGTCATACTTGCGTCCGAACTCGCCGAACAGTTCACGGGCGCGTTCATCCCTGATTTCTCCGCGGAGCTTGATCTGGTTGATGAAGGCGTATCGGCTGATCTGGGCGCGGTCCCGGACCATATTCAGATAATCCACGGACTTGACGTAGTCTCCTTTCTCGCACCATGCTTCCGCAAGGAGAAGGACGGCGTCGGCATAGCGGAAAATCTTGTAGTTGGTGTTGTCATAGTTTCTGTAAACGCCGAAGCACCAGAACTTCTGCCCCATCCACTGACTGTTTCCGTCGAAATTCACCCCGTTCCAGCCTCTGGAGATATTGATGTCGCGGCGGATGTCGCCGGTGCCGGTGGGCGCAATTTCGTTTCTCATATGGGCAGTTGGCCTCAAGGGCGTATAGCAGGTTGCATTTACACCGATTTCGGGGATAGTGACCCCGTCGAAAATTGCAGTTCCGCCGGTCTTGGGGTAAGGTAATACCAGGGACGAGATGGCAAGGCCGGAGTAAGTGATATAATCTATACCGCCTTCTACATACTCGTGGTTTTCTTCAAAGATGGACTCCGGCGTGTTCTTGTTACGGAAGCAGACATCCATGTAGGGATACTGGCTGAGATCACCGTAGATTGCCTCCAGATGCTCTCCGGCATAGATGACATTGTCCCAGTCTTTGTTCCAGGCTGCCATCTTGGCGATAAGCATCCATCCCATGGCGGCGCCGCAGGTATTGTACTGCTGATCACTGGTTCGAATCTGGGGCAGCATGGGGACATAGAGCAGAAGCTCGTCAATCAGGGTTTTACGGGTTTCCACCGCACTCATCCGCCCCAGCTGGCCGATACGGATCATGTCTTCGTCGGTTTCTACATAGTCCTCGTAGAACGGGACGTCGCCGAAGAAACTGGTGAGTACATAATAATAGTAACTGAGAAGGATGCGTGTCTCCACTTCGTACGGCATTTTTTTACTCTCTGCCAGGGTGGAACGGCCAATGCCGGCAATCGTGCTCAGGCAGAAACGCACACCGGTATAGCACCATCTCCACACCAGGGAGGCCGCACCCGGACTGGCCGGGTTGATTTCGAAGCGCGCATCCTGCTGGGCCGATCCGTCCGTAGACGCAAGGTCAGTGGCGCCTTCAACGGCGATAAAGTATTTAAGGTTGTGGATATAGTGCAGCGGATCGTAGCAGCCATTGACGGCTGCGCGAATCTGGATCTCCGTATTGAAGAAATCGTAGGGGTTTACGATTGTCGATGTATCTTCTTTCAGCGAGCAAGACGCCAGTGAGAGCGCAAGCGCGAATATCGAGATTATTCTTATATGTTTCATACGGCGCATCAATATTTCATTTGAATCGACATCACAAAACGGCGGGACTTGGGATACCACGAATTGTCATATCCGTTTGTGCCGCCCGAAGATACATCGGGATCGAAACCGTTATAATTGGTCCACAGATACAGGTTTTCACCGGAAACGCTCACCTCCAGTTCACGTATCAAGCGGCTCTTGATATTGAAGTTGTAACTCAGGCTCAGGGTTTTGAGACGGAGATACGAAGAGTCGTGGATAAGGAAAGAGCTTGGAAGGGCGCTGGCATCGAAGATACCTGCGCGGGGAAGGTTGGACTCGGGATTGGCGATGGGGTGCCATGCATTGACCATATAGGCGTACTGGTTGGTCCTGCGCGAGCCGGCCATGTAGAATTCCGAGTAATTAAGCACCTTTCCTCCGATGGAATAGGTGAAATAAACGCCCAGGGAGAGCCTGTTGAAACGGAATGTGTTCTGTAAACCTCCGAAGACAATGGGATCGGGAGAACCGAGGAACACAATGTCTCTGGAGTCAAGCGAGCCGTCGTGGTTCTGGTCTATATAAATAGGATAGCCCAGTTTCGTAGAGGACTGGTCGTTGGCAAAGGAGTGGGTGATCTTATTACGGTCTATCTCTTCCTGGTTATGCCATACGCCGGCATACTGGAAACCCCAGAAGGAATTCACGGGATAGCCCACACGGTAGCCCACCGTAGTGTAGGCAACCTGCGTAGGAGCCTGCCGGATCGCAACTTCCGACTCCGGGCCCAGGTCGTCCACCATGGACGTGTTGTGCGTAACGGTAAACGAAGTGTTCCATGAGAAGTTGCGCTTGACGATGTTGCGGGAACTTATGCTTAATTCCACGCCCTGGCTGCTGGTGCGGCCGATATTCTCGTATTTGTCGTCGTAACCGGTGTGCTGGGGGGTCTTCACGGTGAGCAGGAGGTCTGTCGTGACCGACCTGTAGGCTTCAAAGGTAAAGTTGAGCCTGCTGTTGAGCATCGTCACGTCCAGGGCGATATTGCCTGCCGTAGTGGTTTCCCAGGTGAGGTTGGGCGATGCGATACGGGACTGCCAGTACTCCTGGCTATAGTGCCCGCCGAAAGGATAACCGCCCGAACTGGAGCCGAGTCTTGCAAGGGAGCGGTAGGCCTTGTTCACGTCGTTACCGCTCTGGCCAAGGCTCATCTTGAGGGACAGGTCGTCCAGCCAATCCACTTTGTCAAACCAGGGCTCTTTGATTATGACCCACTTAAATGCGCCGGAAGGGAAGAAACCCCATTTGTGGTTGGCTGCAAAATTGGAGGCTCCGTCAAAGCGCCCGGTCAGGGTGAGGTAATAACGTTTACGATAATTGTAATTGATTCGCCCGAAGTAGGAAAGTTTATCCCTGATTTCCTGCTCCGTATTGGCACCGTAGCTTTCCTTGTTGGTTACCGAGCCCATGTTGTTCCACTTCACGGCATCTACGATATATCCGTCGCCGCCAAGGGAGAATCTGTGGGTTGTCAGGTGCTTGAAGGTTTGTCCAAGCGTGACATCCATATGATGGCGTCCGAACTCCCGGGAGTATTCGAGAGTCTGCTCGAAATAAAGGCTTTGTTCGCCGTAATTCTCCCGGTAGGCATATCCGCCCATGGCATCGGTCCTTGAAGGAAGGGTGGAAGGATTATACTGGTATCGCTGCCTGTCGAAGAAGTAATAGCTGAATTTGGTTTTATACTTCAGCGGAGCGGCGATTCTTGCCTGTGCATTCAACGAAATATTGAGCATGCTCCGGTCCGTCTGGTCCGTGTTCTCGTTCAGGCGCACAACGGCATTGGCAATGTGGACGGCCGAATTATCCAGCGGATTGTATGAATCGGACGGGGTGATGAGCGGGGAAAGATACTGCGCAGCGTAGTTGATTCCGCCGCCGCCGATCTGGGTAAGGAAATTGTCCTGCAGACGATACTGGTAACGGAGGTATGCACCCAGAGTGAGCCAGTTGAACACCTTGTTGGAAACGTTGAGCGTACCGGTAAAGTTCCGTTTGCCGCTTTTCTGGATAATACCCTGTTCGTCGCTGTAGGACAGAGAGGCGTAGAACTTCTGCCGGCCGTTGAACCCGTTCATGGACAGATTATAATTCTGGTACGGCGCCACACGGACCACATCGCCGATCCAGTCGGTTCCTTCGCCCATGGTAAAAGGAGTCTTTACCGAAAGGCCGCTCAGAGGTGTGGTCATGTTCATGGAAGAGGATGTGCCGATATGCTGGTAATACTCGTTTCGGAAGATACCGTACTGCTCGGCGTCCATCAGGTCAAGTTTGCGGGGCAGGAAAGAGATACCGCCGTTGGCCTTGAAGGTGAGGGAGAAGTTCTGGGCCGAATCGGAACTGTCCGAACTGCCCTTGGTGGTGATGATAATGACGCCGTTTGCTCCCCGGGAACCGTAAATCGCCGTTGCCGATGCATCCTTGAGCACGGAAATGGCTTCAATATCGGCCGGATTGATGTCGTTCAGAGAAGAAACGGCATCCGTTATACCGTCAACCACGATGAGAGGGTCGTTGGAAGCGGCCGACAAAGAACGGGAACCACGGATACGGATAACCGAATCCGAGCCGGGTTCACCGTCGGTACTGGTGATTTCCATACCGGCCACGCGCCCCTGTAGGGCCTGGTCTATGGACAGGACGGGTTCATTTCGGATTTCGCCCATCTTCACGCTGGTAACCGAACCGGTGAGGTCGGCCTTCTTGACGGCGCCGTAGCCGATAACGACGACTTCTTCCAGGACCGTGCTGTTGTCGGGGACCAGGTTCACATCCAGGGTCCTTTTACCTTTTACCGGGAAAAGGGCCTCTTCGTAACCCATGAAATTCACAGAGATATAGTCGGCATCGGTGCAATCAATCGTGTACCGGCCGGAGAGATCTGTCGTTGCGGTAGCGGCTACGCTGCCTTCAGGGCCGCCGCTCTTGATGACCACGATGGCACCGGGCATTATCGCCCCGTTTTCGTCACGGACCACACCGCTTATATTGCGTGTCTGGGCGAAAGCGGGGATGAGCGCCAGGAGCGCCACGGCGGTAAGGATCAGTTTTTTCATCATATCCAATCGACCTCCCCTTCGTCTTCAAAGTCTTCATCCGTTATCAGCAGACCCATTTCGGCCTCCGTTACCCTGTAGGCGGAGAAATTGTCTATGTGCACATAGACCTGGTCGTCGTTGGCCGTGCTGAAAGTAAACTTGGTCTGCGCGCTCATGCGCTCACCGTTCCCCACAAGGAGCAGATACCTCATATTGTCCTTATTGGGACCGGTTCCGATGGGCACGTTGACACGGTATGTAGTAAGACCTGTCGCGTAAAACTTTCCACCGGAGACGGTAACGTCCAGAGTGATGTTCCTGCTCAGGAACTCGTTTGCGGTTTCCGCCCAGGCATTAAAAGAAATATAGTCGCAATAGTCGGCATTCAGGACCGGATACTCTTCGGTTGTGAAGGTCTTACGGCCGGTAATGACGAGAGTCTGGTCCGGCTGATCGGAAAAATCCTCATAAAACTGCTCGGAATACCCTTGCTTTACAGTAAGGAATTTTCCCAGGGATTCTTCCGGGCATGAGAAGCTCAGCCTTCCGGAACGCCTGTCAAGCGAATTGAGGGCCAGGATAGATTCGGCATCATAAGTTACCAGAATGTGCCCGGACTCAACTTCCTCCACCGACTTGACCTTAAACCAGTCGGTACCGGTTTGACTCTGGTCCACGAAGTATTTCCACTGCACCGGCACATTGGACAGGACATGAATCTGCCCGTTCTGGACTCCTTCAAACGGGACCTGGATAGCGTCAACCGTTTTATCAGGAGAAGTTTCGTACACGGTGATGTACTCGCTCCGGACCGGACGCCGGGGACCGTCGTCCGTGTTGCATGAGCACACGGCGGCCAGAGCGCCAGATAAAAGAAGCAAAACTCTTTTCTTCATATATCGGTTATTTCATTTTGGATATCTTGAAATCGGCAATGATCGGATAATGGTCCGAAGGAATATAGAAACTGGTCACTCCGGTAGGATCCTTCACCCTTTTGGTATAACTGTCCGGCTCTGCATAAACATCCTTGCAGGCCTTGAGCATGGGTTTGGAAACATACATGTAGTCTATCCTCAGACTGCCGCAGGATGGCATGAAGTCGTCAGGATAGCATTCCTTTACCAGATCATGGAAGGGGGAATTGAAAATCATGTAATCCTGCGCGGTAAAACCGGGTGAAGCATTATTCCATTTATAGTGATGATTGTCCACGCGGCTGTATGAGTTGTAGTCGCCCGCCATAATCCACAGTTCCTTATTGGGATTCTTTGTCTTACGCACAGTGTGGTCCAGAATGCAGGCAAGTTCCTTCGCCCGGAAAAGCTCTCCCTCATATCTTTCCGCAGAGGCATCTCTCTCCTCCTGGGGAACGCCATATCCGTACTTGCCATGCTTGAGATGCACTGTTACGATATTAACAGGCTTCTCCACCCCGTCCACATGGACCTGATACCAGCCGCTGTAATTGACGATGACGGAATCCGGCTTATGGCCTGTGACCAGTAGGACGCTGTCGATAGGATAGCGGGACGTGACAAGACAGGGGTAGTTTGTCAGGCCGAAGGGAGTTGAAGTGGACGGACGGCGGGCGTTGACAAAATGATAATCATGCCCCCAGCGGGCGCAGAGTTCTCCCCAGTGAGAGGGAAGATAACGCTCCTCGTTGGGCATGTGCTCGTGAGTCCCGTCATAATAAATCTGGGCGCCTTCGCAGAAAATGCAGATATCCGGATTCCACGATTTTATCCATTCTACAAAAGCGTCGTAATGGTCCGGCTGGCCCGCCCACATACCATTTTGGATATTCCAATACAGAACCCTCAGGATCTTGCTGGGATCGTGATCGGGTTTGCCGGATGCAGGAGGCTCGCTGGGAGAGCCCTTTGGGGCGGCACAACTGACTATCGGGGCAGTGAAAATGATGCACAAAGCAAGAGCTTTGAAAATGAATCTTGAAGCGCGCATATCATAAAATTCTAGCTGTCACAAATTTATAAAAAAAATTCCGGAACTTTCTGGGCTCCGGATAAAATGGGAAATATTCCTATGTTTTGGGAAAGCAATAGCAGCTGATTATCAAACAAATAAATAATTTTAATAACTAATTTCGGGAAGGGGGAATAATATTCCTAAAGCTCGGAAATCACCTTATTGAACTCATCTTCAGGGACGGAGAGTCGGGCCTTCAGGCCGGACCTCAGGTTGTATACCGTCTTCACCGAACACTGAAGCATTTCCGCTATTTTGGTACTGTCTTCGATTCCCAGTTTAATGAGAGCGAGGATGCGGAGTTCGGTGTTGAGAATCTCCGTTTTCTTGGGAATAATCTGCGCCTCGGGTTTGAGACAGGAGTTCACCGTCTGGATATAATCCGGGAAAATATCCACAAAGGCCCTGTCGAAGTTATGGAACAGCTCCTTGCGTTCCTCCGCAGCGCTGTCTCCCAGCGGGCTTGTGAGTTCGAGCGCCTGCTCCACATGCCCTTTGCGCAGGTTGGAGTGGATTTTCGTACGGAAAACGTTCAATCGCTTTATGTATGAAGAATAGAGCTGGAAAAGAACTCCCACATAACTCTTGGATATTTTGTCGGACTGCTCCAGATGATCCTTGAGACTGCTTATCTTGAGCCTTGAACGGTTAATGTTCACCAGCGTGAAAATAAGGGTTAGCACAAGCAGGGAGACAAGGGCTATCGCACTTTGAAGTTCCTTGTTTCGGTTCTGTATAACCTGGTAGTCCCGGTCGTTGATTTCCAGTGTTTTTCCCATGCCGTCGAGGAGGCGCTTGCGGGAACCGAAACGGCGCAGTGAGGAAAAATAGTAGTCCGAGACCTTTTTTGCCGCCCGGGACATATTGATATTGATAAGAAACGACTCCACCCGCAGCAGCGATGCAATGTCCTGGTTGCTGTCTTCCACCTCGATGATTGCACATTCAAGAAGGTCGTCCACTGCCTCCCCGGTCAGCTTATTCTCATAGAGGTAGGCTATGGCGAAACGGTCGTACAGCCAGGTGGCGTATGCGGCAGAGCCATCGTTTTCAACAATGGGACGACGCCGGGCATTATATTCTCTGGCCAGCTCGAAATTCCCTGCCCTGGCCGCCTTCCTTTCAATATTGCGCAAGTAGGTTATGCTGGCCGTGTCGGAAACTGCAAGAAGAGAATCCCTGTAGACATTATACAAATCGCGATACTCTTTCTCAAAGGAGTCCGGCACATTGAAATCCGAATACAGGTTGTGATACAGAAGGGCCAGCGCATTGTAGTATATATCATACAGATTCCATTTTTCCAGCGCATCTCTTGGCACCTCCTGGATCGTCTGCTGCGATTCAGTATAAAAACCGGTATCCGCCAGCACTGTTGCCATGCTTAAAGCGGCTATGAAGCGGAGCGAATCCACTCCCATCTCGCCAGCAAGCCGGACGGCATTTTCCATATAAACCAGAGAGGAATCCACATTGTAATTGTGGTATTCATCGGCAATCCTGTAGTAAAGCGAAAAGCGATCCAGGGCGTCCTTACCCGGAAGCATTGCTTTCACCCGGTCTATCTGGGCCTCCTTCCTTGCCGCATACACATCCGTGCTGTCCAGTTTGGTGAGAAGTTCTTTAATGAGCCCTTCCGTCCTTTCCGTATGCGGCATCTCCTCCCTCCGGCATGAAAGGGCGAGAATGATTATCGGCAATATCAGAAAAAGACGGATCCTCATATTCTAAAACCGGAAGTCGTGGGCGCCATG
The DNA here is from genome assembly GCA_016290725.1 of Bacteroidales bacterium. GTDB lineage: Bacteria > Bacteroidota > Bacteroidia > Bacteroidales > UBA932 > Cryptobacteroides. The sequence goes on along the minus strand of JAEEUZ010000009.1, from coordinate 9,377 downwards.
GCCGATTTCGTCCAGGTGACGCAGGGTAATCTCCCGGATCTTGCCTTCCGGGATATCATTGATGCTCCGCGCGATGAGCTTCTCCCCTGCCTCGCGGGTTGCGGGAGAAGCATAGTCCACCAGATACTCCTTAAGTGTCATAAGCGCATTCGGCGTGCAGCAAAGGCTGATCTTGCCGCTTTTGCAAAGGGACATGAAGCGGTCGCCGGTGCGGCCCTCGCGGTAGCAGGCGGTGCAGAACGACGGGATATGGTCGTTCTCCAGCAGCCAGCGCACAACCTCGTCCAGAGGCCTGGTATCCGACACGTCGAACTGTGCGGTTTCGTCGTGGCGCACCTCCGTGGTATACCCGCCCACGCTGGTGCGGGAGCCGCCGCTTATCTGCGAGATTCCGCAGTGCAGCAGCTGTTCCCTCATCCTCTGGCTCTCGCGTGTGGAGATAATCATGCCGGTATACGGCACGGCAACGCGGAGAACCGCGACGAGCTTCCGGAAAGTCGCATCCGGAAGGGCATCCGGGAAACTGTCGGTGGAGATATCATCGGCAGGGCAGATACGGGGCATGGAAATAGTGTGCGGGCCAACCCCGAAACGGGCCTCCAGATGCTCCGCGTGCATGAGCATGCCAACCAGTTCGTAGCGATAGCCGCTGAGGCCGAACAGAACGCCGATGCCAACATCGTCGCATCCGCCTTCCTGGGCGCGGTCCATCGCTTCCGTGTGCCAGGCATAATTGCTCTTGGGCCCGGTGGGGTGAAGCCTCTGGTAGTTTTCCTTGTTGTAGGTCTCCTGGAAAAGGATATATGTGCCGATTCCGGCAGCTTTCAGCTTCCGGTAGCTGTCCACGTCCGTTGCTGCGATGTTCACATTCACGCGCCGGATGGAATTGCCGCCCTCGTGCACGGAGTAAATCGTCTTGATAGACTCCAGGATGTACTCCAAAGGGTTCTGCACCGGATGCTCCCCTGCCTCAACGGCAAGCCTCTTGTGGCCGGTGCGGATGAGGGCGCGAACCTCCGCCTCGATCTCCTCCTGCGAAAGCTTTTTTCGCGGAATTGTACGGTTGATTGCATGATACGGGCAGTACACACAGCCGTTTATGCAGTAATTGGAAAGGTACAGGGGTGCGAAAAGCACTATGCGGTTTCCGTAGAACTTATGCTTGATTTCGCTTGCAAGGGCGTATATCTTTTCTTCAAGGGCCGTATCTTCACAGTCCATCAGGATTGCGGCTTCGCGGTGGGTGAGGCCTTTCAGTTTCGCCGCTTTCTCAAGGATTTCCTGCACCCTAGCAGGATTTTTACTTTCACGGGACGCTTCAGCGAGGCTCTCGAGAATTTCTTCGTGATTGATAAATTCCTCTGCGTGAGGAGATAAAGGGTTGTACATCGTGTGATTAATTGTTATAGTCTCCGCGGTTGGGCCTTGTAAAGTAGCCCTCCGCGCTCAGTTCTTTTTGTACTTCCTCCAGCGGATCCGCCGACTTGCCTTCGTAAAGGGAATATGCATCCCGGTACTGCGGCGGGGTGAAATTGGGCATAATAACATTCGCCCCGGCAAGGATTCCCTTGATGCGTCCATCGGGGAGCACGCTGGAAAGGGCCGTTGTGGAAGGAATATTCGCCTTCGGTAACATAAGCCTGAGTATTGAATACAGCCTCATGGTGAGTTCCGCGCTCCCGGCAGGGAAATCCGCAAACTTCGTGTCCTTATGCGGGATGAACGGGCCGATTCCTATCATCTCCGGCCTGAACATCTGTATTAGCCTGATGTCTTCCACCAGATACTCAGTCTTCTGGAAAGGGCTGCCAACCATCATGCCCATACCCGTCTGATAACACAGTTCTCGCAGCTGATAAAGGCATTTCAGCCGGGTTCCCTGTCCCATGGTAATGGGATGAAGCATGGCGTAATGGACGGGATTCGCGGTTTCATGCCTGAGAAGATACCTGTCTGCCCCTGCAATGCGAAGCTTTTCATAAAGTTCGAATGGCAATTCCCCAAGCGACAGGGTTATGGCACTGTCCGGCCACGAGGCGTGGATTTCCGCCACCACAGGCACAAGATTCTGGGCCGATGACGGATTCTCCCCTCCCTGCAGCACGAAGGTGCGGATACCGCTGGAATATGCAAGTTCGCAGCATGAGAGAATTTGCTCCCGGGTGAGGGTATATCGCTGAATATTGGCGTTGCTGCAACGAATTCCGCAGTACAGGCAGTCGTTCCTGCAGACATTACTCCACTCGATGAGCCCGCGAAGGAACACTTCCTTCCCGAATGACTCAATGGCAGTTTCGCGGGCGCACTCCTTTAGTTCCTCCACAAGTGACTGATTATCAGTCTCTAGCAGCTCCACTAGACCTTTATCAGGAAGGTCCCGCTTATCCCTTAATATTTGGACCAGTTCTGTCATACGATTACAAATTTAGCTTTTTTTTCTATCTTTGTCAAGTTATGCAGATTTCTTTCTTCGGAGCCACCAACAGCGGGAAGTCCACGCTGGTTAATGCAATTGCCGGGCAGCAGGTATCGCTGGTGAGCGAACTGCCTGGCACCACGACGGACCCGGTGCGAAAGCGCATCGAACTGCCGGGAATAGGCCCGTGCACTCTGGTAGACACCGCAGGTTATGGCGATGAAGGCGCCCTTGGCGCCGAGCGCGAACGCCTCACCCGCGCCGTCATCGACAGCACGGATGTCGCGGTTCTCCTTCGCAGCGGCCACCCCTCCGACCCCATCTGGGAATCCCTCCTCCACAAAGCCGCCATCCCCGTGGTTGCGGTGGAAGGCCACCCTGTCATCTCGAGCGAAGGCGAAGTGGAAGGCCACCCTGTCATCTCGAGCGAAGGCGAAGCCGAAGTCGAGAGATCTCAACCGGATTTCTCCTCAACCGTCGAAATGACAATACGCCGCATCGCGGAAGCCCTTCCCCGCGAGGAAGAGCGCTTCCTCACCGGTTCGCTCGTGAAGCCGGGCGACACAGTGCTCCTTGTGATGCCGCAGGACAGCGAGGCCCCCAAGGGCCGCATCATACTGCCGCAGGTGCAGGTGATCCGCGAGCTGCTGGACCGCGGCTGCGTCCCCGTCTGCTGCACCCCCGCAAGCCTTCCCGGCGCCCTGCAAAACATTACTCCGAACCTTGTCATCACAGACTCGCAGGTGTTCAAACTGGTGAACGAAACCATCCCCTCCGGCACTCCCCTCACCTCGTTCTCCATTCTCCTTGCCGCAGCTAAAGGCGACATCAGCACATTCATTGAAGGCGCCAAAGCCATCGACACCCTCCGTCCCGGCAACCGCGTCCTCATCGCCGAAGCCTGCACCCACGTCCCCGACACCGAAGACATCGGCCGCGTGAAAATCCCCGCCCTGCTCCGTCGGCGCGCAGATGTTGGCGTAGACATCGCCGCGGGGAACGATTTCCCGGAGGATCTTTCGCCGTACTCTCTCATCGTACACTGCGGAGCGTGCGTGGCCACATCGGCCCTGGTGAGGTCAAGGACAAGAAAGGCGCTGCTGGCTGGAGTGCCCATCACCAACTACGGCATCGCCCTGGCCAAACTGCAAGGCATCCTGGATAGAGTAGTATTACCTTAATATATAGGAGATATGTTGGAGAGACTGAAAGCAAGAATCCGCTATTACGCCAACCTGCACGAGCACATGGACACGGCCGATGCCGCCCTGCGCATCAAAAATGCCATCTGGTTCAGGGGGCCTAACGTATACATCCTCGCGTTTTCCATAATAATCGCCTCCGTGGGCCTTAACGTAAACTCCACGGCTGTGATTATCGGCGCCATGCTCATCTCCCCTCTTATGGGGCCGATTATCGGTGTGGGCATGGCCCTTGGCACTAACGACACGGCGCTGCTGCGGGATTCCCTGCGCAACCTGCTGGTGATGGTGGGAATCTCCCTGGTGGTGTCCACGCTGTTCTTCCTGCTTTCTCCCCTGTCGCTGCTCAACCCCACGGAACTCGAGGCCCGCACAAGCCCCACCATATACGACGTTCTGATTGCCTTCTTCGGTGGCCTTGCCGGCATCTTCGAGAACAGCCGCAAGGAAAGGGGCACGGTGCTGTCGGGCGTTGCAATCGCCACGGCCCTTATGCCGCCGCTGTGCACCGCCGGTTACGGCCTGGCCCACTGGAACGCACACTATTTCGTGGGCGCCATGTACCTGTTCCTCATTAACTGCGTATTCATCATCCTGGCCACGTACTTCATGGTCAAGTACCTCAGGTTCAAGACAGTGGCGGGCATAGATGAGAAAACAGCGCGGACGCGCCGCAACATTATCACTGCCGTGATGGTTGTGATGATCATCCCCAGCCTGTACACTGCGTTCACCCTGGTAGTAGACAATAATTTCGAACGCAAGGTGGAAGCCTTCATCGGCGAAAACCGGATCGTGGGCAGTTCCTACATCTACGACTACGACATAGTCAAGGAAAAGGGCAAACGGAGCGTTGAGCTTTATGTGGCCGGAGAAGCCCCGAACGAAGCTCAGATGAACGCCCTTCTGGCATCGGCCGCAGAGCATGGCATCAAGCCCCGCACCATCCGCATGAAATCCCACGCCATCGGCCTGTCGCACGAATACCTGGAGAACATGCTGGAAGCCGTGTACGAAAACACCGGCGCAGAACTCGAAGCGAATCAAGAGCGTCTCCGCGCCCTCGAATCCCGCCTGGACTCCCTGGAATCCCTCCTCTTCCTCCCGGACACCACAGACATCCTATCCCCCGCACTATAAGTCCAGAACCGGATCCACGGCGGCGAAGGTGCCGTGAACCTGTTCGGAGGCGGCGCGGCAGCCACCGTTGCAGGGGTGAAGGTACTTGCACCCAGAGCACTTTTCCGGTACCGTGTTGTAATACTCGATTGCGGCAGGGTCAGATAGTATATCCGCCAGGGAGCGCTCGTAGATGTTGCCAAGGATCTTAGGAGAGTGGTTGCAGAAGCGCACATCGCCCTTGAAATCCATGGCAACGGGGCGGAGGTTGAAATCCGTGCTGCAGAAGGTGAACTGGATGTGACGGAACTTCGACGGATTCAGAAGGCAGATGGGCGTGCACACTCCGCTGGTGAAACGCATCCGGGGATGCGAAGCCGCAAAGGCGTCCACGGCGGCAAAAGCCTCATGGAGCTCATCTTTGGAAAGCACCAGTTCGTCGCGGTTTCCAAGGCCCATGCCGCCAAGGTTGAATCGGTTCACCATTACGCCGGTAACCCCCAGGGAATGAAGAAGTTCCAAAGTCGCGGAAACAAAAGGCGCATTCACTTTAGTTATCACCAGAACGGCAAAGGCGTTTCCGGGAATAATGCGCGAAACTGTCTTTAAGGTGTTCACGGCTTTCTCCCACGACCCGGGAAGGCCGGTGAGGTATTCGTGCACCGCGGAATCTGCACTTAAAAGAGGCACCTGGATTGCGCCGATGCCGATTTCCCGGAGGTTACGGATATCCTCCTCGCCGATGAGCGTACCGTTTGTGAGGATGTTCACCTTCGTGCCCTTGAACCGGCAGGTAAGAGCCAGGTCGACGAATCCCGGCATAAGCGTTGGCTCTCCTCCGGAGAAGGATATTGTGCCGATGGAGGCTTGCCCCAGCAGCCTCTTGAGGGTGCGGCGGCAGAGCCGGGGATCCGGCGGGGGAAGCGCCGTTGAGCCGTCCCGCCAGTAATTATAACAGAACCTGCAACGTTGGTTGCAGGCCTGCGTGAGCTCGAAAACGAGATTGTCTATCCGCGTACGTGGCATGTGAGATTTCTCGACTGCGCTCGAAATGACAAAGGGGAAAGGTCGAAATGACAAAAACCCTTTACAGGAGTGTAATGTCGAATGCGTAGAGGGATTCCGCCGATTCTTCTTCCTGGCCTTCTTCTTTATAAAGGCCGGAAACGACCAGCTTAACATCTCCCGCGGGGAGGGACTTGGAGAGAGTCATGCGGATGAACTGATCGTAGCTTTCCTCATTCTCTTTGTACAGTGCTGAGCGCTCTTCCTGCAAGACCTTGTCTTCCGAATCCTTCACCTGGAGGAGATAGGTTTCGTACGTGGGTGAATCCACCCTGATGGTAACCACTTCGCCTCGCTTGATGCTGAGATCTCCCACGAGGGAAAGCTGGTTTACCGGGGCCACGACGTCGTAACACATGGGCTGCTCCGGCGGTACAGGATCGTAGCAGGTTACTACCCCGGGGCCGGTGCCGTTGCAGGTGCAGGCCGACAGCATGGCCCAGGTCGTGAGCATCAGCCCGCCCAGTTTGTACTTGGCGCCTATTGCCTTGGCATTCTTGCCTGCGGTGAGGATAACCCAAAGGGATACAGCCAGGAAGGCGACGCCAACGGCGATATAAATGAAGAAGTACTTGATTCTCATGATAACAGCGTGTTTACTTTGCAAATATAATGAAATTTGCTTATATTAGTACCCGATTAAGCAACTACACCTTAAATTAATAACAAATTATGGCTTACAAAATCATCGACATCCAGGGCGTAGGAGACGTGTACGCTCAGAAACTCACCGCCGCCGGCATCATCACGGTAGACGACATCCTCGCCAAGGGCAAAACCCCCAAGGGCCGCAAGGAGCTTGAAGAGGAAACCGGCATCCCCGGCAAACTCATCCTCACCTGGGTGAACCATGCGGATCTGTTCCGCGTCAAGGGCATCGGCCCCCAGTTCTCAGAGCTCCTGGAGGCTGCAGGCGTGGACACTGTGAAGGAACTCAAAACCCGCAGGGCAGACAACCTGGTTGCCAAAATGCAGGAAGTAAATGAGGCTAAACACCTTACCAAGGTAGTTCCCACCGTAGCACAGATTCAGGAAATGATAGACCTGGCAAAGGAACTCGAACCCATGGTAACGTACTAATCGTTCCCTGATTTTCCCCAAAGGGCCGGCATACTCAAATGCCGGCCCTTTTATTTTACCCGGGCATTCACTATATTTGCAACTTAAAACAAGCAAAAGAAAAGAATGAAGAAGTTAGTTCTTTCGGTCCTGGCCGTTTTTGCCGGCCTGATCATGAGCGCAAACCCCTGCAACGGAAAGTCCCAGGAGGAACTGGCCAAAGAGTATCTGGAGGGCATGGGAGTGAAGATTTACAAGCTGGAGTGCTCCTATTCAACCAGCAATCTCTCCGTATTCATAGACCCCGTGGCCAGGTGCTATATAGTCCTTGCCGATAAAAAGTTCAGGGCTGCCCTTAAGGGCGACCTGGTTCTCGCCTACAGCACGGAATCGTCCCTCAACGGCGGCAGCGACACCTTCATCTACGACATCGTCAAACGCTACGACGCCCAGCTGGAGAAGACCAGCCTGCCCCTTCTGCGCCACCTCAGATTCCTCTCCAAGAGGAGGGCGCCCAAGGACTACATCGCTCCCATGGACCGAAAGTTCAATCAGGGGTATCCATTCAACAAGCTCTTCCCCATGGATAACGGGGAGCGGCTTGTGGTGGGATGCGGTCCCCTGGCACTTGCCCAGGTTATCTACGCATTTGGCTACCCTTCATCCCCCAAGGGGCAGGGCTCCATCACGGATACAAGAGGCAAGGTCACCTATTATAACCTCAGCAACTTCAGCTTCACCTTCGACGGCTCGGAAGACGACATCGCCAAAGTGATGCTTTGCGCCACAGCCTCCCTTGGCGGCGAAGCCATAAACGGCGGCACGGAAACCAGAACCACCTTCAGCAACATGAAGAGCACCCTGGTTTCCAAATGGGGATTCACCCCGGCCAGCACCCATGTCAAGGGCGGGGACGAACACGAATTCGTGTCCATGCTCAAGGAAGAACTTCATAAGGGCCGACCGGTGCTGGTAGCTCAGAGCGGAGACCACACCTTCGTATGCGACGGCCTCTCGGATGATTTCGTACACCTGGACATCGGCTGGAACGGCTACTGCAACGGCTGGTTCCGTCTCCTTCTGGTAAAGGAAACCGGCGCCCAGAGGCTCCCCTTCAACGAAATGATGGTGGGCCTGGAGCCCTTCACAGGCGCGGCCCAGGACGGGCTGTCCGTTACCACCTCCGCGGCCGGCACCCTCGAAACCCTTCTCACCCAGGAGCAGATCCTTAAATCCTACTCCATCAAGGTTTCCGGCCCCATCAACGGAACAGATATCAAGCTGCTCCGCAACATGGCAGGCGCCAAGGTGGAAGGACGCTCAGGCCACGGAATCCTCAGCGAAATAGACCTCTCGGATGCCGTTATCGTGGGCAACGAACCTTATCACACACGCCCCTGCTACAACATGTCGGTGAGCGGCAGGTATCAGGACGGCGAGCAGTTCTACTACGAGATGGACAAGATAACGGACGCCGAGTGGAAGAAATACTGCGCGGCCGGCAAGCAGCGCAATTCCTCCAGATACATCTTCAAGGGCGATGACGGCGTGTACTACATCACCTTCTTCTCGGAGAACGACATCATCGGCAAGTATATGTTCGACGAGTGCGAGAATCTCGTTTCTGTGAAGCTTCCCACCTCCGCCGTCGAAATGCGCAGTTACGTGTTCCTTAACTGCCGCCAGTTGAAAAATGTGGAGAATCTCCCTTCGAAGTGCGATCCCAACGCGCTTAAGGGCTCCGGAATGGAAAACAAATAATAATATAATATGGTAAAGAGTCTGGCAAAAAAGCTCACCACTGCAAGATGGTTCGAGCTGGGAATCACTGCGATCATCATCATCAACTCCGTGCTTATCGGCGTTGAAACCTATACCGCAGACCCCACAATCAAGCTTATCCAAACCATTATCCTTGGTATCTTCACCTTTGAAATCCTGATGAGGTTCATCGCGGCCGACAGCGTGAAGGCCTTCTTCACCGACGGCTGGAACATCTTCGACCTCACCCTGGTGCTCATCGGCTACATACCCGAAACCATATTCGCGAACGCATCGGCCATGATGGCCCTGCGAGTCGTGAGGGTGTTCAGGGTGCTCAGGCTACTGCGTGCCACCAAGGAAATCAAGGTTATGATTACGGTGCTGGTGAAGTCCATGAGCGCGCTGTTCTACAACGTGGTCATGTTCTGCATCTTCGTGTACCTGTTCGCAATCGTGGGCGTGGGCCTTTTCCGCCTGCCGGATCCCGCCACCCTTCAGGGCGAACAACTGGCCAATTACGAGAAGCTGATGGAAATGGCGCCTAACGCGCCCGCCAATTCACCGGACCCGTACGGAACCCTGCATGAAGCCACCTTCACACTGTTCCGCGCCCTCACCGGAGAGGACTGGACAGACCTCCGTTATAACCTGGTAACCGCATCCCGTCTGGGCGTAATCAAGGTAAGCCCCACCGTGATCACCCTGTTCCACGTGCTGTGGTTCACCCTTTCCGCATTCCTTCTGTTGAACCT
>JAEEUZ010000008.1 GCA_016290725.1 Bacteroidales bacterium | reverse complement strand
AGATGACAGATATCCCAGAGGCCGAACTTGCTTCATATCTTGAAAAAAACCAAACTCCGAGCTAAATACGATTCCATCTGAGTAAAAACAATCGCGGGCAGGAGTTGATCCTGTCCGCGATGTTTTTGGGAACGGGCCGAGGCTACTGCGCCACAACGGTGAGCTCCAGGATGCGAACTTCGCCGGAGGCGAGGGTAACGTGGGCTTCAATAACGTGCGTGCCGGCATTAAGGGTGACGGAAGAGCCGGAAACGGGCTCGTCGTCCAGATACCAGGCCACGGAAGATACATTCCAACCGCCGTCGGTCAGGCTAAGATTGAAGGGCGATCCTGCCGTGTACAAACCATTGCTGGGATTAGATATGAGGTTGTAACTTAGTGTCGATGACGGCACAAATGCATGCAGAGTCACCTGATTATCGGCATAGGAGATGTTCGACAGCTTAACAGAAGAATCCACCCCGTTCCAGCTCCTGGCAGTGAACGTCGTTACCTTTTCGTGGCCGGGGAAAGGTATGTAGCTGCTGTATTCCGGCTTGAAATAATAACCGTATCCAGCGTAATACTCATGTCCAAACAGCAAGTCAGACTGGTCGGCAGCAGCGACGACATAGCAGCAGGGATGAGAGCCGTTCTCGTTTATGGAATTGTACGTTTCCCAATCATTCCAAAGCAATGAAGCCTTCTGATTAACGGTATTCCCCTGGTAATCCAGAATAGACACGGTCCTGGACGACTTGTCCACATGCGTAACTATCAGGCCGTGAGCGCCAAGTCCGGCATCCCAGCCGTTGGACCCTCTGCACTCATACACGAAATACTCCCCTTCCTTGTCGGTAAGAGTCCGGTAGGCGATGTTGTTATCGACACTGCCGATTGTATAGTTACCGGAGGCATCGAATGTCTTGAAAGCATCGGCCTCGTCGAGCCAGCCAAGCAGTATCCTCTCCTCAATCGTAAAGTAAGGCGGGGTTCGGCCGTCATTGTTATATGATCCGGAGTCCATCGTGGAGAAGAAGAACATCGCCGCACTCTGGCCATTGTCTTCATAATCGGTATCATAGAAATCCGGAAGGCCCATTGCATGGCCGAACTCATGGCAAGCCGTGCCGATGCCGCACATCTGGTTCTCGTAGGTCCCATACCCCACGATTTCGTTGGTGCAGGCATATTTGTCAACTGTTTTCCCGTCCAGGGTAAGGCTTATGCCGCCGCTGGATAGTTCCCACTGGTGCGGCCAGATGCTGTCTTCCACATCACTGTCGGCCTCGCCGTTACCTGCGTAGTACATAAACACCAGGTCAACTTCGCCGTTATTGTCGTTGTCGTACTGGGAGAAATCAACATTGAACTGGGTATTCACCTTCTGGCATCCCTGCTGCACGGCAACCTCCGGACGAAGGTCATTACCGGAGTCGTCGTTTCCGCCGTAATATGCGCGGTTGTTATCCAGAGTTACAGGGCCATAGACATCGAAAACGGGCTCAAACAAACCGTGGGAATTGTCGTAGTAGAAATCCCTTGCCGATCCGGTCCCGCCGTTAACGCTGTACCCCTGCTCATTCAGCAGATTGGTAAAGTCCTGCTGCGCCGTGCTTTCACTTGCGAACTTGACGTCGCTGAACTGCACCAGGATCACCAGGAAATGCTTGGTTCCACTGGCGACACCGCGTTTTGCAGGAGAAGACCTGCGGCGCGAGTTGGCCGCAGCGCGGCGGATCTGAGCGACAGCCTTGCGGGAAGCGAGCGCAGCCGGAGATGCCTGCCGATAATAACCGTCCGCATCCTTTTCCAGCACCTTTCCGGAGGCATCTGTTACCCAGTGGCAGAATTCATCACCATGAACGCGAATCATTATCACGGAGCCGTCGGGCTGGGTATGGCGAATAAGGCCCGGGTACGCCGGAACTGCCTGCACCGCAACGCAGCACAGAGCCAAAACAAAAGAAACAAGAATCTTTTTCATCGTCCAGCCTACTTTTTAATGATGAATCCTTCGCCGTTCCCTGTACTAAGCCACACTTTCGGGCCGGCTTCCTTGATCAGTGTCACAGCATATGTCCCGCTGTGAACAACCGTGGTGCCCTGCCTCCAGTGAACATAAACAGTGAAACTGTCGCCCTTGACAAACGTCTTCTTATACCCAACAATCTCCAGCTCCTCAACCTCCGACGAGTCGATTAGGGTATAAGTCTGCACTCCGTTGGTATCGTACAAACGTGTAACCTGCTCGGTGCCCGCGTTCAGCGCCCAGGTGAGAGAAGTGCCCAGATAGCACCCATACTCGCTCTCCTGAAGCAAAGCATCTTCTGTTGATGACCCGCCGCCGGAACCGCTATCATGCCTGGTAATTATGACATTGTCGATATACGCTCTCTTGGTACTGGTCCCGATTTTAACGGTAGAAGCACTTGTTGCTGCATCAAAATCCAGAGAATAAGCTGTATCCGTTGAAGTAGGGGTGATTTCTTTGGTAACACTTCCAACAGTTACCTGTACTTTTCCCGTATCAGAACCATATTTAAGTACATTGAGAGTCACGGTAAAACTACTCGAAAGATCGAGTGACTTCGAGGTGATATAACCACTGGAGGAAGATGAGCCTAATTTAACGCCACCATATTGACTAGTATAGGCTTTTGAAGTGGAACCGCTGAAATTCGAGAACTTGGATGAGCTGAATTCCGTAGAAGAATCGCTTGTAGTGTTATTATCAAATTCTTCACTCAATACAACAACATCGCTGCTGCCGCTGCCGCTTCCGGCGGCGGTGAAACCGGCCCCGTCCATATCCACGGTGAATATGGCCGCCTGTCCGGATTCGAACTTGCACCCGTCGGGGAATAAGGTCATCTTCTTAAACACTCCCAGATTGGTAAACACATTTACCGTAAGTATCTCATCCCCAACCGACACCGGAGCGCATGCGAACCAAATGCCGCTGATGGACGACGTGTTCAAAGTAAGGGTCGATGATGCACCGTAATCGGTAATCTCCGCCCCGGAAGTATTCCAGTACCAATCACCCACGATAGGGGTTGTCGTCGTAATCTCCACCGCCTGCACCGACTCACCCGAATGCAATTCCAGATTGTCCAGCGACATGCAGCCGTACGCAGTGAGGTGCTGGAACTGCAGGTTAACTTCCGATGCCGAAACCTCATCCGGGAAAGCATAACTGGATGCGGCGATGATTATGCCCGCCTCGTCCACAGAGCCCGCAGTGGGCGTCTGCTCGCAGGGAATCGTCACCTTCCACGCCTCACGACTGGGGCTCAAGGCCTGTGCCGCCGACGCGGGACTAACCGCATAATAAGTATAAGGTGCAGAGAAGTTGGCGAAGTCGATGTTGGCGCTGAACGTAGCACTGCGGTAATCTGCCGACGGGGTAATCCCCGCAGCAATAGCCGTTGCGTAGTTGAGCGAGAGCTTGAGCTGCGAGTCATTCGCCGTCCACAGCGTGGGCCACGAATCGCCCTCCTGCTCGCCGAACTGTGCCTTGGTGTCCACCATACCGGCCGTAAACTTCACGGTCCTAACCGTGGACACTTCTTCCACCACATCAATCTCGTCCCTGCCGCATGATACAAAAACAGCAAGGGCGGCCACTCCAACGAGCGCCGCCTTTGCAATACTATTCATTAGTCTTGTCATTTCGAGTCCTCTTCCATTGTCATTTCGAGCGAAGTCGAGAAATCTCTAGAACGATCCCCAATTATTTCCCTTCACCGAATTAATGTTCGACGAACTCTGGAATCCGCTCCAACTGGTATTGGATTCTACCGTCTCTTCCAAATCATCCGGCAGGTTATGGAACAGATCGAATCCAGTCCACTCCTCAAGTTTGTTCACACTTATTATATGCTCGGAATCATAATAGCGTTCCGTACTCGCATATTCCCTATGATCAAACCAGAAAGCGATGCTATTGGCTCCGATAATTGCACCGGCGCTGTTGCGCTCCACCTTCAAAAGTGCCTTCCAATAATAATTGGGAATAGGCAGGCTTGAAGGATTCGCGTTCTGTCCCGAGGCTCCTGTGAGGTAATTGATGGTCTCGCTTCCATTTACTTTACGATAGGCAGGACCCGTTACCACATACACCGTATCTGCAGAACTGGTCAGATTACGAACAGCACCTTCAAGGGCACTCCAGACACTTGCATTGAATTTATTCTGCAACTGAGGCGTCTGGTTGGTGGCATAATAGGTCTGGTCGTTCATCTGTTCGTTGCTCAGGCGGCTGGCATTGGGGCACTGGTGGCCGCGAGAATAAGCAGATGCGCCGTAGATCGTGGGATAACTCTTGCTGGTAATACTCACCTGCCTGTTCGTGGGAATATTGGGATTGTAATCCCAATTACCATCGCCGCCGTTACCTGTAGTATGCGCAGCAGTCAACGGATACGCCACCCACATGGACGCATAGTACGTATAACTGTAGTTGTAGCTATAGTTTCTGTTTGTCCCGGCGGTGCTTCCACTACCGTAGAACTTACCAACGAAGTTTTCAGAACCCGTCAGTGCCGGAAGCTCCAACCAACCGGTAGTAGTAACAGGGGCCGATGACCCGCTGGTGGTGAAGGTAAGGGCATTTCCAGTATCCCACCTGTCCTCATACTGTCCGGAATTCTCGTTCCACTCCGTCACATAAGCGAGGAACATATACTCGGTATTGGGGTGCAGACTGCTGATAGTAGCAGAGAACGAGCCCGAAGTACCGGTCGTAGAATTCAATCCAACTGTGGACCAGGTATTGTCAATAGTGCGCTTGTACTTGAAGCCCCGGTCGTAAATCTCTCCGGTAGCTCCACTGAATGAGCCGTTCAGCTTTGCCGATGCCGACGTTATGTTCGTTGCCTCCGACGTGGTCACCGTAGCCGTTGCCACGGCCTTGGTCGTGAAGTTGGCAACATCGCCATAGCGAGTCTCCACAGAGGAAGTGCTCTGGTTGTACTCCTTAACGTACGCCTTATAATAATAGGTAGTATTACTATTAAGGCCGCTGATAGCCTTGGTAAAAGGGGAACTCGTACCGCTTGCTACAGCCGTGTTGTTAAGGTTGGTGGAATATAATCCGTAAACGAACCCTACTTCCGAAATTGTTCCTGTTTCTCCTGAGAACGAGCCCTGGAGGGTTGCCCCTCCAGAACTCAATCCGTCAGTCCCTCCGGTAACGACACTAGCTGTCGCCTGCGGAGTGTTACCACTTCAATTGGTACCGTAGAATTTTGCGGACTTAAACTGAACATACTGGTTGGAACCACCACAAGTCACGTTGTACACAATCCTATAAAACTTGCCAGCCCAACTAGTCGCATCTGTCTTAGTTAAAGTGACCGTAGAACTGGTAATACCGGAAGTCACAGACTTGGTTGCAATAGCGTTGCTTCCACTTGCTGCATCTGCGGCTGAATTGTGGACCGTTATGGTCAATGAATTAACAGTTGCAGTTGCCGTACCGCTTTCAACTTCGATACTGCTGATATTGCTGGCAATAGCTGTAGTGCTATAAACAGCTCTGTTTACACCAGATAGATTCTTACCTCCAAACCGCCAAGGATTTATATTGGTATTCGCTACTGCAATCCAGCCAATACTGCTTTGTGTAATCTCTGAGTTAGTAGCATATCCATTGTTACCCTGGGACGAATCAGTTCCGTCCAGCGTATACTGCAAGGTTGGTGTTGAGCCGCCGCTATTCTTGGTAAAGTTAGCACTAATCACACCGGTAGAGTGACCGTCCTTGATGGCGATGGCCTTAACGGTTGTTGTTTCAGTCACAGTGAATGCGGCAGTGTATGCAGAACTGCTTGCCGTAGGATTACTTCCATCAATCGTATAGTAGATGGATGCATCGGAGTCAGCATTAATGGTCACAGACTGATTATCTGTAAAGGATGCACCATTGGGAGAAATAACGGGTGCATGTACCTGGTAAATCAGCGTAGCGGCAGCATCCAACTCATGGGTATAATTAGTGCCACTCTTATAATTCTTGAGAGTACCCTTGAACTCAACAGCGTCTCCAACTTTGAAATCATTGGCAGATGTTGCTGCAGCACGGAAAATCGTGAACTGAGTTCCTGTGGTAAGACCGTCAGCCGAGATATGGAAGGTAACATTGTTATACTGGGAATTGAAAGCCGTGGTGATCTCGCTAATAATTCCACTCACATATACATCAGCAAGCGTTCCATTATCAGCAAGTTGCGCACAAAGAGCATCGGCTTCTTCTGCAGAATAAGGATTCGCTTCTGTGCTGGTATTGACTACACCCACTGTGTAGGCAGCAGTTGCTACAGCACTGTCCTTATAACCTTCTTTAACTGCAATGGCCTTGACCGTCTTTGATTCTGTCAGGGTGATAGCACCGGTATAGGCAGTGCTTGCGTTAGTAGGAGCAGAACCATCCAGTGTATAATAGATATTTGCACCAGTAGTTGTACAAGAAATCGTCACTTCGGTTCCTGAGGCAATGGTGTTCGTTGCGTCAGGAGAGAACGTCGGAGTGGCAACTGTTTCGCGATTATCCGTAACAGTGAGAGTATAACTAACTGTCTGGGGCTTGTAATCAGTATCACCAGCAAAAATAGCCTTGATGGTGGTGGAACCGCTGCCAACGATGGTCACTTCACCAGCGGCAGAAACTGTTGCGACGCCAGTGTCCGTGGACTCATAAGTGACAGGAGCAACGCCGTTCGAATTATCAAGCGTAGGGGCAGTGAAAGAAATCACGTTGCCAGTATTGATAGTGGCGGAGGCCGCATCGGTGCTCCAACTCATGCCAGCCTCGGCACGTGTATCAGGTGCAGCAACATACTTATAGAACTTAAAGGTCTGATTCGCAATATTTCCACCATTGGAGGTATAGCTCCTCCAGTCTGTGGAGTTATAAATACCGACGTAACGAGTTGCATTAGCAGTATCAGTTCCCTTAAGATACCCAGAAGCGTCTAATGACCAGTATTTACCATTAGCAGCTGTATTACTTACTCTTAAACCGTTGTTATTTGCTATAAGGTTCAGCCATTTATTGGTAACCCCATCAGGATAGAACACATATCCATTGGAATCGCTTGACAGATTCCATTTGAGCTCGGAAGAAGGCTCGGAAGAAAGCTTATTACCGGACACACTGACTGCTGTTGCGGTAGGCGCGCCCTGGCTATTAAGCGTTGTATGGTTCATCGCATAATTGTCACCGTTGTTACCGACAATAACAAACACGTCGCTGGAAGTGATGTCACCAAGAGCAGTTTCAATCCAACCAGTTTCAGAAGCGGAGGTAACGTTAATCGTATAACTTGCCTCTGCTGCCCTATAGGTAGCGTCACCTGCGAATGATGCTGTAACTGTAGCAGTACCCGCAGTACCATTGAGGGAAACCGTGGAACCAGACACCACAGTTCCAATCGCATCACCGGAAATAGAGTAAGTAATATTGCTTGTGATTGCTGTTTCGTTAGGATCAGCAGTAACAGTCTGACCAGTAAACTCTGAATAGTTGGCTGTGGTCTTATTGACTACACTCTCAGCGAAGGAAAGGGTAACAGCATTTCGGTTATCAACTGTAGCGGGAACGAAAATTAGATTATTCTGCTGATCACTGGTATAAAAAGCGAACCAATCGCTACTTGCATTCCTTCCAAGTTTTCTTGATGAAGCACTATTCAGGGTCGCATGATAACAACTGTTGGTGCCATCCCATGTTATGTCAATGAGATAGTTGGTCTCAGTCCAGGTTTCTCCTGCAGCATTCCAAAATGCTTTATTATCGCTTCCTGAGTAACCGAGATATTTTCCATCGTTCTCAATTGTATATGAACTGCCAGACTTGCTTACTGTCCAAATTAAATCAGCATCTCCAGCATATGAAGACGTACTTCCTGTATAATCAACCGAAGCCATCCTGGTGTCGGATGAAGTAGTTTCAGCCTTCATCGCAAAATAGTTATCTCCATTCTTAGCCAGGATAACATAATTGCCATCCTCAAGTTCAGTTACATCTACCGGAGATAAACCTGACATATTGGCACCAAGAGTATTCAGATACTGCTCCTGGAACTTGATGCTCTTGCCAGCAGGAACGGTAATTTCTTTGGTATAGCTCTTCTTATCCGTGGTGTAAGCTACGATTGTAAGTGTTTCACCGGCTACGACTTCAACATCCCAGGAAGTGAACCATACATCCACGTTGGTGCCTGTAAGAGGGGTTGCAAACTTTACCTCAACGGATTCGGTACGGCCACCACCGTTGTAGATATCGCCACTCTCACCAGTAGAAAGGTCAATATGACGAGCACCTGCAAGATACTTCCCTGTGGGAGCAGTGATAACTACCCTCTTAATAGATTTTCCATCAGGAACGTTCTTCAGAGTAATCTTGTTCAGAGCAGTTGCCCTGCGGTAACTGGCCACCCAATCATCCGGAACGCTAGTAAAAGATTCAGGATGTGAAACCATAATATACGCCGCCGGGTCGTATGAAGTGGCTGTTGCATTCTGAGTAGCAGGCAGATTGACTTTGGCAGCTTGGGGATTATCGTTGTTGTTGGCCACAAAAGCAGACTCGGGATAAAGACCCATAAGCGTGAAAGAATTGGCAGTAGCATCCTTAGGGGTAATGCTAAACTCGAAATCTGCCTGATCCTGGCCATTCCAGGCATCAGCAGAAGTGGCGCTGGATTTTGCAAAAGCAGTGTTGTCCTTGGTAAAAGGAGCGTCTCCAGAACCAAGGGCCAGTTTCATATACTCTCCGGTTCCCCAAAGAATGGTTTTATTCTCGATATAAGTCTTGGTCGCTTCGTCATCGGCCTTGAGTTCACTGGCCTGGGCGTGGACACGGATTGTAACGGCGTTTGCCTCGGGAGCCGTGTAGTTGTCTTCCTTGTTGCAGGATACGAGTGCGAGAGCTGCTACAGCTGCGGGCACGAGGAATTTAACGAGATTCTTCATGGCTCTGTCGATTAATAATCACCATTTTCATTTGTGTCTTCGTCTCCGTAACTGCCACCACCACCGGGGTTGTAGCCTGTGTTACAGAAGTTGCCCTCGAATCGTACCACGAGGAGTTCTGTTGTGGGCGAGCTGTAAAGCTCTTTGAGTTTTTTCATAACGTTATGGATTTAAAGTTGTTATATGTCGATTTGATAATTTTCCACTTTTCCAAGCCGCAAATTTAGCCATTCTTTTCGGAGAAAACAAAAGTTTTTACCCCTTTAGGGGGAAAAGTTTTCCACATTTTTATCCACAGGAGATTTCTCGACTACGCTCGAAATGACAAAAGGGAGGGGCTCGAAATGACAAGGGCCAGGGTCCCTTCTGCCACCGGCATGCGAGACAAACGTTTTCACTCTCCCCCGACCGTTCATCGCCCTATTTTAACCAATCGGCATAAAAAAAGTTAGCCGGGCGGCTAACTAGCTATAGAGAGATATTCTTCACCAAGTTTTCCTATACATCGCATGATCTCTTGTTCCCGCTCCTGAGAAGGAGTTTTGAAACCATTAATGTAACTTCGGAGAAGCGAAGCATTAAAACCGTATTTCTTTGCAAAGCCACTGACATTAATTTCGGGATGGGTGAGAAAGAAGTGCTGGAGCCTGGTGGGTTCGGCATCGGCATACAAAAAACTCTCAAAACTCACATCTTCATCCAATTCGTGCCAATGAATGCCGATTGTGCTAATCTCATAATTAGCTCTCTGAGACTCACTGGCATTGCGAAGATGAGAATACCATAACAATGACTGACGATAGGTTTTGCCATCGTCGCCAAGGCCGTAGAGCCAGTCCCCGTCAAACCAGATTCTATTTATTGTCTTCATCATCCGGACTGAATAATTCATACCAACGATTAATAATGATATCCGTATTCTCTGTAATCATCCGCTCAATGCGTTTAAGATCGTTTGCCTTGATATTACTTGATATTATGAGAATACTCCATCACAAATGCCTCTCCATTCCAATTGAATTTTGCATCTCCATTGTGACCACGGACATGCACATGGATGGGTTCATGCTCACGTGAAAAGAACATGAAAATAAAACCGTATTGTCTAAATAATTCTGGCATAGTGTTTCTTTTTGCAAATATAGGTAACAAAAATGACACCCGCAAGGGTGTTGTCCTCTTATTTGAACCAATCGGCATAAATAATCCCGCAAAAGGACAATGCACATGCGGGTTTATGGAGAAGTTGTGATTTCAGACGGGGGATCTTCTCCAAAACTACTGCACAGACGTTAACTGATGGAGAAGTTCCGGCACATAAAATCACAACTTCTCCAAGAATTCGTACCAGGGGCAGGGCTCACGGGCACCAGAGGCCGTTTTTGCCCGGCAACGGCGCAATTCTCAAAAATAATTCTTATCTTTATGAGCCAAAACTTAAACCATTATGAAAATCACTGAACAGGACAAGACGTTCATGCGGGAGGCCATAAAGCTGGCCAGCGACAGTGTAAGACGCGGCGGAGGACCGTTCGGGGCCGTTATCGTCAAAGACGGAGAGATTATCGCGGGAAGTTCCAACAGCGTAACCATCGACAATGACCCCACCGCGCACGCGGAAGTGAATACCATAAGGAAGGCCTGCAAACTCCTTAAGACCTTCGATCTTTCGGGCTGCGTCATCTACACATCGTGCGAGCCGTGCCCCATGTGCCTGGGAGCCATTTATTGGGCGAAACTGGACCGTATCTATTACGGCAACAACCGCCAGGATGCGGCAGATATCGAATTTGCCGATAATTTCATCTACGAAGAACTGGACAGGCCTATGTCCAAGCGCACCGTCCCCATCATCCCCATGCTGCGCGACGAAGCCCTGGAAAGCTTCCGCCTATGGAGCGAAAAAGAAGACAAAACCGAATACTGATATGAAAAAGCTTATCATTGCAGCGGCGATGGCATCGCTCCTTGCCGCCTGCGCCCAGCCGGCTCAGGAGCCCCAGGCCCCGTCGTCGGCCCTCGACGTGATTATGACCCGCACCAGCATCCGCGCATTCACCGGGGAACCCGTCCCCCAGGAGCAGCTGGAGACCATCCTCAAGGCCGGTATGGCGGCCCCGTCGGCAATCAACATCCAGCCGTGGAAGTTCGTGGTGGTAACGGACCAGGAAAAGATAAAAGAAGTCTTTGGAGGCGGCTGGAGGCCCGAAATGTTCACCACGGCCGGTGCAGTAATCGTAGTTTGCGGCGAAACGACCGTGATGCGCAAACCCTCCGGCCAGCCCGACGCCCCCGAACAGGAGCAGCCCAACATCTTCTGGTATGAGGACTGCAGCGCCGCGGCGGAGAACATCCTCCTGGCAGCCCACGCCCTTGGCCTTGGCGCCGTGTGGACTGCAGGCTATCCCGCCGAAGAGCGCATCGCCCCCATCCAGGAAGCACTTGGAATTCCGGAAAAGGTTAAGCCCCTGTGCATCATTCCGGTAGGCGTACCGGCAGAGAATCCGGAGCCTAAGGACAAATGGAAACCCGAAAACATTCACTGGGAAAAGTGGTAAAATATGAAAACTAGATTCTTCCTTATCGCAGCGCTGGCCATAGTGGCCGCCTGCGCCCCCAAATCCAACCTCCCCAAGGCCGATAACAAGGCCGATGCGGTAGTGGCCGCCATCCACGACCCGTCATGCAAATACGTTGTCGTAGCGTCCCACCGCGGCGACTGGCGCAACTACCCGGAGAACTCCATCGCCGCCATCGAGTCCGTAATCCGCATGGGCGTGGACATCATGGAGCTGGACCTCAAGATGACAAAGGACAGTGTTCTTGTGCTCTGCCACGACAAAACCCTCAACCGCACCACCACCGGCAAGGGCCCCGTATCGGACTATACCTATGAAGAGATCCAGCAGTTCGACCTCAAGCGCGCCCACGGCGTGAAGGTTCCCGGGATGAAGATGCCCACCCTGCGCGAAGCCCTGGCAGTGTGCAAGGACCGCATCGTGGTGAATGTGGACCAGGGATACCAGTTCTACGACCAGGTGCTGGAAATCACCGAAGAGCTTGGCGTTACGGACCAGATCCTCATCAAGGGCAGCCGTCCCTGGGCTGAAGTGAAGGAGAAACTGGACGCCCACCCGCACAACATGATGTACATGCCCATCATCAGCGGCATCGAGCACGGCGAATCCGAACTCTTCCAGGAGTACATGGGCGCTCCCGAGAAACAGCTTGCCTATGAACTCTGCTTCAGGGAGCTGAACGACACCACCCGCGCCGTCTGCAAGAAAGTATACGACTCCGGCGCCAAAGTGTGGGTGAATACTATCTGGGAAACCCTCTGCGGCGGCTACGATGACGACAAAGCCTACGACAGCGCCGACCCGGCGGAGGTGTACGACGTAATCCTGGGCCTTGGCACCTCCATGATCCAGACCGACCGTCCGGAATTCCTCATCAAGTACCTGGAAAGTAAGGGAAGAAGATAATGAGAAGATACGTTTTGCCCCTCCTCGCCATCTGCATCATCGCGGTGGTTTCGTGCACATCGGCCTCTAAAAGAATAAAGGAGGCCGCCCGCCAGGGCCAGCTGAACGTGATGATGTTCGGAGCCAAGGGCGACGGGGTTACGGACGACACGGAAGCCATCCAGCGAGCCATCGACTATCTGGACAGCCGAGGAGGGGGAAAACTGTACTTCCCATACACCAGTAAAGGTTATCTTCTCGCCTCTCCCGCAAAGGAATACGCCCCCAACGGCAGGCTGGTGCGCGCCCAGCTCATCCTCCCACCCGGGAGCGCCAATATCCAGTTCGAGGGTGAAATGCCCTGCAAGCTCCTGTACACGTATCAGGTGCGTCCACTGGAGAGTGCCGCCCAGAACTATGACCCCACGAAATTCGGGGACATGGGAATGCCCAATGTGTGCCTGCACTCAACGTGGGATGCCCCGGAGGTAACCGATTCGCTTGAAAGGCCCTGGGCCGTCCTGGCCGCCCCGGAAGGAGACAGCTGCGACGGGCAGTTCTCCCGCAGCATATTCTCCATGAAGAATATGGAGATCAGGGTGCATCTGGATACGGCAAAGATGTATCCCACCACATCGGCCGCCTTCCTGAAGAATGTTTCCCGGCTCATCGTGGAAGACTCGCAGTTCTGCCTTGACGAGCAGGTGGGAGATACCGAGCTGGGAAAATCCCTCCAGCCCAACCCCTGCCACACCGTTGGCCTTCACACCTCCGGGAACCAGAATGACGACCAGATTCTCCGCAATGTTGCGGTGCAAGGCTTCCGCTACGGATTCGTCCTTGGCGAGCATATATGTGCCGATTATCTCTACGCGCACAACTGCGAGGAAGCCATCGTCTTCCACGATGCCACCCACCTTTCCACCATCGGCCATATAGTGGCCCAGCACAACAGGGTTATCCTGTCCACCACCCGCGGAAAGCTGTTCGGTAATACTCCCGCCAGGGTGAACCTCACCGTGGGCGTGCTGAATTTCGAAGGCGGGCAAACGGTGCCCTCTCCCCCGGAAGTATCCAAGCTGGTATACGGCGTCTACGATCCGGATAACCGTCTGCGCGGTTCCCTAGTGTGGCACGAGCCATGGGGCCTTCGCGAATTCCCCGTTGTGGGCGGTGAAAAATTCCGCGTGAGCAAATACGAGTAATAAGGCCTTGTGAGGAGGTTTTCTGTGGAAATTTACGAAATTCGTAAAAATATTTTATGTTTTTCGTAAAATTGGCATTATCTTTGTCTTTTGAAAGCGCAAAACCAATAAGACAAAGATATGAACAGTTCAACCCAGAAGAGCATTAA
This sequence comes from Bacteroidales bacterium, assembly GCA_016290725.1. Taxonomy (GTDB): domain Bacteria; phylum Bacteroidota; class Bacteroidia; order Bacteroidales; family UBA932; genus Cryptobacteroides. The sequence continues at coordinate 16,995 of JAEEUZ010000008.1, read as the reverse complement.
AAGTCTCTCCATCGCCATCCTCGTCATCGGAGGCCTGTCACTCATCTACACCTATGTGCAGATGGTTTCCCAGCTATGGCTACACACCTTTATTACACCCATCGTGTGGAATCCTGAAATCAAGGGATGGCAGATCTTCATCCTTTCGGGGCATTATGTGGGCATCACTCTCCTTTTCGTCCTTTGCTGCATTTTCCTCTACCGGATAAACAAGGGGCTGAAAGAAGGTGAGATCTTCCCCAAATCCAACATCGCCCTTATCCGCTGGACCGCTCTGTTATCGGCCCTCCTCGCCTTCGTTCACACCAACTACAACGCAGTGGTTAAAGGCGAATCCGTATTGGAAGTGGATTCCAACACAATCCTCATTCCCCTCATCGTCCTCCTATTTGCAGGACTATATCGGATGGCATACCTGGCAGCTAAAGACAGCAAACTCGCGATATGATTACCGTCAACCTCGATAAAATGCTTTGGGAGCGCCATATGAAGCTCTCGGAGCTGTCCGAAAAAATCGGCATTTCAATGACCAACCTTTCCCTGCTCAAAACAGGGAAAGGCCGGGCCATCCGCTTCACCACGCTCAACAAACTCTGCCGGGTACTGGACTGCATGCCTGGCGACATCCTGGACTATCAACCGGATCCGGAAGGGGCCGAGATCGAGGAAGATATCTATGAGGATTAAGTTGGCACTAGCCCTCGCATTGCTCCCGGCAATGCTGTGGGCGCAAGGGCAGGACACTGTCTTCTATCATAAGGAATTGCCTCCGGCAGTTGTCATCGGCGGAAAAACCAAAGAGAAGGTTCTGGTTCGTCCCGGCTCAAAAGTGGCCGACGGGCATGCCACAGGGGCCATTTCTCTTCGGAGCGAAGATGAGTTGGGACGGGAACTGGGCTCCGTTGCAAATGTAAAAAAGCCCTTCCTTGTAAAGGATATCACGTTTAGAATCAACGAGAACACAATCCCCGGATGTGTGGCGGCTATAAACATCTACCGCATGGAGGAATCGCTTGTAAACGTGCTTCAGAAACCCATCCACTTTAATGTTGCTGTTTCTGACTCTCCCCAGAGATTCAACCTTCACCCTAATGAAACCCTCCTTCTGGAACCAGGGCGATATTTCATCGCCTTACAGATCGTGGAATGTGACCGGCCCGCCTTTCAGCGCTTCCTGGCCAAACCCGCCGAAGAGCAGGACTACTGGGAATTCTCCATGTATTTCACACTGCACCTCAAAAGCAGCTACACGCGGGAAACGGCCCGTGGCGATCTGAAGAGCTACCCCTTCAACATGGGCATTGCCGTCAAGGGCCTGGAGTATCAGTAAGTCACAAAAAAGCCACTGAGACAACTCAGTGGCTTTTTTGTGACTCCTACAGGACTCAAACCTGTAACCTTTTGATCCGTAGTCAAATGCTCTATTCAATTGAGCTAAGGAGCCGTACAAAGGGGCCTTTCGGTCACCTTATTTTTCTGCAACGTAGACTTTCTCGCGGATACGTGCCTTCTTACCGGTGAGGTTGCGGAGGTAGAAGATACGGGCCCTGCGGACCTTGCCGTACTTGTTCACCTCGATGCTGTCGATGAAGGGGCTCTGCATGGGGAAAATCCTTTCCACGCCAATGCCGCTGGAAACCTTGCGAACCGTGAAGGTTCTGGTGAAGGGATCCTGACCTTTCATCTGGATGACGACGCCGCGAAACTTCTGAAGCCTCTCTTTGTCGCCTTCTTTAATCCGGTAGGTAACGGTGATGGTGTCACCAGCCTTGAACTCCGGGAATTCGGCTGCTTTTCCTGTCTGGAAAGCCTGCTCTGCTATCTTAATCAAATCCATTTTTAATATCTCCTATGTGGCAACATCGCTTTCAAAACTCCATTTGCGAGAGGTTGCGTGATTTTTGGGACTGCAAAGGTAGAAACTTTTTTTACAATCACAAAATAATTTAGAAAATATTTTTCTCTTTTTCGAAAATGGCGTTGTCGTCCCTGTTGGGAGACGGGGTAAAAGTGCTGCTGGAGCGCATGGCTTCAAGGGCTTCTTTCTCGCTGCGCGACAGTTTGTGGGGCATCCACACGAGGATTTTCACATACATGTCGCCGGTGCCGCGGCCATAGCCCTGGACAGCGGGCAGTCCCCTGCCCCGGAGACGGAATACGGTGCCGCTCTGGGTACCGGGTTCCAGCTTCTGGCGGACAGGTCCCGTAAGGGTGGGGATTGTTACCTCGCAGCCAAGGACAGCATCGGGCATGGAGATGAGCTTGGTATAGAAAAGATTGTTGCCGTCGCGCTTCAGTTCTGCGTGAGGAACTTCGTGAACAACCACCAGGAGGTCTCCGTTCACTCCGCCCTGCTGGCCGGCGTGGCCTTCGCGGGGTACGGTAATCTGCATTCCTTCCTCCACACCGGCAGGGATGCGCACTTTCACGGTTTCACGCCTGCGCTCCAGGCCGGTTCCGCCGCACCTGCGGCAGGGGTTGCTCACCACCTTTCCGATACCGCCGCACTGGGGGCAGGTGGAAATGGTGTAGCTTGTCATGCCGAACAGGCCCCTCATGGCCTGTCTCACCTGTCCCTGTCCGTGGCAGGTAGGACAGGTTTTTATGTCGGATGAATTCTTTGTGCCCTTACCGCCGCATTCCTGGCAGGGACGGTTGCGCTCGATGGTTACTTCCTTCTCGCAGCCGTTTGCGATCTCCTCCAGCGTGAGCTTTACGCTGGTACGGATGTCCCGCCCGCGGAAAACCCTCTGGCCGCCCTGTGAAGAGCCGCCGCCTCCGCCGAAGAAATCGGCAAATCCGCCGCCTCCACCGAAACTGAAGCCGCTGCCGAACACGTTGCGAAGGATCTCGTTCAGGTCGAACCCGCCGAAGTCGAAGCCGCCTGCTCCGCCGCCCATCTGGTCTCCGGCGAAGCCGAACTGGTCGTAACGGGCCTTCTTGTCGGGATCCGAGAGAACGGAATAGGCCTCAGCCGCTTCCTTGAACTTTTCCTCGGCCTCTTTCTTCTCCGCGTCGGTGCCGTTCACCCAGCGGTCCGGATGCCACTTGAGGGCAAGCTTACGGTATGCGCTCTTTATTTCATCGGCCGATGACGTCTTCTGTACGCCCAGAACCTCGTAGTAGTCTCTTTTCTGTGCCATAGATTATGCTCCTACAACAACTTTGGCATACCTGAGCACTTTGTCGCCCAGGGTGTAGCCAGTCTGCACGACGTCTATCACCTTGCCCTTCATATCCTCCGAAGGTGCGGGGAACGTGGTCACGGCCTCGTGGAACTCGGTGTCGAACTCCTTGTCCTTGGCCTCGATTTTCTCCAGCCCCTTGCCCTTCAGATATGCGGTGAGTTTATTGAAAATCAGCTTGGTACCTTCCTTGGCAGCCTCGCTGTCGTTACTCTTTTCCAGCTGGGCGAGCGCGATCTCGCAGTCGTCCAGGATGGGAAGGAGGCCCTTTATGGTATCGGCCGATGCGCTGGACACAAGTGCCAGCTTCTCCTCCGCCGTGCGGCGGCGGAAGGTGTCGAATTCCGCCATGAGGCGGAGATAATCGGCCTTTGAATCGGCCAGTGCCTTGTCCTTCTCTTCCAGGGCTTTCTTATTCTCTTCCAGCTGGGCAGAGAGTTTTTTGCTCTCCGCGCCCTGCTGCGAATTATCTTTTTTCTTCTTTTCTGCCATATCGATACAATTTTACCGCGGGGTGCAAAACAAAATGCCTGCCATCCCCCTGCAATCTGCCAAACTGTCAGTCCGGGGTGCAAAGTTACAATTTTTACTTATCTTTGCATTATGGAAAATAACAAACTGGCGAAATACCGCCCCTATTATAATAAGGAAGCGCTGGGAAGCAAGCTGCTTTCATCGGCCCGCAAGGCTGGGAAGAAGGTTGTGTACTATGTGATGCTTCTGTATTATGTGCTGCAAAGCACCGCAACCAGCATGGGCGACAAAGCCAAGATTATCGGCGCCCTTGGGTATTTCATCCTCCCGGTAGATCTGGTTCCGGACGTCATGCCCGTAGTTGGCTATACAGACGACTTTGCTGCCCTGGCATGGTGCATCTACAGCGTTGCCAGGAACGTTACCCCGGAAATAAAAGCAAAAGCCACCGCCCAGGTGGAGCGATGGTTTTCCAAAGGGAGCGGAATGCGAGGTTCGAACTCGTGACCTGCGGCTTGGGAAGCCGCCGCTCTACCAACTGAGCTAATTCCGCAAGTGCTTGCAAAGATAGGGATATTTTCTTAATTTTGCATACCAAACCGCATAATTTTCATTTTCTGAATGGATAAGACACTGCAGCTCAACCCGAACGAGGTTGTAGCATACATCGGCAAACGTCCGGTGGATTTCACAAGGGAAGACCTCCTTCGCTTCATCCAGGCCAAAGGTATAAGGATGATCGATTTCATGTATCCGGCGGAAGACGGCCGCGTTAAAACGCTCAACTTCACGGTGAACTCTCTCGCTTATGCAGAGACTGTTCTCACCAGCGGCGAACGCGTGGACGGCTCTTCCCTCTTCCCCTCCTTCGTGGAGGCTGGCAACAGCGACCTTTATGTGATTCCCCGGTACCGCACCGCCTTCATCGACCCGTTCAATCCCATACCCACCCTCTGCTTCCTGTGCAGCTTCCTGCAGAATAACGGAGAGCCTTTCTCATGCGCCCCGCACGCAACGCTAATCAGGGCGGAAAGGGTGTTCGAGGAGTCCACTGGCCTGCAGTTCGAGGCGATGGGAGAACTGGAATACTACGTCATCGCCCCGGAGAGCCCGCTTTTCCCGGCATCGGACCAGAAAGGTTATCACGAGACGGAGCCTTTCGCAAAGCTGAACGATTTCCGCCGCACCTGCATGGACCATATCGCCCGCGCCGGCGGCCAGATCAAATACGGCCACGGCGAGGTTGGCAACTTCACCCTGGACGGAAAGGTGTACGAGCAGCAGGAAATAGAGTTCCTCCCCTGCCCCGTGGACACCGCGGCAGACCAGCTCCTTCTGGCGAAATGGATTATCCGCAACGTGGCCTTCCAGCAGGGATTGGACGTTTCCTTCGCTCCAAAGATTACAACCGGCAAGGCAGGCTCCGGCATGCACATCCACATGCGCCTGATGAAGGATGGCAAGAATGTTACGCTTAAGGAGGGCGGAAAACTCTCGGACGAAGCACGCCGCGCTATCGCGGGCCTTATGCAGATGGCCCCTTCCATCACGGCATTCGGAAACAAGAATCCCACATCATACTTCCGTCTGGTGCCCCATCAGGAGGCTCCCACCAATGTTTGCTGGGGGGATTGCAACCGCTCCGCCCTTGTGCGCGTACCCCTTGGCTGGTCCACCGGCAAGGACATGGCGGCAAGCGTGAATCCCGCGGAAAAACCCGTCCAGCAGGACGCCCATGCAAAGCAAACCTTCGAAATGCGCAGCCCGGACTGCTCGGCCGATATCTACCAGCTTATGGCCGGTTTGTGCGTTGCGGCGCGTATAGGCCTTGAGATGGATCCCGCTGAAGCCCTGGCAATCGCCGATGCAAAATACGTGGATATGGACATCCACAAGCCGGAGAATGCAGCCCGCCTGAAGTCTCTGGACGCACTTCCCACCTGCTGCGCAGAGTCGGCCGACTGCCTGGAGGCCGCCCGCGCCGTTTACGAATCGGCAGGAGTGTTCCAGCCCCGCATGATAGACGGCGTACTCCATGCGCTGCGCGAGCATAATGACGCTCACCTCCATGAGGAGGCGCGCAGGGATAAGGCTTTGATGAAACACCTGGTGAAGAAATTCTTCTACTGCGGTTAGGCCGATGGCGCTTCTTCCTCTAAGGCCGGCTGAGATTCTTTTTCAGCCGGCTTTTTCTGTGCCAGCAGAAGGCCTCCGATGGAAACGGCCAGGCCGATCCACTGTAACAGCTTCAGCTTTTCATCGCCAAGCAGGATACCCCAGAGCGCAGTGGCCACAGGAATCATGGCCAGGAACACGCTGGAGCCAGATACGCCAAGCTTCTTGATGGCGAAAACCCAGAGCGAGAAGCACAGGCTGGAGCATAGCACCGAGAGGAAAAGTATCGGCCTGAAGCAGTCCCAGCTAAGATACAGTGCCGCGTCGAATTTTTCCACGCCGCGGGTGAGGAACAGCGGAATGAAATATGCCGTGCCGATGAGGAACTGGTACATCACGATCACCGTGGGGGCATAGTGCCTTTCGGAAAGGGCCTTGGTGCAGGAGGCGTGTCCCACCTCCGCGAAAACCGCAATCAGAAGCACCACGATGCCGAAGATGAAGTATGTGCCAACGGTGCCCTTTCCTCCACTCACCATTGTGAGGCCCCCAACGCAGATTAATATTCCCACTACGTTCAGCAGGGTCATTTTCTCCTTGAAGAAGATACGCCCGGCAAGAGCCGCCACTATAGGTGTGGAAGCGATTATGAGAGCGCTCAGGGTGGGAGAACCGGTGAGCTTGATGCCGTAGGTTTCGCAGAAGAAATAGATGAAGGGCTCGCACATCGCAAGCAGGAACAGCATCACCCCGTCTTCCTTGTGAATCTTTATCGGCACCTTCATTATAAGGTTCACCACCAGCAGGATAATACCCGCGATGAGGCACCTGATGGGGATGAAGAATTCAACCGGTATGCCCAGTTCGATAAGCTGGTTGGCCCAAACATACGACATTCCCCAGAACATAATCGACACGATGGCGATAATATACACCACCGGCATTCCGGGATTCCACTCTTTTGCCATTACTTAATCAATTTTAGGCCGATGCGGCCGCGTTCCGCGTCCACAGATACAACCTTTACCAAAACTTTCTGTCTAATTTTCAGTTCCGTGCCACGGGGGATCCGGGAGACGTGGATGAGCCCTTTTTCGTGCACGCCCACATCCACGAATGCTCCGAAGGCAGTTACGTTTGTGACGATGCCGGGAAGTTCCATCCCTTCCTGAAGGTCTTCGATGTCGTGCACACCCTGGTCGAAGGAGAATTCCTCCTCCTCTCCGCGGGGATCCCGGCCGGGCTTTGCCAGCTCCTGCAGGATGTCCTGAATCGTGGGCAGGCCAGCTTCGGCGGTTACGTATCCATCGGCCTGGATGCCTTTGCAAAGCTCTTCGTTTCCAACGAGTTCCTGCGTTTTGACGCCAAGGTCCCGGGCCATCTTTTCCACGATATGGTAAGATTCCGGATGCACGGCAGAGTTGTCCAAAGGGTTCGGGGCTCCGGGAACGCGGAGGAAGCCGGCGCACTGCTGGAAGGCCTTTGCACCCAGGCGGGGAACCTTCAGGAGTTCTTCGCGGCTGTGGAATGGCCCATTGACGCGCCTATACTCAACAATATTCTGCGACAGAGCCGGGCCGATTCCGGCAACGTAACGCAGCAGGTACGGGCTTGCGGAATTCACGTCCACGCCCACCATGCTCACGCAGTTCTCCACCGTCTGGTCCAACTTCTCCTTGAGGAGTTTCTGGTCCACGTCGTGCTGATACTGCCCAACGCCAAGGGATTTCGGATCTATTTTCACCAGCTCCGACAGGGAATCCTGGGCCCTTCTGCCGATGGAAACAGCCCCCCTCACCGTAACGTCATACTCCGGGAATTCTTCCCTGCCGATGTCCGATGCCGAATACACGGAAGCTCCGTCTTCGCTCACCGTGAGGATGCGTATTTCCGGAGGCAGACCGGCCCTCTTCAGGAACTCCTCCGTTTCCCTTCCGGCGGTTCCCTCCCCTATCACAACGGCCTGGATGGCGTATTTATCCACCATCTCGCCTATCTTCACTATGCTCTCCACCTTCTTTGAAAGGGGTGGATGCGGGAATATGGTTTCGTAGTGCAGGAGGTTACCCTGCTCGTCCAGGCACACCACTTTGCAACCGGTGCGGAAGCCGGGATCGATGGCAAGAACTCGGGTGTCTTTCAGCGGCGGGGCCAGCAGCAGCTGGCGAAGGTTGTTGCCGAAGATGCGGATGGACTCTTCGTCCGCCTTTTCCTTCATTTCGCGAACAACGTCGCCCGTGATAGTGGGGCACAGGAGGCGGTCATATGCATCTGCCATTGCGATGCGGTACTGATCCGCCAAAGAGCCGTTGGGACGGCCCCTGCGAGCGTTCAGGCGGCCGAGAAGCGGCTGCCAGAAGCGGGGCGCATCGCCCTTGATGCTTATGTTCAGTATGCCTTCCGCTTCGCCCCGCAGCATTGCCAGCACGGTATGTGCCGGAGCGTTGCGAACCGGGATGGAGAAATCGAAATATGAGCGGAATTTCTGAGCGTCCGGGTTGGATTTTCCGGTGCGGGAGAGTTTGGACTGCAGGCGCCCCGCCTGATAGTCGCGGCGAAGGGCCCAGCGGATGTCCCGCTGCTCGGCGAATCTTTCCGCCAGGATGTCCCGCGCGCCCTGGAGAGCGTCTTCCGCCGTGGGAACTGTATCGCTAATGTATTTGGCGGCATCGGCCTCCGGATTATCCGTTCTGCGGAGCCACATCTGCTCTGCGAGCGGCCCAAGGCCCTTTTCCTCCGCAATTGTGGCACGGGTTTTACGCTTGGGCCTCCAGGGAAGATACAGGTCTTCAAGGGTGGTGGAACTGAGGCAGTTCTCTATACGCTCCCGGAGCTCATCTGTGAGCGCACCGGCCTCCTCTATGGTCCCCAGGATGGTTTCCTTGCGCTTTTCCATCTCGGTGAACACATCCATAAGGTGCTTCACCTCCCCCACCTGTACATCGTCCATTCCCCCCGTCCGTTCCTTACGGTACCGGCTGATGAACGGGATTGTGCACGCATCCTCCAGCAGTTGCACGCAATTCTCCACCTGCCACGGCTGCGCCCCCGTCCTCGATGCTATTTCCTTTATATATAATTCTTTCATGCTTCCTGTCATTTCGAGCCGGCCGAGAAATCTCTGCAAGGCCACGCAAATTTAGCCAAAAAATTTGGAAGTTCCGTTTCCTTTTTCTAAATTTGCAGCCCGTTTCGAAAGAAGCACCTCTGGATGTAGCGCAGTTGGTAGCGCACCTGGTTAGGGACCAGGAGGTCGCTGGTTCAAGTCCAGTCATCCAGACACAGCAGGCCAAAAGCCTGCTTTTTTTGTACCTGGAATTAGTATTTATTTCTTCTGATATTCGCTGGTGCCTTTGAGGCCGATGGTGCCGAAGTAGGAGGAGACAATGTTGCCCTTGACATAGATTCGAGTGCCGATGAGATCCGGGTGGTCCACCAGGTTCAGGGCGTCGCGGATGGCGCCTTTGGGGAGTTCAACTGCAACGCAGGAAGACTTGGCGGTGACGGAAGAGCGGGCCGCAATGGCCAGGTGCGTATTCTTCGTTATATCCTGTGTCTTAACGCTTTTCCCTGCCGATGTGAGGTCTCCTCCAACGATATACCCATATAGCCACACGCCGGTTTCGCCTGTGTGCAAGGAAGCATCGGCCACCGATATTGCATCGGCAGTGTCCGATCCGTCATTCCCTCCGGACCCCCCGCCGATGACGTAATCCTCCGTGGTCCAGATTCGCGACGTGTCCACCGCCGCGCTTATCGAAAAGCCGTTCACAGGATCCTGCGGGGCCGATATGTTCACGGTGAGAATCTCCGAAGGCAAAAGATCCCGCGAGAGCAATTCTTTATCCTTTCCCTCCTCGTACAGTATCAGCGTCACCTTACCCGGGTTGAAGTACGCAATCCGCTTTTCCGTGTAGCTGTACATCAGTTTTCCATCGGCCCCCTTCAAATAAAGTACCCCGTCGGGGCAGTATGTGAGAAAACTCGGGTCGATCTTCAGCCGCACCCCTGAATTCACCTGCCGGCATACCAACTTCACGTGCACCGATTCGCCGCTTTTCACCTCAACCTCGCGGTCATCCCCGTACTGAGGCATAGCGAATTCCGGCCTCGTGAACGGGGCCGATCTCAGCGAAATGGAATATGTGCCCTTCTCCACCTCCAGTGACTCCGGCGAATCCCCGTAACTCCCGTCGTACAACAGCTTCCCGGATGCATCGGCCACCTTAAGAATAAAGTCATTCGTATCCGGAATATCGGCCGATGCCTTCATAGACACCACCCTCACCACCGGATCCATACTCCAATAGAGCCTTCCGCTCCCTCTTCCCTGCTCCAGGGAAAAATCCTCGCATGCGCTGCAAACCACCATTGCAGCCGCCGCCAATAAAAGTCTGATAGTTTTCATGATACAGTGTATTTGCACCGGGCGACGTGCCCGGATGGTGCAAATATACCGGCCTCAGAAATACACCTTGTTTAAAAACAAAAATTTCTTGTAAAGAAAAATTTATTTTTATAAAAGTAAGAAAACTAAGATGTTACAAGAGCCAACTACTTGATATGCCGCAGTTTGGCGTGCTTGAGAAGTAAAATTTTCTTGCCGTAGAGGTCGAAAGTCACCTCTGCGCGAAGGTCCGGAATGGCTCCGGTGATGGGGCCCATGGTGCCTTTGCCGAAGCGGTTGTGCTCTATGCGGTCCCCCTCGCGGAAGCTGGACATCGGGTCCGGCACAAAGTCCGGATCCACCTCCGCCGGCTTGGGGCGGGATTGTATGGTGGAACGGATTTCCCAGGCCGATGCCGATGTGGGCGCCGGCTTGTCATTTCGACCAAAGCCCATAGGGCTGCGTGGAGAAATCTCCCCTGGCTTCTGCCAACCCTGTCTGGAACCCCCTTCTCTGGCACCAGTTTTTGGAGAGGTTGTGATTTCAGAGGCCCGAACGTCTCCAAAACCCGGCTTCCGGCTGCCACTTGTGGAGAAGTTCCCCGACCCAAAATCAGAACTTCTCCAAGAACCGACGCCAAAGCGGGATCCGCCGCCACCAAGTAGTGGGTTCGTCCCACCCAGGGAGCGCTCCCTGCGGATGGGATTCTCCACATACTGCGGCGCAATCTCTGTGAGGAATCGGCTGGGCGAGTTGTTCTCGTGACGCCCGTTACGCATGCGCGTATCTGCATAGGTTAGCACCACGGCTTTCTTCGCTCGGGTAATAGCTACATAGAACAGGCGGCGCTCCTCCTCCAACTCCTTGGGGCTTATTGTCCAGCCACCACCGGGGAACAGGTTTTCCTCCATACCCGCCACGAACACGTACGGGAATTCAAGGCCTTTTGCCGAGTGTGCAGTCATCAGGGCCACTTTGTTGGAGGTTTCGTCGTCGGAAACGTCCACACTGGAAAGAAGTGAGATGTTCTCCAGGAACTCGCCAAGGGTTACCACAGGCAGTGCACTGTCCGGCACCTCCGAAGCATCCTCCACCTCGCCCTCTTCAACAAGGCCGTTACGGTAATCCGTATGCATCTCATCGACATACCCCGCCACGCTGTCCAGCAGTTCCTGCACATTCTGGAAACGGGACTGACCCTCGATGGAAGTATCGCTCTTATAGAATAGAAACAGGCCGGATTCATGTGCTATGGACATGGCAGCCTTGTATGCATCACCGCCTGTAGCATCCGCAGCAAAGCCCTGCATCATGGTGCAAAAATCCCGCAGGTGTTTAATAGCAGGGCCGCGCAAACCGGATGTTTCCAGTTCCGGGCTCATGGCGGCCTCGAAAAGGCACAGGCCGCGCCCGAAGGCGAAATCCACCAGTTCCTTCACAGTATTGTCGCTCACTCCACGGGCAGGCTTGTTCACGATGCGCTTGAAGGATTCATCGTCCCGCAGATTCACAGCCAGTTTGAAATAAGCCATGAGGTCCTTAACCTCCGCCCTGTCGAAGAAAGAGTTTCCGGAGAATATAACATAAGGTATATTGCGCCTCCTCAGCTGCTCTTCCAACGCTCTGGACTGTGCATTAGTACGGTACAGGATAGCAAAATCGTCATAAGATGCCCCATCGCTACGCATCCTGGAAATGATTGCCGATGCAATCTGGAACGCCTCCTCCCCTTCCGTGTATGCACGCATGAGCCGGATCTTTTCGCCGGCAGAACCCATCGAAACACAGTTCTTGGGAATACGCCCTTCATTGTTGGCGATGAGCGAATTGGCCGCATTGACGATGTTAGAAGTCGACCGATAATTTCGCTCCAACCTAAATAGTTTTGTCTCAGGAAAATCTTTCTGGAAGTTCAGGATGTTCTGGATTTGGGCTCCGCGGAAGGCATAGATAGACTGCGAGTCGTCCCCCACTACACAAAGGTTATGGTGAACGGATGCAAGTTTTTTCAATATAAGGTACTGAGCCAGATTTGTGTCCTGATACTCATCCACCAGTATATGGGTGAAACGCCCGGCGATGTTCGCAAGGGCATCCTCGCTTTTACGGAACAATATATTGGTATACAGGAGGATATCGTCGAAATCCATCACACCGGTAGTTTTGCAGAACTTGCAGTATTCCGCATAAATCCGGTAAATCTCCGGTTTCTTGTGAATCTTATCCGCATCCCGGTAGCCGCCTTCGCCGTTTGCATAAGGCGTGGGGGTAACCAAATCGTTCTTTGCACGGGAGATTCTGGACTGGACTTCGCGGGGTTTGTATGTTGTCTTTTCGTCCAGGCCAAGCTGCTTGATCACAGTCTTCACGGCATTCACCGAATCCGTCTGGTCGTAGATGGTGAAATTTTGGGGGAAACCTATCGTTTCCGCATACTCCCTCAAGAACCTGATGAACACCGAGTGGAAGGTGCCCATCCAGATGCGGCGGGCCTTTCTATCGCCCACCATGGCGGCGATTCTGTCCTTCATTTCGCCGGCCGCCTTTTTGGTGAAAGTAAGGGCCAGGATGCGCTCCGGAGGCACATCCAGGTCTATCAAATATGCAATTCGCGAAGTGAGGACACGGGTCTTGCCCGAGCCTGCGCCGGCTATAATCAGCTCCGGTCCTTCCGTGCACTTTACGGCGGCGAGCTGCTCCGGATTCAAATCGTCCAAAATTCCACTCATCTCTCCAAATATTTGAGCACGAAAATAGGAAAAAAAATCGTATCTTCGCAAGGTAATTGTGAAATACACAAAACTATTTTTATAATGTCCAACCATCTTGAACTGAAAAAGGGCCTGGACATCCCTCTGGGGGGTGCCGCAGCCCTGAAGGTCCACAAGACGGTCAAGAGCGGAACAATTGCGCTGAAACCTACTGACTTCAAAGGACTCGTCCCCCGTCTGCTGGTAAAAGAGGGAGACGCAGTCCTTGCCGGCTCGCCCGTGTATGCGAGTAAGACGGATGAGCGTATCCTCTTCACTTCGCCCGTATCCGGCGTGGTGGAGAAGATCATAAGGGGTGAAAAACGCAAGCTCTTGGCCATTACAGTGAAGGCCGATGACGTTCAGAAGTATGCCGATTTCCCCGCCCAGGCTCCCGCCTCGGCCGATGAATTCAAGAATCTTCTTCTGAACTCGGGCCTGTGGCCCTGCCTAGTCCAGCGCCCCTATGGGGTGATGGCAAACCCGGACTCAAGTCCGAAAGCAATCTTCATTTCCGCATTCTCCACTGCTCCCCTGGCTCCGGACACGGAGTTCACCCTGGGAGACCGCACGAAGGAAATCCAGGCCGCTGTTAACGCCCTAGCCCACCTGGCCCCGGTACACATCTCGGTTAAAGAGGAAAAATCGGCCTTCGCAAAACTGGAGAATGCGACCATCCACGTGGTAAAGGGCAAGCACCCCGCAGGCAATGTGGGCGTGCAGATAAGCCACATCTCTCCCATCCTTAAGGGGCAAACGGTGTGGACGGTATCCCTTATGCATGCCGCCGCCATCGGCCGTCTCATCCTCACCGGCAAGGTGGACATGAGCCGCAAGGTTGCGGTAACCGGCCCCCTGGCACCCACCGCCGCATATGTGGAAACTCTTCCCGGAGAGCCCGTGGCGGAACTCGCCGCTATTCCGCGCGAAGTGCGCGTAATCGGCGGGGATGTTCTCAGCGGAGAAAACCTTGGCCGGGAAAACTGGCTTGGCTTCTTCCAGGACCAGATTACCCTTGTGAACGAAGGCACGGAGCGCGAGATTCTGGGATGGGCAAAGCCCTTCCGCTTCAACCTTCACAGCTCCTCGATGTGCTACTTCTCATGGCTTCAGAAGATGTTCGTGCCTGGCAAAACCTTCGACATGGACACCAACCTTCACGGCGGCCCCCGTGCCTTCGTGGAAACCAAGTGCTTCGAGGATGTAACCCCCATGGACATCTTCCCCATCTACCTCATCAAGGCCTGCCTTGCGGGCGACATCGACAAGATGGAGAAATTCGGCATCTACGAAGTTCTTCCGGAGGATCTTGCCCTTTGCGACTATGTGGATCCTTCCAAGAACGACATCCAGGCGATTATCCAGGGCGGTATCGACCTTATGATTAAAGAAATGGCATAGAGTTATGGCAGACGAAAACGTGAAACCCGGCCTCTTTGAAAAAGGCGGAAAGCTCTATTGGCTTCATTCTTCCATCGACGCGTTCGATACCTTCCTCCGCGTTCCCGGCACGGTAACCCGCAAGGGTGCGCACGTGAGGGACGCCATCGACCTGAAGAGGGTAATGATAATGGTGGTGATCGCGCTTGTGCCCGCCGCTCTGTTCGGCATGTACAACGTGGGTCTCCAGACCTCTCTCACATACGGCCTCGGCTGGGGCTTCTTCCAGATGTTCTGGTATGGCCTTCTGAGGATGCTCCCCCTGTTCGTCGTCTCCTATGTGGTGGGCCTTGCAATCGAGTTCGGATCGGCCCAGATCCGCGGGGAGGAAGTGAACGAGGGATATCTCGTCACCGGTTTCCTTATCCCGCTCATCGTCCCCGTGGACGTTCCCCTGTGGATGCTCGCCCTGGCGGTTGCCTTCAGCGTAATCTTCGTGAAGGAGGTCTTCGGCGGCACCGGAATGAATATCTGGAACCCAGCTCTGGTGGCGCGCGCATTCCTGTTCTTCTCCTATCCTTCCAGCATGTCGGGCTCCAGCGTGTGGGTGTCCAAGACCTGGGTTCCCGCCCTCAAGGGCGTGGATGCCGTGTCGGCCGCAACCCCTCTGGCAATCGCCCACGACGGCGGAATGGCGGCGCTCAGTGATGCGGGCTATTCCTTCTGGGACATGTTCTGGGGCTTCATCCCCGGCTCCACCGGTGAAACCTGCGTTGTCGCAATCCTGCTGGGCGCATTCATCCTGGTGTGGACGGGCGTTGCTTCCTGGAAGATAATGGTATCCAGCGTAGCCGGCGCGCTTCTGGTGGGCTGGCTCGGCAACATCGGCGGAGCAACGGAACTTCCCTGCTACTATCAGCTTGTTATGGGCGGCTTCCTGTTCGGCAGCGTGTTCATGGCAACAGACCCTGTAACCGCAGCCCAGACGGAAACCGGCAAATGGATCTACGGTTTCCTCATCGGCGCCCTTGCAGTTGTGGTGCGCCTGTGGAACCCGGGATACATGGAAGGCATGATGCTGGCCATACTCCTTATGAACACCTTTGCACCGCTAATCGACCACTGTGTGGTTACGGCGCATATCAACCGCCGCCTGAAGAAGGCGCAGAAAGCATAAAGGAGGGCGCGATATGAATACAAACAACAATCTGTACACTATCATCTACACAACCGTAATCGTGGTTGTGGTGGCGGCGCTCCTCGCGTTTGTTTCCCAGTCGCTCAAGAGCAAGCAGGACGCAAACGAAAAGGCGGAAACCATCTCCCAGATGCTCACGGCCGCACAGTACGGCTCCAAAGCGGAACTGGACAAACTCCCCAACTCCGCCAAACTGGAAAAGTATGAGGCGGAGCTTCAGGAAGCGTTCGTGGTAAATCTCAGCGGCGATAAGGGAAAGGTCCTTGAAGGCATCGAGGTCTACGGTCCCAAAGCCCTCAAGCGCCAGAACTACAATATCAAAGGCGGCCCCAACAAAACCGGAGAGCCGGAACTTCCGGTATTCATTTTCCGCAACGGCAGCACCGTGGTTCCCATCTACGGAGCCGGCCTCTGGGGCCCCGTTTGGGGATACATCGCATTCGAGGCCGATGGAGTCACGATCAAGGGCGCATACTTCGACCATGAGAGTGAAACCGCCGGCCTTGGCGCCAAGATCAAGGACGACCCCGATTTCCAGGCGGAGTTCGTGGGCGAGAAGATCGACTGGAACAACGTAGACCTTTCCGTCCCCATCGACTGGGACAAGGTGAACGTCTTCGAAATCGTGAAGGGCGGCGCGCCGAAACAGGCCGATGGCTCCTCGCTCGTGGATGGCAAGATAGACGCCATAACCGGCGCCACCATGACCTCCCAGGGCCTGGACGCTGCCATCGACACCTGGCTCGCCGCATATGCGGCTTACTTTGGAGGCAATGCCCCTGTCATTTCGAGCGAAGTCTCCCCTGTCATTTCGAGCGAAGTCGAGAAATCTAATGTAGAGGAGGTATCATTATGAGTCCAAAGCTTAGAGAAACAATCCTGAACCCGCTGTTCAAGGGCAATCCCATTACCGTCCTTGTGCTGGGTATATGCTCTTCCCTCGCGGTAACCGTGACGCTGAAGGGCGCTCTGGTGATGACCCTCTCCGTAATCGTGGTCTGCGGCATCTCCAGCCTTATCCTGTCGCTTCTTCGCAAGACCATTCCCGGCCGCGTTCGTATCATCGTTCAGCTGGTGGTGGTTGCCATGATGGTGATCCTGGTGGACCAGATCCTCAAGTCGTTCGAAGCCACATACGCCATCGACAAGCAGCTGTCGGTTTACATCGGCCTTATCATTACCAACTGTATCGTGATGGGCCGAATCGAAGCTTTCGCACTTGGCAACAAGCCATGGCCAAGCTTCCTCGACGGTGTTGCCAACGGCGCGGGCTACGGCCTCATCCTCCTGGTGGTGGCCTTCTTCCGCGAGCTTCTCGGAAGCGGCACTCTCTTCGGTGTAGACATCCTTAACTGGATGGGCTACGTTCCCAACAACCTGGTAATCCTTCCGCCTTTCGCCCTCATCCTCCTGGGATGCATCGTGTGGGTTCAGAGGAGCATCCAGAAAGACCTTCAAGAACAATAAAACGCACAGACTATGGAATACTTAATCTTGTTCGTAAAG
>JAEEUZ010000117.1 GCA_016290725.1 Bacteroidales bacterium | reverse complement strand
AACAGCGGCGCCATTTACAATACCGGTAATGCAACGAATTACGTGTATATCGGAGGCATCGTCGGTTACCTGGACAAGAATAATACAATTTCTGATGCAGGTAGCAGCGCCAAGTATAAACTCACCAATTCCGGTGATATAGAGAACTCCGGCAGCGCCAAGAACATTTGCATAGGAGGTCTGTTCGGAAGGAACAGTTCCGGTTATTTCAACATGACCGGTACCAGCAGCAAGTACAGCACCAACAGCGGTAGTATTACCGATTCTTCCGGCCCTGCAAATAGCAACGGCGGAGATATCAGCATCGGCGGTTTGGCTGGTTATACAACTACCGGCATCAAAACGCAGTACTTCCGTAATTCTGGTAACATCAGTGTCACCGGCGACAAGGGCAACTCCAGCTTAAACGTGGGCGGTATCGGTGGATGGATTTCCAACCAGTCTTTCAACTTCAACAACTGCCGCAATACCGGTGATATTACCGTTAGCTGTACTACGACGGCTTCCATCTGGGTGGCGGGTATTGTAGGCTGCCCGATGAATAACTCTACACAGCATTATTACTGGTACATGAATGCAACCATTGATACGCATGCTGCCATTGTTGGCGGAGAGAATTACACTGCCGGTTTGATGGGTGTTCCTCAAGATTATAAAGATAAAAACGGTAATATTGTAAATCCTGATTTATTCAAGATGACTGGTCATAAATTGGCCGGTACTATATGGGGCAGTAAGACAACCACTGGTCTATTCTGCTGCACTAAGACCAACTCCTTCTCCCTCGAGATTAAGTGGGGCGATGAAACCCATCCATGCACGATTGCCCCCGGTACCATCAGGAAGGACAATGTTCACAGCGACACCATCAACGACATCAGCGCTGTAAATATCGATGTCCTCGCTGGCGGCGCTGGTTCCACGTACGATCCTAGCTCCGCAATCTCTAGCGGATATCTTGTGGTCGCCGACTGGTAGCCAACCCTCTTTTACCCCAGGCGCCCTGACCGGCGCCCGGGGTGCCAAACCGCTCTTTGACATACTGCTTACCGCAAAAACATGTTATCACAAATTGTGATCTCAAATGAAAGCCAAAATGTATAACTATAAGCGGTTTACGTGATTTGTGGTGCAAAATTTCCTCCACAAATGATGTTTTGCGGTAAGCAGTACGGATTGAAAGGCGTGCTGCTATTTTTCGTCCCCCGGGCGCTCTTGGCACCAAGTTCGCCAGCAAAAAAGGGGCAAAAATGCGGGCGGGGAGGGCAAAATAGCGGGTTCGCAAGCAAAAAAGGGCCAAAAGTGCGGGCGAGGGGCCCAAAAACCGAGGTCCGCAAGCAAAAAAGGGGCAAAATTGCGGACGGGGAGGCGAAATGGGCTTGGGGGCAAGGAGGAGATTTCTCGACTTCGCTCGAAATGACAAGAATAGGCAAGGCTCGAAATGACAAGAATAGGCAAGGCTCGAAATGACAAAAAGGTCGCTGTACATACTTCTTATGATTATGCAGGTGCTCTTTGTGGGCGCGTGCGGGAAACCAGCCCAGCCTGAGGACAAGCCCGGCGGCGGGGGCCTTGTGAATCCGCTGCATCCGGGAGAGGAGGCCACGCTCACGGTGGCCACCTGCAACGTGCTCAAGCCAAAAGGCAGGCGCGCGGAAATGTCCATGGACGAGCTGGCGGTGCGCAAGGCCCTGGCGAATTCCATCATTGCAACCAAGGCCGACATCATCGGCTTCAACGAACTGGACGAAACCCTCATCAGCGGAGGACGATACTCCATCCTGGCGCTGTGCGCTTCCATCAAAGACTTCAAATGGAAACTCGAATGGCCTAACGACGTTCATGAAGGGAATACTCCCGTTTCGTACTCCTACGCCAACGGCTTCGCCTACAACAGCGCAAAACTTGCCCTGGAAGAAAGCGGATACGTATGGCTTTCCAAGGAGGAGGAGAAGTGGTACAACAAGTCCTCATCGGCATACCTCAACGCCGGCAGCCCTGAGCGAACCTGCCTCTGGGCAAGATTTACCTACCTGGACACCGGCAAGGAATTCTGGCTGTTCGTGACACATCTCCCCACAGACTCACAGGGTGGCTCATACAACATGGCCAGAGTAGTGAACAGCTTTGCCGCGTATAAGGCCGGGGATGCCCCCTCCATCATCACGGGCGACATGAACAGCGCGCCCGGTTCCGCCACCTACAGGGCTCTCATCAACTACTGGAAAGACGGAAACGCAGACGCCGGCTGGGGCACCCTCAGCGGCAGTTCAACGAAATATTACTATACAGTTGACGTCTTCTCAGAAGGGCGCACCGACAGAAGGATCGACCATATAATGACAAGAGGATGCACAGCATCCGACTATCAAAGGATTATTGTCACATACAATGTTGACGGGGTTGCCTGGTGCCCGTCGGACCACCTGCCCGTAAAGGCAACCGTTACGATTCAATGACAAAATAAGACCATATTATGAAAAGATTACTGTGCATTGTGCTCACGGCCTCAATGATAGCAAGTTGCGTCCAGCCCAAACAGACTCCCCGCAAGGTTCTTTTTGTGGGCGTGGACGGTCTGGCATCGTGGTGCATGGAAAAAGCCATCGACAGTATCCCGGACAGGATTCCCAACTTCATAAAGCTCAAAGAAGAGTCCTCGTGGACGCTTGAAAAGAGGGCTGTGGGGCCCACGGCATCGGCCATTAACTGGGCTTCAATCTTTATGGGAGTGCCCACGGAAATGCACGGATACAAGAAGTGGAATTCCAGGGAAAGCGCATTCAAGCCCTATGCAGTGGGGCCTAATGGAATGCCATCGACAGTGTTCACTCTTCTGAAGGAGCAGCGCCCCGAGGCGGAATCGGTGTGCATCTACGACTGGGACGGAATCGGATACGTCATCGACACCGTTGCGATTAGCCGTCATCAGTTCATTTCCTGGAACCCGGACTCGCTGTCCACCGTCGAGTATACAAGGCAGTACGCCATTCCGGAAATCGAAAGGGGCCTGCCCGATATCCTAATGTTTTATTATGTCGATGTGGATGAGACCGGGCATAAATTCGGCTGGGGCTCGCCCGAGTATTTCGATGCGATGGCCCGCTGGGACGAGGCGCTGGGAGAGATGCTGGAGGCCCTGGAAAAATCGGGACAAAGGGATAATACCATTATTATCATTACTTCCGACCACGGTGGCAAGAAGGATAAAAAACACGGCACTTATGCCGATGAGGATATATTTACTCCCCTACTGGTGAACGGGCCCGGATACGAGGCGGGACAAATCAGCTCCACTGTTATGCAATATGACGTGGCTGCCATCATTGCCAAAAACCTTGGGCTTACAATTCCGGAGCAGTGGAGGGGAAGAAGTGAATTCAAACTGTAAACAATAAGCATTACATATTATGAAAAAGTATCTGTATCTCCTTCTTTTACCTTTCCTGGTTCTTTGGGGCTGCAAAGAGACTGAACCCGAACCGGAACCGGTAAAGGGACAAATCACGGTGAAGACAACAGGAAGTGTTGTTCTCTCCGATGAGGGCGACTCCAAGCAGATTGCCTTCTCCGCAACGCTGGATTGGACAGCTTCCTCCAGCGAGGGTTGGCTCTCCGTGGAACCGCGCAGCGGCCAGAAAGGCGATGCCACCGTCACCGTGAGTGCCAACGCCAACGCAGATTACTCCCCCAGAAGCGCAACTGTAACCCTCATCTGCGGGGAAGACAGCAAGACAATCGAGGTGATACAGAAGCAAAAAGGCGCCCTGCTGCTCACAGAATCCGCAATTCCCGTGAGCGCCCAGGGCGGCATGGTAACAATCACCGCCAAGGCGAATTCGAACGTTACCGCCGCCATCTCGCAGGATGCTCAGGGCTGGATTACCGACATAACCACCAAGGGCCTCATCGACTATATCTTCCAATTCGAGGTTCAGCCTAACCCCGAGGAAAGCCCCCGCAGCGGCCAGATCGTCTTCTCCAACGAAGCCGGCAGCGAAACGGTTACCATCGAGCAGGAGGCCATGGAGCCTGAAGCCGCCAACATCACAGGCAAGGTTCTCTGCCAGGGTGCCGGAGTGCCGGACGTGCTGGTTTCCGACGGCGTAAATATCGTCAAGACCGATGCCGACGGCAACTACCGTCTCCAGTCCGACAAAAAGTGGAAATATGTGTTCATTACCATCCCCAGCGGCTATGAAGCACCGCTCGATGGCATACTCCCCGCCTTCTGGAAGCCCCTCCAGGCCGATGTGGACACCCCGGAAGAGGTTGACTTCGAGCTCCGCCCCGTCTCCAACGACAACTACACCCTCCTCGTCCTTGGCGACATGCATCTTGCACGCCGCACCAACGACCTCGCCCAGTTCGACAAAGTGGCTGAATTCATGAAAAAGGAAATTGCAGCCGCCCCCGGAAAGGTATATTGCCTCACCCTCGGCGACATGACCTGGGATATGTACTGGGTATCCAACAACTACGGGTTTGCCGATTATCTCCAGACAATGAACGGGTACTTTGACGGGGTTCCCTTCTTCCATACGATGGGTAACCACGACAACGAGATGGAAAAGGCCGGAGACTGGGAGAAAGCCTTCAAATACACGGAGAACCTTTCCCCGGACTACTATTCCTTCAACCTTGGCAAGATCCACTACATTGTGATGGACAACATGGACTTCACCGGCGTGGAACCCGGCGAGGAAAACCGCAGCAAATACGCCAAGAACTTCACCGCCGAGCAGCTGGAGTGGCTGCGTAAAGACCTCTCGTACGTGGACAAGAGCACTCCTGTCTTCGTCACTGCCCACGAACCCCTGGCACGTCCTTCGGGCATCGAGTGGAACGAAACTCTGAACGGCGCGGATGCCGACCTGGACACTTTCATCGGCATATTCGACGGCTATAACGTGCAGTACCTGAGCGGCCACACGCACAATATCTTCAATAAAAACTGGACTTCCACCTTCACGGAGCACAACAGCGGCGCCGTCTGCGCCAGCTGGTGGTGGAGCGGATATCACACGCCCGGCATCCACATCGCCCAGGACGGCGCACCCGGAGGATACACCGTTTGGACGGTTAACGGCACTCAGACAACCCATTACTATCAGGCCGCCCTCCAGAGCCGCGATTACCAGTTCCGCGCCTACGACATGAACAAGGTTAAAGAGGTAATCTCCGAAGATCGTTCCAGCGCGGAAGGATATCCGAAGTATTACAATCATATCCAGAGCTACGGGGAGAATGTGATCCTCGTGAACGTCTGGGATTATGACGACGACTGGTCGGTGGAAATTTCCGAAAACGGAACGCCGCTCGAAGTGGCCGAAGTGGGCGTGTATGATCCGCTTCACATCGAGGCCATGACCATCCCTCGCTTTAATAAGAACAGCGGCACCACTACCTTCAGCACCGCCAAGTGGCGCCATTTCTTCCAGGCAACGGCATCAGCCCCGGACACCCCTGTTACCGTTAAGATTACCGACCGCTACGGGAATGTTTACACAGAAAACATGATACGGCCCAAGGCTTTCACCGTAAGTGAATACAAGAATGAGGTTGCTCGCGAAAAGCCTGTAGCCGAATTCGTAAAGGCGTCTTCTTCATCCCTGGTCTTTGGATGGACTGTCGGCGGAACGGCGGCGGAAGATGCAGAAGTGCCATATAAGCTGGAACTCTTCAAGGACGCCGCCTGCACGGATCCTCTGCTCTCGTTTGATGTTCCTGCCGAAAGCTCCTGCTGGGGCGGGAAGGCACTGCGCTTTACCTTCGGCAGCCTTGAGCCCGCCACTACCTATTACTTTGTAGTGACAAACGCCCTCAACGGAGACAAGTCAGACCCCGTCCAGGGCACCACAGAGGCCTTTACCGTCGTAGATCCCTACAAGCTTAGCACTGCCGCCGTGGGAGATGTCATCCTTGCCGAAGACTTCTCCGAGATTGGCTGGGGAGCAGATATGCTTGCCAATGCGGCCGGCTTCATTCCCTCCGGCAAACCCCTGGACAAATTAAGCGGCAATTATACTGAAGACGACGGGAGTTTCCTGGTTTTCGACAACACTTCCGGCCGTATTTACGGCGAGGCCAGGGTGGCATCCGACAAGAGGCTGTACAACTGGGGCTTCTTCGGCAACAGTTCGGTGTACTCTTATGCCGGCTATCTGCGAGTGGGCTCATCGTCCTCCGGCGCGCGCACGCACATCGTTTCTCCGGCGCTTTCCTGTATCCCTGAGGGGATGACGGCAACTGTGGATGTTACCGTAACTTCCAGCGTATACAACAGTGGCACCGATGTAGATGTCGCGGTCTTCGTCAACGACCATTCCACCCTTAATCTTGTCCTTGCTCCGGATCAGAAGGAAAGCACCAGTCCCGCTTTCTCCGGTAATGGCGGCAAATACACCGGTGCATCGCTCTCCGACGGCTATCCGCTTGACACGGAGGTGAAGAGCTGGACCACCAAAACCATAAGGATAGAGGGCGTCAACCGCAACAGCTGCCTGCTCATCGGCTCATATCAGAACGTCGACACCAAGAACCGCTTCTTCCTGGACGATGTGAAAGTGCAGATTGTCTCTCTGGAAGAGGTGCCCGATATCCAGGCCAGTTTCTGCACGGCATCCTCTTCTTCCCTGTCCTTCACCTGGACAGAAGGAGTGTCCGCTTCCGACGATGTGAGCAAGCCATGGACTATCGCCCTGTACAAGGATGAGGCGTGTTCCCAGCTTGTTGTAAGTCACGTCATCCCTGGAGGTAACGGTTGCTGGGACGGTAAACAGCCGAAGTTCGTCTTCGGCGGACTGGAGCAGGATACAGATTACTGGTTCAAAGTAACGGACACCACCGAAGGTGCCGTCAAGACTTCCAGTGCTGTGAAAGCTCACACGCTTCCCTTCACCAGGGTAGACGCATCCACAGTAAAGAATGCCGGCGTTGGCGACATCATCCTTGGCGAAGACTTCTCCGAGATTCACTACGGCCCGGACGAGTTCGACGGCGCTGCCGGATTCATGCCCAGACCACACACACTGGCACCCATTACCGGTGAGGACCCGGTCGGCACATTTGAAAAGTACAGTTCTACCAGCACGCGCCTATGGGGCAACAACTTCGAGATTACCGAAGGCACACGCATGTCCCACGGCTGGGGCTTCTACGGCAACAGTGCAGTATACTCCAGAGTGGGTTATTTCCGCTGCGCAACAACTGCCAATAATGCCCGTACGCATATCGTTACGCCTAAACTTGCAGGTATTCCGGATGGTTTTACCGCGACTATTGAGGTAACTGTTACAGACCGGATGTACGAGAGCAACGGCGATGTGGGCGTATTCGTTGCCTCGAACCTGACGATGAATTCCACTACCGATAAATCAAGCGCATCCTTTGGCAAGTACACCGGAAGCGGCGCCCTTTCCAACGGCCACGCACTTGGCATCGGCAC
>JAEEUZ010000116.1 GCA_016290725.1 Bacteroidales bacterium | reverse complement strand
CTCCAGGCCCTTCGCCTGGTGGATGGTCATAAGTTTCAGGGTAGGGGTGTCCCGCCGATGGTCGTCATTGGTATAGAGCGCCACGTCCTGCAGGTAATCTGCCAGGGTGCTTTCATCCGGGGTGCGGACACTCTCGTAGAAGCGGATGGAACTCAGGAACTCGTCCAGGTTCTCCAGGCGGTCTTCGTCCTGGTCTTCCCGGACCATCCTCTTGTAGCCGGAGCCTTCCAGGATGCGGTTCAGGAGGTCACTCACACGGTTCTCCCGGGCAAACTGTTTGGCATCTTCAATGAGGTCAATAAAGGCCGATGCCTTATCGGGGAAATAGACCTGCAGGGCACTGTAAAGGGAGATTCCTTCCCGCTCGGCCGTATCCCGGACGCTGTCCAGGAACTTCTTTCCCAGTTTCCGGGAAGGGACATTGATGATGCGCTCGAAGGAGAGGTCGTCGTCCTGGTTGGAGACCAGGCGGAGATAGCTGAGGGCATCCTTGATCTCCTTCCTCTCGAAAAAGCGCGTTCCGCCCCAGATGGTGTACTCGAGGTGGGCGTTCAGCAACTCCTGCTCGATAGCCCGGGACTGGTGGGTGCTGCGGTAGAGGATGGCGATGTCGTTGATGCCGGCACCGTTTCCCAGGAGCATCCGTATCTGGGAGACAATCCACTCCATCTCCTCCTTCTCGCTGCGACCGTGGAAGTGGATGACCGCTTTTCCTTCGGCCTTTCGCGTGAAAAGATCCTTGGGGATGCGGTTCTGGTTATTGGCTATGACGCAGTTGGCTACGTCCAGGATGCGGGGCGTGGAACGGTAGTTCTCATCCAGGATGATGGTCTTGTCTGCCGCGAAGTTTACGAAAAGATCCGGCCGGGCGCCGCGCCACTCGTAGATGGCCTGGTCCGGATCCCCGACCACAAAGAGGTTCCTGTGCTTGGCACTCAGGCGCTCTACCAGGTCCCAGTCGTCCAGGTTGCAATCCTGGGCCTCGTCCACCATAATGTAGTTGAGCGTGTTCTGCCAATGCTCGGCCGCATTCTGGAAGTGGTCCAGGATGTACTTGGTGACATTCATCAGGTCGTCAAAATCCAGCGCATAGTGCTTCATCTGACGGGATACATAGCCCGCCAGGCGGGAAGTGCGGCGCATCTCGTCGCTTATCTTGCACCCGGGGAGCATATAGGTCTGAATGTAGCCATTGAGGGCCTTGTCCTTGGCTACGGATTCGAGGAACTGGCGGACGGTCTTGTCCGTGCGCTTCAGGCCCATCTCGTCCATCGCCTGCTTGGCTATGGCCTTGGAGTCCTCCTCATCCAGGATGGTAAAAGTCTTGGGGAACCCCAGCCGATAAATCTCTTGCCTCAGGAACTTCACGCAGAATCCGTGAAGCGTGCACACGAAATCGTTGTAATCCCCGCTCTGGACCATCTCGGAGATACGGCTGCGCATCTCCGCCGCCGCCTTGTTGGTGAAAGTGAGGCAGAGGATATTGGCCGGGTCAATGCCCAGCACGTTGACAATGTAAGCGTAGCGGTGGGTGAGAGCCTTGGTCTTGCCCGTCCCGGCGCCCGCCACCACGCGGATGCGGCCCTCGGTAGTCTTCACGGCCTCCGCCTGCCTGTTGTTCAGTCCCTGGAAGATGTCTTTCATACAATCGGTTTGATAGGATTGGCCCCCCGTCCTTTCGTCCCTCCAAATCCCTTGTTTTTCAGGAGCTTTACAAATTCCTTCTTCGCTTTTACGTCAGATTTTTTGTTCGCCATAGTACCTTTTTTAGTGTTGACATATACTATATACTGCCGGCGATCGAAAATCTTACAGTGGTTACATTTCTTTCAACGACAGACCCACATATCTTATGTCCCATCTTTTATGGTACAGGACAATGCCCTGTGCTTTCTCTGTGAGTTCCGTTAGATCGATCTTTTCCGGATTTCGCTTGATTTCTCCGATTACCAGTTCCTTATCGGCCTCATTGACAGCTATGATATCAATCTCGTCCTTCCCGTCCTTTTTCTTCCAATAGTTTGTGACCAGATTGTACCTGCCGGTCTCGGCATATAACTGCCGGAAATAACGTTCCAGGACCAGACCGGAATAGGTTTCATAATCGGCCATAACCTTATCCTTGATCCATTCCAGGTTGCCCACTTCCACGGCACTCCGGTAACGGTAGATGAAGCGGAACCAGAAGTTCAGGAAGTTATCAGATATGGAGTACT
This sequence comes from Bacteroidales bacterium, assembly GCA_016290725.1. Taxonomy (GTDB): domain Bacteria; phylum Bacteroidota; class Bacteroidia; order Bacteroidales; family UBA932; genus Cryptobacteroides. Next base: position 5,363 of record JAEEUZ010000116.1, on the reverse strand, counting down.
CCACATTCTTGGATTTCTCTCCTGCTAGGTAGGGACGCCTGCGGGCAATGATACCGTAATCGTTTTCCAGTTTATCCAGGTACCCGCCAGCCTCTACGCCTGTATAGCTTTTGATTTCACCGCGGGAAGTCTCTCCCGTTGCCAGGGCAGACAGGATAGAAAAATAGTTGCCGTAGTCTTTCCCGAACTCATCCCGGAGCATTTCCTGGCCTTCGTCGAGGAAGTAGGAGCCCACGGAAAGGGCATCTCGGATGATTTCGTCCTTGGTGAGGGCACCTCGCGTTACCAGTTGCTCCACATATTTTGCCACCCCTCCGGTTATCATATACATCGCCAGAAGGTCTTCGTTGGTATAATCCGGCTTGATATCCCTCATAATTTCCTTTACGGTGGAGATGGAAAACGGCCGTACCTTGAAGCGTGCGGTAGCCCTTCCGTACAAAGGCTCGTCCTTGTCATCGAAAATCTTTTTCATCTTTGAGTAGATAGAGCCGCAGACCACCAGGTTAATCTTGCTCTCCTCTTTGTTGTCGTCCCAAACATTCTGTATATCGGAATAAATGGATCCGCGTGTGTGGGAAAGGTTTTGGAACTCATCCAGCACCAATGTGAAATTACGGTGTTTGCTAATGCCCATTATAGCTTTCAATAGCCTTGAAAAATCACTGAAGACACCAAGTTCTTCTCCCAGGGATTCCCGGATGATCTCGACAAGTTCCCCGCAAAGCAGCGTCTCACTCTTCTTTCCTACGAAGAAATACACGAAGGGAATGCGGGTGAAAGCCTTCTTGATGAGGGTGGTTTTGCCAATGCGCCGACGTCCGGTAATGACCGTCATCTGGGCATCGTGCTCAGAAAGCGCTTCAATCTTCCGGAGCGCCTCCATCTCTTGTTCTCTGTCGTAAAATTTCATAGGTCCCGCTTTTTAGTAACACATATTACTGTAACGCGCGTTGCGATTCAACGCAAAGGTAAGGATTAACTCGAAATAAACAAAACTATTTTGTGAAAGAATCGAGCCAACAGAGGGTATAATATGACCCACCCACTGGCCGAGCGTCAATTCGGGGCCTCAGCTATGACTGCTCCTCTTCTTCATCAGGAAAATCAACCTGATCCAGTATCTCTGCCATCTGGCCGATGACATCCTTGAAACGGTCCAGGGTGTTGTAGAGGGAGTCCTCTGCAAGAACTCCTCTGGGCAGTTCCTTGCGAATCTCGCCACGTTCGTCAGCCTCGAAGTCCTTCTGCCATTCGCCGGAAGTCATATACTCCGTAAGCGTGCAGATGTCTTCCCACTTGTCCAGCAGCATATCCATGGCAATCTCTGCCTCCTTCACGGCCTCCTCGACTCCTTTGTACCGCTCGCTGTTCATTATGACACGCCACTCTGTCTGGGAGAATTTCTTCTTGATTTCTTCAATGGGGCCGAACACCTTCTCGAACTCCTGGAGAGTCTTCTGCTGAATATCGTCTCTAAATTTCTGAATGTTTTTACTTGTAGGTTTCATGGTGTAAATGATGAATATGTTACGATGACATTTAAAAGTGATAAAGGGGTGGTAATTTCGAATGCTTACAGTCTACAGTATTTTCATTGCGATGTGCGCACAGGCCTCCGCGTCTTCGGTACCGCTTCTCGTTGAGAGAAGAGCTGTACCACAGCTCATCATGATGTGCCCGTGCCGGTTGATGACGTCAGTCAGCCAGATATACCTGTCGAAGTAGTTCTTTGCCATGTGTGTTGGATAAGATTACAACAAAGATAAATAAAACTTGCCAAATAGCGGCAGCGAATCTCCTCGAAAGAGGGCTGCTGCCGGGTACCGGGGGAAAGCGGGGACGAAGTGCACGGAGTGGACAAAGTGGACAGCGTTGCGGAGTGAAGAGGGCTTGACCGCTTTGATATCGGCATCGGCCCGGAAGAAAGCGAACGGGAAAGGACTGGGCATAAAAACAACCGCCTCCGGCGTTCGGGTGGGAACGGCTGGAGGCGGATATAGAGGGTAAAGGGCCGATTATTCCATGACGGGACGAACAGACTGGCCGACGCAGCGGTTGTTGTCGCTCCTGTTGACTCCACCCGAATAGAAGTACACGCGCCTGGCGCCATCCGAGTAGGAGCTGTACAGGGAGGAAGACCAGTAGTAGCCGTAGGAGCCCTCATAGTTAAGGTTGGCAGTGAACCGGTACCCCGCGGCAGGCAGGAAGATGGTGTTGTCCGTGTAGCCGGCAATCTTGCTGGTCACAAGCATACCGTTCACGCCGTCCTGAGTCGTCCATGTCCAGGTGCAATTCTCGCGCAGCCACGTCCACTCGGCATCCGTCGGCGTGCGCCAGCCTCCGCCCCAGTTGGCACTCGCAGCATCATGGGTACGCTCCAGCATGGTCTTGTTGTCCACGTAGCCATAGTTGCTGTCGATACAATACTTAATCATTGTTGTATTCGTCCCGTTACATAAGGAGTAGTTCGTCCAGTTATAGCCCGACTTGCCGCTAATCCAGTGTGTGCAAGGGCTCTCCTGTGCGTATCCTTCCTGATAATAAGGCATGGTCTCGCCCCACGCGAAGTAATCGCCGTAGTCGGTTTCGGACTCGGCACCCACGTTCATGTTCGCCCACTTCAATCCGTTGCCCATATCAATGGCTTTCAAGCCCGCAGGCGTCTTCTGGTTGGTCACGGGATTCACCGTTACGGTGCCTTCGCTCGTCCAGCCCGTGATGGCCGTCGTCGTGCCCACGGCGCGAAGATTCACGGTGATGTTGATGGTATAGAGCTGACCGGCAGCGAACTCCTTGCTGGCAACACTGTAGATGGCCGTGCCCTTGTCGGTGACAATAGAGAGCAACCCTCCGTCTATGGTCTGGGCGGGGATCACCACTGCTCCGTTGTTGCTCATAGCAATGGAGGTAGCGTCACCGCTGGCGCTACCCACGGCTCCAGTTGCCTTGTCGAAGGACACGGTGGGCTTCACGTTCAGGACACTGAGGCTGTTGATGCTGCTTACGCCCTGCCCGGCGGTTATGTTCACGTTAAGCTTGGTCATCTTGTGGGAGAAGGCAAGGTTCACAGGTGCGGCCTGCTTGGCCTGGTTGGTGACGGAGGCGAACATCAGGTCGCTGGCCTTGTAGGAGGCATCGGCGGTCTGGTCGGTAGCCACGGTGAACGACGTACCAGCCGTGGCGGGATAGTAGGCCACGATGTCGATGTTCTGAGAACCGGCAGGATAGTACGGTCCGGGATTGGGAGGGGTCATGGCGCCTGCATCTCCGGTGGTAAAGGTGTAATCCGTCCAGGAACCAGTACCGGTGTTGCTGACGCGAACTAAAACGCTCTCTCCGCTGGCGAAGGTGCCTTCGTTCAGGTTCTGGGCGGCTTTGGATTCAACGGCATCCACTGTGCTGTATGTGAGGGAAACAGGGACCTGCTCCACGGCGGGTTCCAACACTTCCTGGCTGCAGGCTGCAAGTACCACTGCGGCGGCTGCAAGAATGAAACGCTTATTATTCATGATTTGTCTGTTTTTCTTGATTACATGTAGATAGTGTCATCGATGGTTCCGCCATCAGTCCAATCGTTGATGGAGTTTTTATTCTGTTGCGGCGACTGGCAGACAAAAGCCTCGGTCTTGACTTCGACTACGGTTACGACAGGGGCTTCGTATAAGATTTTGCCTTCTTCTTTCATAGACAACATATGTGGTTAGTGTTTATTCTGTTTAAACAGAACAAATTTACAGTTCTTCCCCGAAAAAACAAAATGGAGAGCGGCCGGGGCCTGTTTCTTTTGCAAATTCTGAAACACTTTTGCAAGTTCTGAAAGTGGGGCGGGTACGAAGTGCACGGAGTGGACTAAGAGCGCACTACGTGACGCTCTACGACCTTCCTGTCCTCGTAAACGCAGAATGTTATCGTCCCAGAGCCTTCCGGGGCTCTTCCGAGCCATCGGCCCGCCTTCTCGCGGCAGGCCTTTTTGGCGGCTTTCAGGGCAGTTTCGGCGTCGGGATGAGGGATTCGTCGGCTGGTGTCTTTGGGTTTCTTTACGGGCCTTCCGGGAATCCAGGAGGGGCGGTCATAACGAGGCAACCAGACGTAATCTGGGATTTCGGTGATGGGTGGGGCAACAAAAATGGGCTCATGTGGATTCATGGGCCCAAAGGTAATGCAAGCTTGTGCCAAAGTGCTGCCGCGTCTACTGTCCACGGTCACAGGGCGTTTGGACGATGTTTTTAGGGTTGTCATTATTCTAGTTTGCCAATCTCAATCGTTGTTCCCCAACGGAGATGCTCGATTATTCTTGCTTCGAGCACGCCCTTTAAGTCACCGAGTCCTTGATTGCATGTCAGTACCATCTGCTTGTCTTTTTGGTACATCTGATCCATGACATGGAAGAAGCAGTTCTGTGTCCCTGGTCCTACAAGGTCCTGAAGATTGTCCAGGATTAAAACATCAACCTTGTCATACCGGTCCTTAAATTCAACTAATTTGTTCGACTTAACAGCATCCATATACTGACGCTTAAACTCATCTCCCGTAACATAGAGGATTGTCATGGCTAAGTTCCCGTTTTTAAGGGCATTCCCAATTGCGTTCACTAAGTGCGTTTTCCCACACCCGAAATCTCCAACGAGCAAGAAAGGATTATGTTCACGCTTCCCAGGCGAATAAATGACCTCCTTTGCCATTTGTAACGCTGCTGAATTACTATCAGTTTCTCTATAGTTATCAAGGATGAGGGTTGGATTGAGTTGTGACGATTCATTTTTTTGCGACGCCACGAGTGGTGTCAGGTTCTCAACTACTTTTTTATAGTATTTTCGATGATCCTCGACCAAATCAGTAAGATACATTTCGAGTAGTGTGGTAGCAGTTTTTGCTTTTAGCCCATATTGTTTACAAAGAGACATTACATCGTCAGCCCTTATTGCTTGAATAACGACATTGATTCCGACATTGTGCTCTTTTAGGTCATCATATGCAGCGATGTATTTCTTGGCCGCTTTTATGCATCTCTGAAAACACTCTTCGCTGGGTATCTCAATCATGAATTTCACCATAATTACTAAGCCTTCTTCGAATTACAATTCTTTGTTTTATAGGTATCCTCGGTTTGATTTCCTTGCGGCATTCCGGGCAGAGGGTGAGCCGGTAACCTTCCAGGTTGGTGGTGACGCCAATGGTGGCGCCGCAGCGTTCGCAGGTGTGCCAGGATGCCTCGATGGCCTCGTCTATAAGCAGTCTGATATCCTCTGGAGCGTTGTGGTGGTAGATTCGAAGCTCGCCAAACTTCTGCTTTATCTGGCTGACTTCGACAGGAGAGTCAGGGTGTGCGGCGTTGAAGCAATCAATGGACGATGCGACTT
>JAEEUZ010000115.1 GCA_016290725.1 Bacteroidales bacterium | reverse complement strand
GAAGTCGTTTATCCAGTTGGGGTAATAGAAGGGCATGCACCAGCGGTGGGGCTGGGGCGGGAAGCTGCCCAGGAAGAGGATGCGGGCGCCCGGGGGCAAGAAGGGCTCGAAAGGATGGCGTTCGGTTTTCACGGTGTAAATATACGGCTTTTGGGGGAAAATCGTTGACTCGTCCAGGAAATCGGGCAAAATCCTGGATGAACTGGGCAAAAACGGCAATTCATCCAGAAAAACGGCCTAAATCCTGGATGAACCGGGAGAAATGTCGGAGGAAACCGCTATCTTTGAAGAAAAAGTATCAAAACGAGGGATAATGGAAGTTACCAACCTGCTTGACATACACTCTCGCGAGGAGCTGTACGCGTGGTATCTGGAAAACCACGCCACGGCGGCGGACTTCTGGCTTCGAGTGAACCGGGCTGCGGCGGATTGCCCCGGTGTGATTCGGTATGTCGATGCCGTTGAGGTGGCCCTATGCTTCGGCTGGATTGACAGCACTCAGAAGCGGATCGACGACGGCAAGCCCGTGCAGCATTTCACGCCACGGCGCCGCGGTTCCAACTGGTGCGAGCAGAACCTGGCGCGCTGCCGCCGTCTGGTGCGCCTTGGAGAAATGACGCCCGCGGGCCTGGCTGTGGCGCCTTCGCTGGATCCCGACAGCTTTGTCTTTGAGGACTGGGTTCTGGATGCTCTCAAGGCCGATCGGCAGGCCTGGCAGCACTTCCAATCCTTCCCATCGACCTACCGCCGCATCAAGGTGGACCGCATCCAGCACTATCAGCACACTGGCCGTCCGGATTACGCGCAGTACACGCTGACCAAGTTCATCCGCGACTGCCACGCCGGCAAGCTCCAACCCGGCTGGAGCGACTTCGGCCGCCTGGAGGAGTAGTTAGGCACTCCCGGAGTTCTTCCACGGAGTGGACGATGCGGTGGCCCGCAAGATCTTCTTCCGAGCGGTAGCCCCAGCTGACGGCAAGGGAGTCGATGCCGCCGTTGGCGGCGGTGCGCATGTCGGTTGGGGAATCGCCCACCAGAATGGCGTCGGAGGGGGATATGCCCGCTGAGGCAAGCACTTCTTGTACGATTTCAGGTGAGGGCTTCAGGGGGTATCCGGGCCGGTTGCCGAGGATGGCGACAAAGTGCACCGAGGGGAAGAATTCCCGGATGAGGTGTTCCGTGCCTTCCTGGAATTTGTTGGAGGCAACGGCCATTTTCACGCCCGCGGCGGCCAAAGAGTTCAGCAACTCTTGCATCCCCGGATAGGGACGGGTGTGGACGTCGATGTGGGCGGAGTAGTAGGCCTTGAAATCGGCCAGGGCGGAGTCGATATAGGCGTCATCGGCCTGGAATGCCTGCGGGAGGGCCTGCGTAACAAGGTTCCGGATTCCGTGCCCCACCATGCGGCGGTATTCCGCGAGGGTGTGGAGGGGCAGGCCGCGCAGGGAGAGGGCGTGGTTCACGGCATCGGCCAAATCTTCCAAGGTGTCGATGAGCGTACCATCCAAGTCCCAGAGAATGAGCTTCTTGGAAGGGGCGGCATCGGCCAGGGGCGCTATCGGCATAAAGGGATTTTCTGTTTTCACGCCGCAAAGTTAGCGTAAAAAATGTATCTTTACACGAAAATCGAAGACAATGGCCTCTGATAACCTCCTCTTAGAGCAAATGCTTGCACATGCCGATCCTTCCCAGGTGGAAGGGCTGTCGCGCTTTTTCAAGACGGGTCCCGGACAGTACGGCGAGGGCGATAAGTTCCTGGGAATCAAGGTTCCGGTGACGCGCGCCGTGGTGAAGGAGTGCTGGAGGGGCATCGGCATGGAGGAGCTGGAGGAGTGCCTGAACAGCGAATATCACGAAGTTCGTCTGGCGGCGCTGCTGGCCCTGGTGGAGATGTTCAAGCATAATAAGCCCCGCCGGCAGGAGTACATCGACTTCTACTTATCGCACACGAAAGGCATCAACAACTGGGACCTGGTGGACCTCAGCTGCTACCCGCTCCTCGGTGAGTGGCTTCTGGACAAGGACCGCACGCTCCTCTACGACCTGGCGGCTCAAGGGAAGACCATCTGGGAGCAGCGCATCGGCATAGTGAGCACCATGACCTTCATCCGTCACGGGCAGCTCCGCGACACCTTTGCCATTGCCGATATCCTCCTCCACCATCCCCACGACCTCATCCACAAAGCCGTGGGCTGGCTCCTCCGCGAAGCCGGCAAGCGCGACCAAAAAGCCCTGGAGGCCTACCTTGCGCCCCGCTTCCAGACCATGCCCCGCACGATGCTCCGCTACGCCATCGAGAAGTTTCCACCGTCGCGGAGGCAGCAATATCTGAAAAAGTCTTAACTTTGCTGGCAAACGCCCTTATATATGAAACGTTACATCCTCATACTTCTCGCGGCCATGGCCATGCTCACCGGCTGCCACAAGAAAATCTGGGACAAGCTGAACGACCACGAGGCGCGGATTGCGCGTCTGGAGGCGTTCTGCAACCAGATGAACACCACCATCGGCTCGCTTCAGCAAATTGTAAATGTGCTTAACTCAAGGGATTACGTGAAGGATGTGGTGCCCGTGATGGAGAACGGAAAAACCATCGGTTACACCATAACCTTCGGCACCAGCAGCCCCGTGACCATCTACAACGGCAAGAACGGAGAGGATGCGCACACGCCGCTCATTGGCATAAAAGAGTTCGAAGGCGCATGGTATTGGACTCTTGACGGGGAATGGATTCTTGCCGATGGAGCCAAAGTCCGCTCCGATGCCGCCACTCCGCAGCTCAAGGTGGAAGACGACTCCTGGTGGGTATCGTACGACAACGGCTCCGGCTGGACTAAGCTTGGCCCCGCGGTTGGCAAGCCCGGTGCCGATGGCGACTCGATGTTCCGCGAAGTTCGCCAGGACAACGGCCACGTGTATCTCGTCCTTGCAGACGGTTCCGAAATCGTCCTCAACAAAGGCGGCTTGAGCTGGGTGTATGTGTAGTCGGCCCCGGCTCTGGTTTTGACCCCCACCCCTTTCCTGTCGTAGCGTGAAATGTATGTCGCTGACACTCAGGGGTTTACGGATTTCTTCTGTGGAAAAACGCCACAGAAGGTTTGCATAAAATGTTATAAATCAATAAGTTGTATTTCACGGGCAATGTGTAAAAGATTCTTAATCGCGGCGATGTTGGTTGCTCTCGCCATTCCGGCGGGGGCGCAGGACGCCAGGCTGTTCAGGCGCGTTGTGAAGGAGCTCGCATCGGCAAAGTATCAGGGGCGCGGGTATGCGCGCGGCGGGGCGAACAAGGCGGGCCGGTATCTGGAGCGCGAGTTCCGGAAGGTGGGGGCCGATGATGTGACGCGGCAGCACTTCACCATCGACATAAATACCTTTCCCGGCACGGTGAAAATGTGGGCCGATGGGCACAGGCTGCGCCCTGGCGTGGATTTTTCGATGCGCGAGTACTCGCCTGGAGTTCATGGGGAGTTCCCGGTGTACGTCATTGACACGGCGGCTTTCGACCCGGACCGCATCTTCGCGGACCTCGATAGGCCCGAATATGCCAACGCCATGGTTTGCTGCGATTTCTGGTTCTCGTACAAGCATCGCGACGTCTTTTCCCGTTTGCAGAAGGCCGATGGCGCCCCGAACGCCGGTCTCCTCTTCACCTGGGCCGCGCCGATCAAGTTCTTCAAGGCGTACGGTCACCGCGTGGTGGACAAGCCCATCGTGTGGGTGACTCCGGAGGCTATCGAGGGGGTTTCGCGCGTGAAGCTTGATGTGGACAACGAGTTCCTCTCTGGATATGAGTTGTTTAATGTTGTGGCCCGCGTTGATGGCGCCCGTCACGACAGCTGCTACGTTTTCACCGCCCATTACGACCACCTTGGCAATCTGGGCCGGCATGTCTACTACCCCGGCGCCAACGACAACGCCTCCGGCACGGCGACCATCGTCACACTGGCGGCGTACTACGCCGCTCATCGGCCCGAATTCGACATGTACTTCATCGCCTTCTCCGGCGAGGATGCCAACCTCCGCGGCTCCACCTATTTCGCCGAGCACCCGCTTGTGCCCCTGGAGCAGATACGTTTCCTGTTCAATATCGACATGATTGGCGACGACAATCCTGCGCTCTACTGCGAGTTAAGCGATGCGGGCATGCCGTGGTTCCCCCGCTTTGAAGCCGTGAACGCTTCCCAGGGCCTTTTCACCTCCCTCGAACGCGGCGAGCTTGCCGCCAACAGCGACCACTACCCCTTCGCCGTCCGTGGCGTCCCCTGCATCTTCCTTGAAAACCAGGAGGGCAGCGCCTTCCCCCACTACCACACCCCTGCCGACAACATCCGCACGGTCCGCTTCGACTCCTACCCCGGCGTCTTCAAGCTCGTCACCGGCGTCGTGGGCCCGTAAAGTATAACTCTCTGTGCACCAGGGCTTTATGAAATCCTTCTGTGGCAAAAATCCACAGAAGCTTTTCGTAAACGCCTTAAAATGAGAGAGTTGCATTTTACGGCGCGCGCGGGTTGGGTGCTCGGGAGCCGGGGCGCCATGATAGTTAACTCGTGAAAAAACATTATATTTGTGAAAACAGAGAGATATGAGTAACCATATAGTCATAATGGCGGGGGGAGTGGGGAGCAGGTTTTGGCCGCTCAGCACGCCGGAGTATCCCAAGCAGTTTATCGACATACTGGGATGCGGGCGCACGCTCATCCAGCTCACGGCGGACAGGTTTCAGGGGATTGCGCCCATGCAGAATTTCTGGGTGGTGACGAACGCCAAGTACGTGGATATCGTGCGTGAACAGCTGCCGGAGGTGCCTGCAGGGCACATTCTGGCGGAGCCGGCGGCGCGAAACACGGCGCCCTGCATCGCCTGGGCCTGCTGGAACATCCTGCGGGAAGACCCCGCGGCGAACGTGGTCGTGACCCCTGCCGATGCGGTTGTGATGGACGCCCCCGAATTCCGTCGCGTCATCGGCAATGCTCTGGAGTTTACAAAGGAGCGAGAGGCGATCGTTACCATCGGCATAAACCCCACCCGGGCCGAAACCGGCTACGGGTATATAGAACAGATCTCTCCGCGCGGCCCCAAGGGCCTTGGTCGAGATGACAATAACGTTCCTGGCCTTGGTCGAGATGACAATTCTGTCATTTCGAGCGAAGTCGATAAATCTGAAGTAGTCCCCGTGAAAGCATTTCTGGAAAAGCCGGACCGGGCAACCGCGGAGGCGTATTTGGCGGCGGGGAATTTCCTGTGGAACGCCGGAATATTCGTTTGGAATGCCGATACGATAGTGCGCTGCCTGCGTCGGTATAAGCCGGGGATTGCGGCAGATATGGACCGAATCATGGAAAATGGCGACGTGGAGGGCATCTTCCCGGGCTGCGAAAAGATTTCCATCGACTTCGCTGTAATGGAGCCCGCCAGTGCCGATGGCCTCGTGTACACCCACCCCGCGTCGTTTGGCTGGAGCGACCTGGGCAACTGGGCGTCCCTGCATGACAAACTGGCTCTGGATGCCGATGGCAACGGCGCCGTTGGCCCCGTGCACCTGCACGAGTGCCGGGACTGCGTCGTGCATGCGGAAGATGCGGCCAAAGTGGTGCTGCAGGGCCTGGAGGGCTATATCGTGAGCCTCAAGGGCGGCCGCCTTCTGGTGTGCCGGCGCTCGGAGGAGCAGCGTATTCGCGAATTTTCAGAAGAATAAACAAGATATGACACTCGAACAAACTATTCAGGAAGCCATCAAGGAGGCCATGAAGGCCAAGGATACGGTGGCAATGAACGCAACCCGCGCCATCAAGGGCGAGATTCTGCTTTTCAAAACAGCCGAAGGCGGCGCCAAGGAAGTAACCGACGGCGACATCCTCAAAATGATCCAGAAACTGGTGAAGCAGCGCAAAGAGGCGGCGGAGCAGTTTGTGGCCGCGGGCCGTCAGGAACTTGCAGACAATGAACTCGCGGAAGCGGCCGTTATGGAGAAGTACCTGCCCAAGCAGCTTTCCGTTGAGGAAGTGCGCGCCAAGGTGCAGGAAATCATCGGCCAGGTGGGCGCCACCTCCATCAAGGACATGGGCAAAGTGATGGGCGCGGCGAACAAAGCACTCGCCGGCCTCTCCGACGGCCGCACCATCTCCGGCATCGTCAAGGAGCTCCTGTCGTGAGGATTTGCATCCATTAATAAAAATTTTTAAATTTGCTCCCCGGTATTAGTTAGTAGACCTATGGAAAAGTTCGTGAAGACTTACATCGATGCCTTCATGGCGGAGCTTGTGGCCAGGAATCCCGGGGAGCTGGAGTTTCATCAGGCTGTGGGAGAGGTTGTGGGAAGCGTGGCGCCTTACCTGGAGGCAAATCCGTATCTTATCAATGAGAAGATTCTGGAGCGCATGAGCGAGCCGGAACGCACGGTGATATTCCGTGTGCCGTGGATGGACGATCATGGAACCATCCGCATCAACCGCGGTTTCCGTGTGCAGATGAACAGCGCCCTGGGCCCGTACAAGGGCGGCTTAAGATTCCACCCTAGCGTAAACCTCAGCATCCTGAAGTTCCTGGCTTTCGAGCAAACGTTCAAGAACAGCCTCACAACCCTGCCGATGGGCGGCGCCAAGGGCGGCTCGGATTTCTACCCGCGCGGCAAGTCCGACGGCGAGGTTATGCGCTTCTGCCAGAGCTTCATGACGGAACTCAGCCGTCATATCGGGGCCGATACCGACGTCCCCGCCGGGGACATCGGCGTTGGCGGACGCGAAATCGGCTACCTCTTCGGCCAGTACAAGCGCCTCCGCGACGAGTTCTCCGGAACTCTCACCGGCAAAGGCCTCGCATGGGGCGGCAGCCTCCTGCGCCCGGAGGCCACCGGCTACGGCGTGTGCTATTTCGCCCAGGAAATGCTCGCCGGCAAAAACAAGAGCTTCGAGGGGCAGAGAGTGGTAATCTCCGGCGCCGGCAACGTGGCGCAGTACGCCGCGCAGAAAGCCTTGCGCCTGGGCGCGAAAGTGCTCACGCTCTCCGATTCCGACGGCTACATGTACGACCCGGATGGCCTTGACGAGGAGAAGATGGCATATGTGTTCCAGCTGAAGAACATCCGCCGCGGCCGCATCAGCGAGTATGTGCAGAAATTTCCGAAAGCCCAATATTTCGCCGGTCAGCGCCCCTGGAACGTCCCTTGCGATATCGCCCTTCCCTGCGCAACTCAGAACGAAATTGAGAAGGCCGATGCCGAAGCGCTGGTGAAGAACGGCTGCTACGCCGTAATCGAAGGCGCGAACATGCCGTCGACACCCGACGCCATCGGCATATTCCAGAACGCCAAGCTGCTCTATTCCCCCGGTAAGGCTTCGAACGCCGGCGGAGTGGCAACGTCGGGCCTGGAAATGACTCAGAACTCCATCCGTCAGCACTGGACCGCGGAGGAAGTGGACACCCACCTTCGCCGCATCATGTCCGACATCCACGCCTCCTGCCTCAAATACGGCACGAACCCGGACGGCTACATCAACTACGTTCGCGGTGCCAACATCGCCGGCTTTATCAAGGTTGCCGGCGCCATGCTGGACCAGGGTCTGGTGTAGGGCGGTTTCTCTACGAGAAGGTAGACTACGAATTTGGAATGT
>JAEEUZ010000114.1 GCA_016290725.1 Bacteroidales bacterium | reverse complement strand
TCGGGGATGTTACGGTAGTGGCCCCGAAAGTCCATCAGAGCGCAATGTCGATGGCAGTATCGCTGGGGTACAGGCAGCTTGCATATAAGCCGCTTCCCCAGTTCAGCCCCGGCAGCTGGCACTATCTGGACGCCACACCTGCGTCCTGCGTGAAGTTCGGGCTTGAATATTTCTACGAGCACCGAAATCCGGACCTGGTGATCTGCGGAATCAACCATGGATCCAACGCATCGTCGGCCGCCAACTACTCCGCCACCCTGGGTGCAACGGAAGAAGGCGCGCTGAACGGCTGCAAGGCCATCGCCGTTTCTATTTGCGACTATTCAAGCCAGGCGGATTTCTCGGCTGTGGAAAAACGGCTTCCCGCAATTGTGAAAGACCTTCTGGACAACTGGCCGGAGGATAGCTACGGGCTTTTCTACAATATCAACTTCCCCAAACTCCCGGACAGCGAAATCAAGGGCGTGAAGTTCGCCCGCCAGGGCCGCGGCCACTGGGTGAAGGAGTTCCAGGAGTTTGACGCGGAGCGGCTCACCCACTATGACCCCACCAACCTGTTCGGCCGCCTCCAGAGGTTCTCTCCCCTCGAGGAAGGTGAAACCGGCTATATGATGATTGGGGATTTCGTAGACGACGAGCCGGACGGAGTAGCCGAGCATGCAGACCATAGCCTCATCGAAGACGGCTGGATCACCATCACTCCCTGCCGGATAGACCGCACTGACTATAAGGAACTCTCCCGTCACGTATGAAGTACTACATCATAGCAGGTGAAGCGTCGGGGGATCTGCACGGGTCCAACCTTATGAAAGGATTGTACGCGGAAGACTCCGAGGCCGATGTCCGCTTCTGGGGCGGGCCTCTTATGGATGCCGTGTATCACGCCAATCAGGAAGGGGAGGGGCTTGTGGTGGATTACAACGAGGGCGCGGTGATGGGCTTCATGGAAGTTTTCTCCATGTTCAAGAAGTTCTTCCTTCGCTATAAGATGTGCCGGAAGGATATACTGGAATGGAAGCCGGACGTGGTTATCCTTATCGACTATCCCGGATTCAATTTCCGCATTGCCTCGTTCGCCCATCTTCGCGGGTTCAAGGTATTCTACTATATCGCCCCCAAGGTGTGGGCATCCAGGGAAAGCCGTATAGCCAAGCTCAAGGCCAGCGTGGACAAACTGTACATAATCTTCCCCTTCGAGGTGGATTATTTCACGCGCAAGGGCGTTCCCTTTGAATACTGCGGCAATCCGCTGATGGATGCCATCCTTGAGTCCGATGCCGTCAAAGAGGACGGCGAGGCTTTCCTGAGCCGCAACGGCATTCCTGTAAAGCCGTACATCGCCCTTCTTGCCGGCTCCCGCGGCGGCGAAATCTCCACCATGATGCCAACCTTCATGGAGTTCGCGTCACGCATGCGCGAGATTCCCGCCTACCGCGAGTATCAGTTCATTCTTGCCGCCCCTCCTTCCCGCAGGAAGGCGGATTACGCGAACTGGCTGGAAGGCCGCCCATGGCTGCATGTGGTAGAGAACCAGACGTATTCGGTGATGCGCCATGCGCAGGCCGCCGTAATCAACTCCGGCACCGCCTCGCTGGAAGCCGCCATTCTGGGCGTGCCCCAGGTGGTGGGCTACAAGACCTCGCCCATAACCTATCTGATCGGCCGCAATATCCTCAAGATAAAATATATTTCGCTTGCGAATCTCATTATAAATAAGCCTGCTTTCAAGGAGTACCTGCAGGAATACTTCACATCCGGAAACCTTGTCCGGGAGGTTCGCCGCATCCTTGAAGACGAGCGCTATCGCCAGGGTATGATTGCCGACTATGACGCCATTCGCGAACAGTTGGGCGGAACCGGAGCGTCACGTTCGGTGGCCAAGGCTATGATTAGGGATATCAAGGGTTTACTCTAATCACCGAAAGGTCTGAATAGCCCGGGGCTCCTATCACCAGGGCTTTGTCGGTGAACTGCCATATCTTCCAATTCGACGTTTTCGGGGGCTCGCTGTTGTAGCGGGCTATCCAAAGGGGATAGTTGTCGGTGATGTCGGAAGACAGATAACTGCGGGCAAATGAGTCTGAGGTATATACGATGGGCTTACGGCCGTAATGCTTCTCAATTATATCCAGCCAGGTAAGAACCCTGTCGTTAAGCAATTTGCGCGTGCATCCCTTGTGGATAGTCTCCACGTCCAGGATAGGGGGGAGGTCCGTCTTGCGGAGTTTTACGCGGGCGATGTAGTTATCCGCCTGCACGCGCGGATCCTTGCTGCTGCGGAAGAAATGATATGCCCCCCGGCTGGTGTTTATCCTGCCCGCTTCCGCCCAGAAATCCTGGTACCGGTCGTCCACCATCTGCTCGCCTTCCGTGGCCTTCACGACCACCCATCTTACGGGCAGAATTCTCTTGGCGTGAAGGACGCTTCTTGTGGTGTATCCGCGGGGGTCGATGGCCACCTTCAGGGAGTCCCATTGGATGGCTCCGTTGTAGTGCGAAATGTCAAGGCAGAAGTAGTCGTAACCCTCCGGCACGGACGAGCCCTGAGTGGCAAAACGGCCATGCTTTATATAGGGCCAGGCAACGAAGACGGCAACTGAGGCGAGGATGCCGAGAATTCCCCAGACACCAAGCCGGAATTGCCTCCTTTTTGCCCGTTTTTTGCGCTTAACATTTTTGTTAGCACGCATAACTAACGTGTTTCATTATTTGGTTTTCAGCTTCTTACAAAAGAGCCAGAGAAAAACGTTCTCCAGGATGTAAAATGCGAAGATCAGAAGGATTGCGAGGCTCCAACGCAGTGAAAATACCACTGTAAAGGCCACTGCAAGGAGGGCAAAACCAAGGAAAACGATGCGTTTCCCGTCCAGCAGTTTATGCCCCTTTTTGATCTTCATTCCGAACATCGGAAGCTCCGAAATAAGCAGTGCCGAGAGCACCAGTGCGAGCGCCGGAATGAGCCAGAAAGACGAGGCTGCAAACTGCGAGAAAGAGGTGGCGGGAGAGGCTTCCATGAAGTGCGAAAGAGCACCCACAAGAAGGGCGGCCGCAGGGGTGGGAAGACCTATGAAATCGCTCTCCTGGCGGGTGTCCAGATTGAACTTCGCAAGCCTTAATGCGGAGAAGGCTGCAAGAAGCAGCGGAATCACGTGTACATACAGGGGCGCGCCCTTGGGCATAACTACCCAAAGCATTACTGCAGGTAACACGCCGAAACTCACTACGTCTGAGAGTGAATCGAGTTCCTTGCCTATGGGCGAATGGGCGCCGAGGAGCCTTGCGGCGAGCCCGTCGCAGAAGTCGAAAACAGCCGCCGCCAGCATGCATATGAATCCGGCGGCGGGGTTTCCGCTTAAAGTAACAATCACTCCCGCGACCCCGGACAGGAGGTTCAAGAGAGTGATTGTATTGGGAATGTGCTTAACTATGGACATTAGCGTATGCCCAGCTTCTGGGCTATTTCAGCGGGAATGGCGTCCTTGTGGACGACGATGTTAAGGGCCTTGGCCATGACGAATCTCTCCGACATGTACCAGGTGCCGTGATATGCACCGGTGTCTCCCCAGGAGTTCTTGATGAGGTAGTACTTGGTGCCGTTCTGGTCGTGCGCGGTACCGTACAGGTGCATGCCATGGTCGTCCGTGGAGGTTTTGTTGTCGAACATCATCTGGCGGATTTCCTGGGTTACATCCAGTTCTTTGTACACCTGGGGTTCGGGGCGGGCCTGGTCTGCAGATCCGGTCCAGCGGGCCTGGTCCGAGCCGGCAGTGCTCTTGTTTTCCGTATCCAGAAGGATCGCGAGGCCGTCACGGGTGAAGCCGGGTTCGGAAACGTCGCCTCCCCAGAGCACGGTGTAGCCGTTCTCGATAGCATTGTCGACGATGGCCATGTATTCGTCCAGGGGAACGTTCCAGCTGGGAGTCCAGCGCCAGTTGTCTTCCACCTCGATGGCGAACTGGGTGTAGAACGGATGATGGGTGTAGGAGGTGAAGCCGATATAGTCGTCCGGATTGATGCCCATGGCGTCCCTGAAGGACTTCGGGGAATAGGTTACGCCATTGTAGCTGAAATACTCCGGTACGGGTCCGAGGTATGCATCCAGGATGCCCACGAGACCTTTGGGCCACACCGGGGTAAGGGTGCGGTTGGGGTTCTTCACCACGGCTTCCACATAGGCCTTGAGCACGGCGTCCAGTTCTCCCTGCACGGGAAGTTCCGTGCCGTAGTTCATGCCGGAATATGCCTGCTGGGGAGCGAGGCCTTCCTCACGGATCACATCCATCACATCGCCGAAATCGCTTCCGGCGGCCATGTTCAGTTTGCCGTCCAGGCGGACGTATTTGATACCCCTGTCCCTGTAGGAGTAGCGGACGATGAACATTTCGGAAAAGTCCGGATACAGATTCTCGTCCGTTATGCCTTTCTGACGGATTACTTCCGACTCCAGGAACGACAGGGTGGAGAAGCACCAGCAGGTGCCGCTTCGGTACTGGTTTTTCACGGAGGTTACGGGAATCTCCTTATCCGTTGTGAATGTGTAGTTTGCGGTGGAGGGGCGATTGGCCTGCTGGGCCGATGCCGCCAAGGGCAGCAGGATTGCCAAGGCTATTGCCAGAGTTCTGAATTTCATCTGATCAATCATTTAAACATTTTGACAAATATATGCTTTTTCACCAAAAAATGCAAAACGCCCCTCTCTTTTGCATATTTTATAGGAAATGACTAAATTTGCAGGTTATGAAAAGACTTGCAACCATACTGTCGATAGCGGCTCTCGCTGCACTCGTTTCCTGCCGTGAAACCGTATTCACGCCCCGTCCCACAATCCCTCTGGTGTATGAGATCCTTCAGGATACATCAGGGCTCAACGGCGTTGTGAAGGGTTACCGTTCAGACATCCCCGGTGGCAGCATTGCCGTCATCGGCCCGTCTGAAAAGGCCATACTCCTGTCGGAGAGCCTCCTCACGGCGGATTTCGTGAACAATATCGACGGTTCGCCCAGGGAGGATCTTCTGCCGGATTTCTCCGGGGAGCACATAGACCTTCTGCTGGACCCGGTGAACGATCCGTATGAGAAGTTCCTTCCGGAGAATCCGGATGGCCTCCGGGAAGCTGCCGTGAGGCTGTCGCTGTTCGCGATGGACACGCTCTGCCGCCTGAATCCGTACAGTGCCGATAATCTCAAGCGCAAGAGCAGCGCCAAGGTGCTGGTTTTCGCTTCGTCGCTGGTGTCGCAGTGGGGGCAGTTCGATGTGGATACGCTCATCCAGCTTTCGGGCGGGCGGCCGCTCACCATTTCCCCGGCCCAGGCGCTTCTGGAAGAAGCCCTCATCGGCGGGGATAAGGTGAACATCGGCGTGTGGGCATCGGCCCCGGTTGCAGAGAGCGGGGTATACGAAGCGGTGCATGCGGGGATGAAGTCGGCATCGGCCCTGAGAGTTCTCACTCCGCGTGAGGGCACGGACGAATCCAGCCAGTTCCGAAGCTTCCTGTCGCAGTACCGGAAGGCGGGGTTCCCTCTGCCGATGCACGTGCTTCTTCTGGACGAATTCGGAGTTTCCGCCTCCGAAATCATGGCCACTGCAGACAGTATCCGCGTCGGTTTCTCCGAGGAGGATATGGCCATGGCGAAGGTCCTCGCACCGGATTTCCGGGTGGTGGAGGCTACATCGGCCTTATGCCATAGCTGCTACAGGATGCTCCGCAGGGAAAACCTGTTCACCCATAACATCGCATATCCTGGGGCATCGCTCTACCGCACGGAAAAGGATCACGACGGCACTATGGTGCTGGTGGAACTGTCGGACCGATATCTCCCGTCGTCCCTTGCAGAATTCATAGACTCATTCGCAGTTAATATCCGCCGCTTCTATGTATCAGATAACGATTAGTGCAGAGGAGATAGGAGCGCTTCCGCTGGCTTCCTTTCCGGGGAAGATCCAGGTGGTGGATAAGCTGGACGACTCTTTTTACCAGGCCGTCCGCTATCTGAAGAAGCAGAAGGTGCTGGGCTTCGACACGGAAACCCGTCCCTGCTTCTCTCCCGGGCAGCGCCAATATTCCACAGCACTGATCCAGCTGAGCGGGGAAGATAGGGCATATTTGTTCAGAATCAATTTGATAGGCATACCCGCTAAGCTCTGTTCCATCTTGGCGGATCCGGGCATATTGAAGATAGGCGCGGCTACCGGAGGAGACATCACCGGGCTATACCACCGTGCCGGCTTCCATGCCGCAGGGTTCGTGGACCTGCAGAAGATGGTGTGGGAATGGGGCATCCGCGACAAGGCGGTGAAAAAGATGGCTGCCATCATCCTGGGCGTAAAGATTTCCAAGGCTATGCAGCTTTCCAACTGGGAGGCCGATGTGCTCTCGCCCGCCCAGCAGCTCTATGCCGCCACCGACGCGTGGATTTGCCGGGAAATGTACCTGAAGCTCCAGCAGGAGGAGAAGCATCCCTTGACTTTGGAGCAGCGGGATCCGGAGCATTACGCCGCGCTTCAGGCGCGTAAGGCCAGGATTGAAGCGGAAGAGGAAAGGCTTCGCGTCATGCGGGAGAAGAAACTCGCGGCGAAGGCGGCCCGTATGGCAGCGCACGAGGCTGCTGTAGCCGCCGCAAGGGCACAGAAGAAAAACGGGCGTCACAGGCGCCGCCGCAAAAAGAATAAGGCCAATGGTGAAAATATATCTTAAGCAGGGGAGGGAGGAATCCCTTCTGCGTTATCATCCCTGGGTGTTCTCCGGTGCGGTTGCCCAGATCGTGGGCAATCCCGCGGAGGGAGACCTTGTGGGCGTTTTCTCCGCCAAGGGGGATTTCATGGCCTACGGGCACTACCAGATTGGCTCTATTGCCGTGCGGGTGCTCAGCTTCGACGAAGACCCCACGAAGGCCGATTTCTGGGAAATAATGCTTTCCAGGGCCCTGGGTCTTCGCAAGGCCTGCGGGCTGCACGGGGGCGCATCGACCAACTGCTATCGCCTTGTTCACGGAGAGGGCGACGGCCTTCCCGGCCTCATCATCGACTATTACGACGGGGTTTGCGTGATGCAGGCCCATTCGGCCGGAATGTTCAGGGCCAAGGGCGCCATTGCCGATGCGCTTCAGAAAGTGTACGGGCCTTCGCTGAAGGCAGTATACGATAAGAGCTCCGGCACTGCGCCGTTCAAGGCCGGGCTGGACCTTGTGGACGGATATCTCTATAAGGCCGATGGTTTCTCGGAGGACGAGTCCGTGGTGCTGGAGAACGGACACAAGTTCCTTGTGAACTGGTGCGAGGGCCAGAAAACGGGCTTCTTTCTGGACCAGCGGGACAACCGCCGCCGGGTAGGGGAGCTGGCCAAGGGCAGAACGGTTCTGAACCTTTTCTGCTACACGGGAGGTTTCTCCATTTACGCCCTGGCGGGCGGGGCTTCCCATGTGGACTCCGTGGACAGTTCGCGGCGTGCCATGGACCTTGTGGACCGTAATGTGGCGCTTAACGGGTTTGCCGATAAGCACGAAGGTCACTGCTGCGACGCGATGGAGTTCCTGCGGGACATACCGGAAGGAAAGTACGATCTGCTTATCGTGGACCCGCCGGCATTGGCCAAGCATCTCGGAGCGCTGCGTAATGCGTTGCGCGCAT
>JAEEUZ010000113.1 GCA_016290725.1 Bacteroidales bacterium | reverse complement strand
CCCACCGAGTCCACAACCACCACGGATTCCACGTCCGATGCGGCGATGGACATAGGCATGTTGGGATAATCCACAAGGTCGTCCGTAATCACCACCACGTGCTTTGCGTAGCGGGCATCAGGAAGGGCGTAGCCCAGGGAGCCGCAGATGGATTTGGCGTTTTCGCTGCGGGAATAGCCGCAGGCATTTCCCAGAGGGTCTGCCGATGATGCGCCAAGGAATGCCACGTCGATGGGGAGTTCCCCGCAGGCGATTGCACTGCCGCGGCCGCCGTGGGAGCGGAAGATAACCGGCTCCTTCAAAAGGCCGTGGGAAATGGCGGTTGCCAGTTCCCCGCGAAGGCCAGATGTGGAGATGCGGGTAATAACGCCATTCTGTATATGCTGAATGAGCGGTGCATGTACGTCCGACAGGCTGGACGCAGCAAGATGCAGGTCCTTAAAGCCTATTTCGGCGAGTTTATCCACCACCATGTTCACCACTTTGTCGCCTCCGCGGAAATGGTGATGGAAGGATATCGTGCAACCGTCGTGCAGGCCGCTGCGGCGGATGGCTTCTTCAAGAGTTACTACTTTGGAATTTCTCATAACGCTTCCTCCTCACTTATAATGCCGGATGCGATTGCAAGGGCGATAGTGCGCTCTGCCCTCAAAACCACCGGGCGGTCCACCATCTTGCCGTTAACGGCGATAACGCCGGAGCCTTTCTCCTTGGCTTCGCGGATTGCGGCGATTATCTTGCGGGCCTTCTCGATGTCCTTGGGCTTGGGAGCGAACACTTCGTTCACAACCTCTATCTGACGGGGGTTGATGATGGATTTTCCGTCGAAGCCAAGGCTCTTGATGAGTTCCACCTCTGCGCGGAAGGTATCCATATCGTCCAGATTGGAATATACCGTATCGAAGCAGCAGATGCCGGCCGCACGGGCTGCAACAACTATGGTTTCGCGGGCCAGAAGGAGTTCCGCTCCGCCGGGAGTGCGCTGTGTCTTGAGGTTTGCCGAATAGTCCTCCGCGCCGAGGGCTATGCCCATCATGCGCTTGGAGGCGGTTGCAATCTCATAGGCATTCACTACGCCAAGAGCGCTCTCTATGGCCGCCATGATCTGCGTGCGGCCCACTGCGCCGATCTCCTCCTCGACCTTAAGAATCTCGGCCTCCAGTTCGCGGACTTCATCGGCCGTTTCCGTCTTGGGCATGCGGATTACGTCAACTCCGGCCTTCACCACCGCCTCAACGTCTTTCTTGCCGTAAGGGGTGTTCAGGGGGTTGATACGCACCACCATTTCGGTGGAGCCATAATCGATGCTCTTGAGGGCGTTGTGCACCAGGAAGCGCGCAGCGTCCTTTTCCGCCATTGTAACCGAGTCTTCCAGGTCCAGCATTATGGAGTCCGGGCCGTAGATGTGGGCATCGGCCATCATTCCCGGGTTGTTGCCGGGAACGAACATCATTGTACGCCTTAGTCTTTCCATACGTCTTTGCCTGTTGCACGAACTGCGGCGGCACTCACCCTTGCACGGATTGTGCAGTCCAGGGCGCCTTTGTCCACCGCTTTCACGTATACGTTATTAACTTGGAGGCCGCTGAGGGTTTCCTCTATCACGGCCTTGATCTGCCTGCCGAACTGGGCAGCCACCGGGCTCTGGAGCTCTATCTCTATGCCGGGGGCCTCCGACGGGGCGATCTGGATCAGGATATCTCCCGATTCCAGGGTTCCTGCGCTTGCTGTATTCATTGCTGATGTGCGGGGCGGAGGAGGTCATTGACCACCTTCACGGGGTTGAATGTTTCGATGGGTACTTCCACAAAGAGGGTGTTCCAGTCGCTCATGGCGCCGTTCCACAGGCCCGGGAGTTCCAGGGCCTTGAGTTCGCGGCCTTCGAAGCTCTTGGAGCTGATGAAACCTGCCTGGGGATCCACATGCTCCAGAAGGTTGAACTTGCCGCCCTTATAGTCCTTTAGGCAGCAAACCAGATCCACCGGGTTGAAGTGGGTGGCGCGTTTCATGGACGCCATCGCGCCTTCATCGGCAGGATTGATCTGCACCGATTCCAGGATCTGGAGCGATGTGCAGCCGTCTTTGCCTGCGATGATGTAGGGGCCGCCACCGGGCTCTCCTTCGTTACGGACCATGCCGCAGACGCGGATGGGACGGTTGAGCTTGGCGCGGAGCATTTCCTCCCGCTCCCGGGCGTTATGGGCAAGTGGCATCTGCACGCACAGAGTCTTGTCCAGGAAGTTCTCTATCTCGTTGAGGAGCTGGGCCGATGGATTCTCGTCCAGTGCGCGGAGGTATCCGAAGATACGGTCCCGCAGCATGAGGGCCTTGCCCATCAGGACCTTCTTGTAGAGGGCCGTTGCGGGCATGAGTTTCTCGTGGGCCACATTGTCTATGTTCTTGATGCTCACCAGTTCGTCTTCTACCTTGTTAAGGTTGTGGATGAGGGCGCCGTGGCCTGCGGGACGGAAAAGGAGGGAGCCATCGGCCTTACGGAAAGGTTTGTTGGATGGATCCACAGCCACCGTATCAGTGGCCTTGTCCTGGAAGGTGAAACTGATGTTGTACTTTACGTTGTAGCGTTTCTCGTAGGCGGGCTTCACCTCGGCTATAGCCTGCTCGAAGAGGCTCTGATGCTCCGGCGAGATGGTGATTGTGAGGTTGCAGGTGCCGTCTGCGTTGCGCATATACTCCTGAGCCTCCACAAGATGCTCCGCGATGGAAGTGCGCACTTCATCCGGATAACGGTGGAACTTGAGAACGCCCTTGGGCTTGGAGCCATAGGCAAGGCCGTCCTCGCGCAGAAGCTTCGAAAGGGTAGCCTTGCGGTAGGCCGCGCTGTCCTCCGGTTCACCGAACATCTCCGGGGTATAGAATGCGAATTGCTTGATATGGGCCGCCAGGACGGAACCCGGAGTGCCGTCGGCAAGGTCTTCCCCGGCCTCAAGCTTCGACAGGCCGGAGAACATGTCCTTGAACATGCGGGAAGCGGCGCCCGAAGCGGGAACGAATTTGCTCTTCCCATCAACATCGGCCTTTTCATAATATGCCACCGCTTCCTTCACTTCGCTTTCCCCAAGGACCATGATTCCGCGGTCCGGAGTTGCCGGCCCCACGATCTTCATCCAGGGGAAGCCGCTCTTGAAGCATTCAATCTGATGTTTTACATCGCGGAGCGTTGAGCCGCGCCCCTCGATCTGCTGAATGTCGTTTTGGCTGAACATAGTGTTATTATATAATGTAGTATTCTCTTCGGTAGTTATAGTCGATACGCAGCCGCTCGAAGCCGTCCGGGTCCATCCTGAACAGGAAATCGTCCGTGAAGATGGGGTAGTTGTACTGGAGCAGCGCCGTAATCTCTCCCTGGGACTTGCCCGTCACATCCAGGCCGATGGGAGTAAGGTCGGCCGATTCCGGCTCAGGGGTATAGTTTTTCAACTCTTCAATCCCGAAATGACGGGCGATGGAGCGAACCGCCATCTGGGTGCCGTTGAGTTTGCCCTGGTAGGAATACCCGGCGATATGGGGCGTGGCGATGTCGCACACGTCCAGAAGGTTGTGATTCACGAATGGTTCATTGCACCATGTATCGATGGCGAGGGAGCCCAGTTTGGGACGCGCCCGCAGGAGTGCGCTTTCATCCACCACTTCCCCGCGTGAGGTGTTGATGAGAACCGCGCCGGGCTTCAAGGCCTCGAAGAAGTTCTCCCCTGCCATATCGTGGGTTGTTTCGTCCAGCGGAACATGAAGGCTCACCACGTTGGACTGGGCCAGAAGTTCCTCCAGAGGGAGGAAGTCTTCAGGGCCTTCCCTAAGCGCACGGGGCGGATCGCACATCAGGACATTGAAGCCCAGTTTGCGGGCCGCTTCCACAACGCGCTTTCCCACATGGCCCACACCCACAACGCCCATAGTGGCGCCGTCCAGTTTTATGGAGTGGCGGGAAGCCATCCCATAGAGGGCGGAAAACACGTAGTTCATCACCCCGCCGGCGTTGCAGCCTTCTGCATTGTAGACAGTGATTCCGTTTGCCGCGCACCAGGTCATGTCCACGTGGTCCGTGCCGATGGTGGCGCTTGCAATAGCCTGCACATGGGTGCCTTCCAGGGTTTCCTGGCAGCAGCGGGTGCGGGTTCGGATGATAACGGCATCCGCAAACATCATGTCACGGCGCTCGATGGAGCGGCCGTCTTTGTACACCACTTCCGCGTAAGGTTCGAAGACTCCCTTGAGGAAGGGTATGTTAGAGTCTGCGACTATTTTCATTTCAGTACACGATGGGTCTCAGCTATGAAACCGTCTACAAACTTAATCATTTTTTCCGAAAAAAGAGTATATTTGCAGAGCTTATATGCCGATACTCGAGAAAATAGTTGTCCAGGATTTCCGGAACATCGCCTTTCAGGAAACAGCCTTCTCTCCCAACGTCAACTGCATCACAGGCCTGAACGGTGAGGGAAAGACCAATCTGCTGGATGCAATCCACTATCTTTCAATGACTAAGAGCGCCTTCCCGGTGCAGGACCGTTACATCTGGCGCTATGGCACCCAGGCCTTCACCGTTGCCGGCACATACACCATGGAAAGCGGTCTTCACAGCCGCTTCTCCATCAGGGTAAGTGCGGAGGGGAAAAAGCTGTTGAGGGACGATAAAGTAATTTCCCGGGTCTCCGCTCACATCGGCACTCTGCCGGTTGTGATGGTGTCGCCCGGAGACATCTCCCTGGTGAGCGAATCCGGGGAGGAAAGGCGCCGTTTCGCCAACGCCGTCCTGTCCCAGATGGACAGGGAGTATCTCGCTGCAATCCAAGGATATAACAAGCTCCTGGCCCAGCGCAACAAGATGCTCAAGGACGCTTCTGTCGATTATGGGCTGATGGAAGTTATCGACCTTCGCATGGAAGCTCTGGGGCGGCCGGTTTTCGAGGCGCGAAAGAGGCTTTGTGCCGATTTAGCCCCTGTCATCGGCAAGTATTACTCCCTCATTTCCGGAGGGCGGGAAGAAGTTGGTATCGAGTACCGCTCGGATCTGGAGAAAGGCTCCCTGGCGGAACTCCTGGCCGCCCAGCGGGAAAAGGATGCGGTGCTGCGCTATACCGGCATCGGCCTGCAAAGGGACGATCTGCTTTTCACCATGAACGGTGAACCCATCCGTCGATGCGGCTCCCAGGGCCAGCAGAAGTCGTTCCTCGTGGCGCTCAAGTTCGCCCAGTACGACATCATGAAGAGCTCTTACGGCTACGCCCCCACCCTGCTTCTGGACGATGTGTTCGACAAACTGGACCTCGGCCGTATAAGTAATTTGATAGGCATGGTGGCCGGGAACGATTTCGGCCAGATCTTCATCACGGATTCCAACAAAGTGCGCCTTGGCGGCATCGTGGGCGAGATTACGGAGGACTGCGCATACTTCGAAGCCTCCGGCGGAGTATTCACCAAAGCATAGATCGGCATGGCGGAGTTCGACAATATACGCTTCACCCGCAAGGAAGCCATCGGCATGGAAGAGATCGTATCCCGCTACATCAAATCCATGAAACTCGCCGCCGGCCTCAACACCCACCGCATCTACGATGCCTGGGACGCCTGCTCCGGCGCCGCCCCCTTCACCCTCAAGCGCTTCTTCCGCTCCGGTAAACTCTACATCACCCTCAGCTCCTCGGTTGTGCGCAACCAACTCTACTTCCAGCGGGACCTCCTCGTTGAAAAAATCAACGCCCACCTCTCCGGCGACCCCCTCTTCACCCCGGATAACCGCACCGTGAACTTTGTCCAGGAGATTGTGCTGAAATAGTCTTACAGTGGTGTTTGTTATTTAACAAAAATATGCTAAATTTGCGCTCTATTTTGAAATAGTAAAAAACAAAACATAATTATGGCAAAGCAGAACGCTAAAAAGAAAGTCGAGATTGAAGAGCGCCAGCAGAACGTTGCAGAGGCCGTTTCCAAGACTGAAGATTTTTTCAAAGAGCACAGCAAGCTCATTTATGGCTGCGTTATCGCAGTGCTCGTGATTGCAATCGCAATCCTTGCATACACCCGTTTCTATCTCCAGCCCAAGCGCGTAGAGGCCCAGAGGGAACTCTATCACGCAGAGCAGTGGTTCGCGGATGGCGACTATCAGACCGCCCTTGAAGGCGACGGCAACTACCTTGGCCTTCGCGATGTTATCGCAGACTATGGCTCCAAGGCAGGCGCAGCGGTGTACATGTATGCCGGTCTGGCAGAACTCCAGATGGGTAACTTCGAAGACGCTATCACCTACCTCAAGAAATACAGGGGCAAGGACACCATCCTCAAGGCACGCGCACTTGCATGCACCGGAGACGCCTATGTGGGCCTCGAGAACTATCAGGCCGCTCTCGGCTACTTCGTGAAAGCCGCAAAGGTTGGCGACAACATGTTCGCAGCCAACTATCTCCTCAAGGCCGGCATCACCGCCGAGCAGCTCGGAGACAAGGCAAAGGCCCTCTCCTTCTACAAGGAAATCAAGGAGAAGTATTCCAACTCCCCCGAGGGAATGGACATCGACAAATACATCACCCGTATCGAAACAGCCGAGTAAACTATGGGAAGAGCATTTGAATTCCGCAAGGAACGCAAGATGAAGCGTTGGGGCCACATGGCCAAAACCTTCACCAAACTTGGAAAGGAAATCACCATCGCAGTAAAGCAGGGCGGCGCCGAAGTTACCGGCAACCCCCGTCTCCGCGCCCTCATCGCAGAGGCAAAGAGCGAACAGATGCCCAAGGAAAACATCGAGCGTGCAATCAAGAAGGCAACGGAGGCAAAATCCGGGGACTTCAAGGAGATCATCTACGAAGGCTTCGGCCCCTTCGGCATCGCCTATCTCGTAGAGGCTGCAACGGATAATAACACCCGCACCGTAGCCAACGTGCGCAGCTACTTCACCAAGTGCGGCGGCTCGCTCCAGACCAGCGGCTCCGTGGCATTCATGTTCGACCACAAGTGCGTGTTCCGCATCAAGGAAGATCCCGCAAAGCCCATCGACGTGGACGAGCTCGAACTCGAACTCATCGACTACGGCGCAGAGGAAGTGTTCAAGCAGGAAGTGGAAGACGAAGACGAAAACGTAACCGTTGAAATCTCCATCTATGCGGATTACACCGCCTACGGCCAGATCCAGAAGTACATCGAGGAAAACGGCTACGATCTCATCTCCGGCGGCTTCGAGCAGATCCCGAATGTGGACCTCAAGGAAGTCACCCCCGAGCAGCGCGCCACCCTCGAAAAACTCACCGGCCTCCTGGAAGACGACGAAGACGTGACCAACGTGTACACCACAATGGCACCCGCCGCAGAGTAATCCTCCAGTGGCAGCCAAGTGCCTGAGGCACAGCCAATTAACGATTATTCCCCTGGTTGATTTTAACCAGGGGAATTTCTTTTAATAGCCTGTGTGGCAGGCTTTTACTCGCCACAAGATTTTGCTGCGGACTCCCCTGCCAGATAGCCCGTGCAGAACGCCATCTGCAGGTTATAGCCGCCGGTGTCGCAGTCCATATCCAGAACCTCGCCGCAGAAGTACAGCCCGGGGTGCTCGCGGGATTCCAGGGTCTTGCCGATGAGGGCCGATGTGTCGATGCCACCCGCCGTTACCACGCTGCGTTCAAAGCCCACGAAGCCCGCGATATTCATCTT
>JAEEUZ010000112.1 GCA_016290725.1 Bacteroidales bacterium | reverse complement strand
AGTTCAGCTGGTAGAGCATCGGATTGTGGTTCCGAGTGTCGTGGGTTCGAGCCCCATCATCCACCCCTGATAAAAAAGAGAACGGCCTTACAGCAAGGCCGTTCTCTTTTGGTATGTGCCCGGGATGGGGCTATTTGCCGTAGCGGCCGGCGAAGAGGATGGCGCCGGTGCTGGATTCGGTGATCAGGTAGAGGAAGGGATGGTCTGCGTGGAAATAGTACGAGGGGCCGTCGGCGGCCATCTTGCCGAAGGCGGCGACGGAGACGGCTGCGGCTTCGGTGCCTTCTTCATCGACCTTGATGATGGCGTCCTGCTGCACAAAATAGAGGAACAGGGCCTCGGGGGAAAGCGAAGAGAAGTCCGCCTGGGGGGTAAAGGCTCTGGGCATGCCCATGTCCGAGAGGATGTCGTTAAGCTGGATGTGATACTTGGTCTCGAAGCGGGGGAACCAGACGTTTACCTTTATGTTTCTCATTCCTTCGCGGAAGGCTTTCCAGTCCGCACCCTTCATATAGGTGATGACATCGGCCACCTTGTAGCCCTCTTTCGGAAGCATGGCAACCATGGAGAATGCGCCGTTGCCATAAGGCATCACCAGGGTTTTGAAGACATCGTTCTCCGCGTAATCGAAATGCTCGGAGAGTTTCATCATCTTCACCTGGGAGGCGGCGCCGGATTCGTGGGTAAACTTCTCCTCGGCGGTGTTTTTCTTGTCAAACTGGTTCTTCCACTGGCCCTTGAAGTAAAGGGCGTTCATCAGATAGACCGGAATGTCCGGGGAGACTTCGTTCAGCACGCTGGGAATCATCTTGTTAGTGTTGTCCGAAGCCCAGCCGTTGATGACCTTAAGGGTTTTGGCGCTGTTGGAGAAGTCCAGATTGGCGATTTCCGCCTTGTAATAATTGCTCACCCGGGACTTGAATGCGTCCTTCACCGGGAAGCTCTTATCGGCAAACAGGGCGTTGGCCAGGTTCAGTTTGGTCTTCTTGTCCATCTTCGGGAGCTGTTTGAGGATGGACAGGGAGTATTCGTCCACATCGGCCTTTTCTCCCTTGCCATAACCAAGGACGGTGCAGATTTCATCCGCCGTTTCGGTTTCCGCTCCGTCGAGGACCATACCCAGAAGGAACTGCATGCTGAGCGGGGAAATGATGAAATCCTGCTTGGTGGCGCTATTCACCTGCTCGATGAATTCGAACGAGAACCCCTGCCCCTTTTCCAGCATTTCTGCCGATTTGGTGCTCAGTTCCAGCGGCTTGCAGGGATTTTTCTTGTCACTGTCGATTTTGTCGCAGGTGGCGACTCCGGCGGCGATTGCCAGTAAGAGTAGTAAGTGCTTCATGTGATTCGGTCTCCTTTTCTGCAAATATAGTTACTTTTCCCGCTTATTGAAATACCCCGGGTGCGGAAATCTTGCATCCCATCGGCCTTAGCGGATCTCGATGAAGTACGGCATGCGGGCGTAGACTTCGGTGGGACGGTCTTCCTTGAGGGAGCCGAGGATGTCGGTCATGCTTTCCAGCGGGGTGCCGGTGAGGATCGTGGGGGTGTCGTCCTGGCTGAAGGACATCATGAGCTGCTGCATCATGCCAAGGGGTGCCGGGCTGGTTTTCACCTTGTACTGGGACGGGTCGTCGAAGCCGGCGAGGGATGCGGCATAGGCCACGGCATCGGAGAGTGTGCCGATTTCATCCACAATGCCGATATTAATGGCATCCGCACCGGCCCAGACGCGGCCCTGGGCGATGGCGTCCACATCGGCCACGGTCATGCCACGGTTTTCAGCCACCATGCCCACGAAGCGCTCGTAGATGTCTTCTACGCTGGCCTGGAGGTATGCCAGTTCGGCGGCGTCGAAGGGACGGT
The DNA here is from genome assembly GCA_016290725.1 of Bacteroidales bacterium. Lineage (GTDB taxonomy): Bacteria > Bacteroidota > Bacteroidia > Bacteroidales > UBA932 > Cryptobacteroides. The sequence continues at coordinate 5,941 of JAEEUZ010000112.1, read as the reverse complement.
TGAGGGCGTACATGTCGCTGTGGGCGTTGGAGCCTACGCTTACGATGTTAACACCCAATTTGCGCATTGTCTTGGAGAATTCCGGAATCATGCTGAATACGCCGATGGAGCCTGTGAGCGTGCTGGCGTTGGTGTATATCTTGCGGCAGCCGTTGGAAATCCAGTAGCCGCCGGAAGCTGCATAATCTCCGTACGAAGCCACAACGGGTTTTTCTTCGCCGAGCTTATCGAGCGCAACCTTGATCTTTTCGGAAGCGATGACGCTGCCGCCGGGAGAATTCACGCGAAGCACCACGGCCTTCACACTTTTATCTGCACGAAGAAGGTCGATCTCCTGGACGAAGCGGTCTGCGGCGATTTTGCCGTACTGGTCGTCACCGTCAACGATGTCTCCATCGGCAAAGAAAATAGCCACATTGTTCTTGCCGGGAAGGCTGACGGCCTTGAGCTCGGTGTACTTGCTAAATGCAACCAGGTGGAGATCCTTCTTGTCGGAGACCATGGCCTGTTCGCAGAGTTTGTCGATGAGTTCCTCACGGGTCATAACCCCATCGGCAAGGCCGCACTGGACGAAGTCTTCCGGGAAGTTGAGGCGGAGATTATCCACCATGTCATTCAGCTGCTCCATGGTGAGGCCGCGGGATTTGGCAATTGCACCGCCGACGACTTTCCACATGGATTCTATCATCACTTTGTTCTGCTCCATATTCTCCGGCGAAGGAGAGTTCTTGATGAACATTTCACCGGCCGATTTGTACTTGCCGTGGCGGATGAGCTGCACGTTCACGCCAAGTTTGTCCAGGATATCCTTGACGAACATCATGCTTCCCGCCATCCCCACAAATGTGGCGTCTCCGCCGTGATAAGATGTCATGTACACCTTGTCTGCAACCGACGCCAAATACACAGAGGCCGTGCTGGGGCTTTCCATATAGGCAATGATGGGTTTGCCGCTAGTGCGGAATTCTTCCAGGGCAATGCGGAATTCCTCCAGGGAGGCCGTACCTGCCAATGCTCCGTCCGGGCGGAGGAAGATATACTTCACGGCCGGGTCTTCAGCCGCAGCCTCGATGGCCTTGACGGCATCCCAGATGCCAACCGTGGCCCTGGTATCCATACCTGAACCGACAAATGCAGGCATATCCTCGGTGGACTGTTCGGCCAGGTTGATATCGGCCATATTGATATCCAGAACGGCATCACGCGGCATTACAGTTTTGGACGAGCCCACGGCTGCGGAGCCAAGGATAAACAGGAAAAACAGGAAGCCGAGAATGTTGAGCACCACGATGGCGGCAATCACGGCCAGCATTGTTCTGACGAATTCTTTCATTGTTTTATTTGTTTACGCTCACAAATATAAGTATCTTTGTGAGATTAAAAAAGATTTCATGGCACAGAAACCTTCAATTCCCAAGGGCACACGTGACTTCGGCCAGGAAGAAATGGCGCGGAGAAACTATATCTTCGACACCATCCGCTCGGTATTCCGCACATTCGGCTACAGCGAAATAGAAACTCCGGCGATGGAAACCCTCTCCACCCTTCTCGGCAAGTACGGAGAGGAGGGAGACAAACTCCTCTTCCGCATCCAGAACAGCGGCGAGAAAGCTGCGCTTGCTCCTGAAAAGGGTCTCAGGTACGATTTAACCGTACCTTTTGCCCGTTTTGTCGTGCAGCATCAAAACGAGATTTCCTTCCCTTTCAAGCGCTATCAGATACAGCCCGTATGGAGGGCAGACCGCCCGCAGAAGGGCCGCTATCGCGAGTTCTACCAGTGCGACGTGGATGTGGTGGGTTCCACATCTTTACTTAACGAACTGGAACTTGTGCAGATAGTGGACAGGGTGTTCACCCTGCTTGGCATCCGCGTAGCCGTGAAGATAAACAACCGCAAGGTCCTCACCGGGTTTGCGGAGATTGCTGGGGCCCCGGATAAGGTGGTGGACATCACTGTGGCCATCGACAAACTGGATAAAATCGGCCTGGAAAGTGTGGAAGCGGAAATGAGGGAAAAGGGCATTCCGGAGAGCGGAATCGCGGTTATCCGGGAGATTCTTGCGCTTTCCGGCAACACCCCTGAAAAGATTGCGCGCATGCGTGAGATGTTCAGCGGCGGAAGCGCTTCCGGCGTTAAATCGGAGATCGGCCTTGTCGGTCTGGCGGAGCTGGAGGAGACCTTCGGGCTCATCGGCACAGCTGGGATATCCCAGGTGGTGGAACTGGACCTGTCGCTGGCTCGCGGTCTCAATTATTACACCGGCGCCATTTTCGAAGTGAAGGCTCTGGACTGGCCCATCGGCAGCATCTGCGGCGGTGGCCGATACGACAATCTCACCGGCATTTTCGGCCTTCCGGGCCTCTCCGGCGTGGGTATTTCCTTCGGGGCCGATAGAATCTACGACGTTCTCACCGGACTGGACAAGTTCCCTCAGGGCCTCGGATCGGCAACCACCCTCCTTTTCGCAGTAATGGGGGCCGATGAAATGCGCTATGTGATTCCCGTTGCGCGCGAGCTTCGTAACCGCGGAGTTGCCGTGGAAATCTATCCGGAGCCCAGCAAACTCAAAAAACAGTTCGACTATGCCGCGCGCAAAAGCATCCCCTTCATCTCCATCTGCGGAAGCGAGGAAATTGCCGCGGGTAGCGTGAATATCAAGAACCTTTCCTCCGGCGAGCAGAAAGCCTTCTCCAAGGCCGATGTGGACGCAATCATCCAGTTCCTCGCATGCTAAAAAGGCTTTTATGGGCGCTTCTTTGCGCCCTTTTTGTTTGGCCGATGGCGGCTGCAGGCCCCCAGGACCTCACTCCCGCCCCCGTTGAGTATTCCCTCACAGGCGGCATCTCCAAATGCGGTCTGGACCAGGCGATTGTGCTGAAGAGTCAAGGCTTCCTCAAGGAAATAGAATCTCTTCCCCAGTGGAAACAGAATGAAGCGTACAGAATCACCGTGGAAAGGTTTTCCGTGCTTATTGAAGCGGCAAGCGACGAAGGCGTTTTCCGTGCACGCCAGACGTTACGGCAACTTCAGCTTCTGGGCGGAGACGTTCCGTGCTGCATAATCATGGACTATCCCCGTTTCCGCCACCGCGGGCTGATGATAGATGAATCCCGTACCTTCAAGGGGCTGGACTTCCTGAAAAAGCAGATGGACGCGATGGCCCTTCTGAAGCTCAATGTCCTGCACCTTCATCTGGTGGATGCCGACGGTTGGAGGATAGAGTCGGAGGCATATCCCCTCCTTACATCCAAAACTGCCTGGCGCATCGGCCGCACGCATCCAGAGTGGAAAGCGGCCGGTTTCAGGTACTCATCCCAGGATAACCCCAAGGCCTATGGCGGCTTCTACAGCGCGGCGCAGCTGCGTGAAATCGTTGCCTATGCGGCGGATCGTTACATAACCGTAATCCCCGAAATCGAGATGCCAGGCCACAGCACGGAAGTGGGTTTCGCATACCCGGAAGTGCTTTGCGTATCTTCCAACGGTCATCCGTTCACCGGCTCCTGGGATGTATGTCCCGGGTCGGAAGCAACCTTTGAGTTCCTGGAAACCATCCTTTCCGAAGTTATGGATATCTTCCCCGGGCCGTTCATCCATATCGGTGGGGATGAGGCTATCATGAACGCCTGGCCCAAGTGCGTGAACTGCCGCCAGAGGATGAAGGAAGAAGGCATTCACGATTATCGTCAGCTTCAGGGATATCTTGTGAGGCGGATAGATGAATTCGTTCGCAGCCACGGCCGAAGGATAATCGGATGGGACGAGATTCTGGAAACCGGCGTCCCGGAGGATGCCGTAGTGCAGTCATGGCGCGGTATAGAAGGAGGGCTGAAAGCATCAAAGGCAGGGCATGACGTCGTGCTTTCCCCCAACAGATTCTGCTATCTGGACCATTATCAGGATTATTACCGCAAGGAACCCAAAGCGCGTTCTCCGCTCATTTCCCTGCGTATCTGTTACAGTTTCGATCCCGTTGCCTCCGGAATGGTTGAAGAGCACGTCCTGGGCCTGCAGGGAAACTTGTGGTGCGAACATATTCCCACGCCGGAACATGCGGAATACATGATTTATCCGCGTCTTTTCGCAGTTGCGGAAACCGGCTGGAGCCGGGAAAAGTCTTATGAGAGTTTCAGGCCCCGGGCGGAAAAACTTTGCGAAGTGCTGAGGGGGCTTGGCTACAACACTTTCGATCTTCAGGGCGAATCAAGCCTCGGTAGAAGCGGGCGGCGCGACTGACGGCTCCTCCTCTTTCTTTCCCCGGTTGTCCACCTGCTTCCCATACACCACCAGGCGCTGGAAGGTGTATTCCGTTACCAGATTGAATACCAGATTGAGGGCTGTAACCAGATATTCGTTCCAGCCGAGGGTTTCCACTAGATAGTCTCCGCCCCATGTGCTCACGGGGGTGAATACCAGATAGTAACCGAATATCTTGAGCATTGCCACCGGTATGTTCACCGTACTCTTGAAAGTGAAACGCCGGTTGATCACGAAGTTCCAGATAATGGACAGGATGAGCGCGATGAGATAGCAAGGCCAATAGCGCCAGGTGGTGAGTTCATTCAGCAGGGTGAAGGTGATGAACTCGATAGCTCCGGCAGTTGCGGAAATAAGAGAGTACTTAATAGCTCTCCACACCTCTCCGTCCCAGAAACGTTTCTTGTTTTCAGACATAGTCAGATTCAGGTTAGCGGGCAAATATAATAAAAAAATTTGCTATTTCGGTTTTTTCCCCTTACCTTTGCACTCCCATACCGCGGGGTAGAGCAGTCGGTAGCTCGTCGGGCTCATAACCCGGAGGTCGCAGGTTCGAGTCCTGCCCCCGCTACTACGAAAAAAGAGTTGAGGTTGCTCAACTCTTTTTTTCTGTCTTGTCTTCCAGCATTTTTATAGTGTCGAGATAGGCTCGCTCTACATCGCTAAGGGTACGTTGCTGGTATTTCTTGTATTCATCTGTTGCTTTTTCGACAGCTTCTTTGTGGCTGACAGAGCCAGAGCCAACTAGGAGTTGCTCGCCGTTCATGGTAAGGACATTGTCCAGATGCTTTGCCCAGTCGGCCATGGTCATGAATTCGTGGCGTTCTGCTTTACGTTCGGCAAAATCCAGATAACCTGAGACCAATTGACCAAGAGAGCGTAATTCTTTCTCGTTCAGGTAGTTCTTTGCTATTACAGCCTCTGAAAGGTGGGGGCGATTCCCTTTGAAAGTGGTCAATCCCATGAATTCTTTTTCGGCATCGGCCCTGGAGTAGATGATCTCTGCTGCTGTCTGGCCATGAATGGCATAGTGAATCTTGTTCTGGACTTTTTTGAAGAACTCGATGGACATATCGGCTTTGGGATCATAGTCCACGCTGGTAGCATAGATATCCAAAATTTGCCGATAAAAAACCTTCTCAGAAGCACGGATGTCCCGAATACGATTTAGAAGTTCCTTCCAATATCCTCCCCCGCCAAGCTGCTTCAGCCGCTCGTCATCCATAGTGAAACCTTTGACGATATACTCTTGAATGCGTTCGGCAGCCCACTGCCTGAAGATGACGCCATTTCTGGAACGGACTCGGAACCCGACGGCGATAATCATGTCGAGGTTATAGTAATAGGGCGCCTTTTGCTGAAATTCGGAATTTCCGAATTTCTTTCTACAAGCCTCTGGAAGCAGTTCTTCATCGTCAAAAATGTCTCTGATATGCTCGTTGATTGTGGACGGAACCTTGCCATACAACAAAGCCATTTGTTGCTGGGTAAGCCACACGTTTTCATTCTCCAGCCTAACATCCAGCCGGATATCTCCACCCTCGGATTCGTAAATAACGATATTCCCTGTGTCTTCCATAACTAATCTTTCCCAATGTGACGGGTTCTTACAAATATAATCATTATTCCCTAAAGCACCTCGGTGGAGAATAAATAAAGACGGTTGAGATCTTTAATCAGGTT
>JAEEUZ010000111.1 GCA_016290725.1 Bacteroidales bacterium | reverse complement strand
GCTAATCTCATCTCTCAAATATTCCGGTGTATTTCAATTTCTCTACTATAGCAATCAAAACATCCACAACGATGGAATTGCCACTCTGGCGCCACATGACATTATCGTTATGCGGCATTACAAAAGTGTCTGGAAAGCCCATGAGGCGCAAACACTCCCGGGGAGTGTACATCCTGATTACGCCCTGCTGGCCGTTCCAGGTACCAACATATGCTCGCTCAAGGATTTCTTTGGAATGACGCTTGTCTATCGGTTCAAAGATAAAGTCACCATTCCAATTGAACTGCTGGTTCGCCTTCTGGCATTTCTGCACTGTGTAGCCCACCTGCGCGCGTGTCGGATGGGTCGTCACAAACTCAAAACCCTTCTTGCCGAGATAGTACTTGGGATCAACCTCCTCGTCCAGATAATCCGCATTTGTCTTCTCCAATGGAATGGGGGCCGGGAACACGAAAGGATGCTTTAATTGAATATCGTTACGTATTCCGACGAGGTAGATGCGCTCGCGGTTTTGCGGAACGCCATAATCCTTGGCATTAAGGAGGGGTTTTTCTTTACCCTTGGAATCCTTGTTCAGATAGATGTCATAGTTCAACTCCCTGAACGTATTACGAATCGTTGCCCAGGTCGCACCATGATCGTGCATCAGGAGGCCTTTGACGTTCTCGAAGATGAAGCATTTTGGTTGCACCTCATCCACAATTCTCGCAAACTCATGGAAAAGTGTACCTCGAGTATCGGCGAAACCTCCTCTTTTCCCGTTGGTCGAGAACGCCTGACACGGACTTCCGCCCACAATTAAATCTACCTGACCATTATAATCGGAGCCATCCATAAATCGAACATCCAAATGAAAATCAGGTTCGTTTATGGCATAGTTGGCAAGATATGTCTCTTTTACGAAGTTGTGTCCCTTACTATGCAGGCGATACTGCTGCCTTACAAATTCGTTTTTTTCTTCAACGGTATGAAGCGCTTTTACTTGCTCGGCGATGTGTTCAATAATCCTCTCTTCCTGCCGCGATAGTCGTTCCAGCTTGTTTTTGTCTTCAGCGGAGATTCGCTTCTGAGGAATTTTACGGAGACGGGCATATTCTCTTTGCACTTCCTGAGGAAGAAGCTTAAGGTCGATTTCGCCATTGTCACAAGCAAAAACATTGATGTGCTCTTCTCCCATGCGGAGAAGGGCCTGTTCTATCGCTCCAATGCCACTAAATAGTGTCCCTAAACGTATCATCAATAAAAAAACTGCTGTGATTGGTTTCTTAAACCAACAAATTTACTCATTTTCTCTCAAAATTAAAATTTTAAGTAATCGGCCGATACGTAACTTACAATAAATCAAGCAAAAAGGAAAACCCCGAACTGCCGCCCGGGGCTCCTTTCAACTATAGTTTCTTGTATTCGCCGTGCTTCACTTGCTTGACCTCGCCGGCCTGGATTGCCCGCGCGACCTGTCGCCTTACCGTTCGCAACGTCTTGCCGATTTTCCGGGCTACGTCCTTCATATCGTCCGTCTTGAAGTAACCCGGCAGTGCCGCCAGAATCGTCTTCCTGGTTGCAGCAGAGTAAGAGTCGGCCACAGCGATGCCCTCCGGTCGCTCCCGGTCAAGAACGTTGAAAATGTAGTCGTTGTGGACCGAAATCACGCGGATGATCTCCAGGGTGGCGTCGAAGTCAACGTCCGCACATTCAACTGTTTCCCTCACGTCACCGGAATCCATCATTCGCAGCGCCGTAAGCACCATCGCAACCCGCAGGAAGCACCAGGCCAAGCGGTGGGAGCTGGCAGAATAGCGGTCGCCATTAACATCCTGCATCCGCTGCTTCTCGGCCTTGAAGAAATCGTTGAACTTGCCAATCTGCGGGAGCGAGAGACTGAACCGGATCGTTGGCGTGTCCTCCAAAGTCTTGGCGAAGGCGCAGAACCTGGCACCGATGGCGTTAAAGGTATCCTCCAGCGGAGCGTCGCTGCCATAGGAATCGAAACCGTCCATCCACTCGGGCGTGGCGTTGATGCAGAAAAACATGAACCGTGAAAGGAGCCCGTTTTCGGCATCTCTGATGAGCGATTTCACTTGCTCCGGCGTGCCCGACAAAACCGTGGAAAGGCGCGGATTGTCGATTTCCTTCTCTTCTCCGTCGTCCCCGCGGCGCAAATACCCAAAACTCTCGTGGGCAAAGGCCTTTCTGAACGAATCGCTGTAGTTGCCGAAATCGCTGGAGAACGAATTGACCACGGTGTCGCCCTCGGTCTCAAACATCAGTAGGTTGCCGTTCTCCGCCATTGCTTGCGCGAACGAGGTGGCGGAACTGTTGGCCGGAACACGAAGCATTTGGATGGGAGGTTTCTCCGGCGGGTCGATGTTCTCACCTTTTTTCTGACGTTTGTAACGGGCGTACTCCTTGCGGTATTCGTCTTTGGCCGTGTTCCAGCGCTCCAACTTCTCCTTGTGAATTGGCATGACCAGCCGCAGGCAGAAGTCGAGCTTTCCCTTGCCAGCACCTGCGGGACCGGGAACAAACAAATACATGTTGGGATAAATGGTCTTGCCGAAATACACGGTTCTGAAGGGCAGCAGGGCTGAACTGATTGTTGCGATGCTTCCGATGAGAACAAGGCTGCGTTCCTGGTCGGTAATCATCAGATCCGTGACTTCTTTGAGCAGGCTGGGAAGAGACGGGAAGATGGACTCGGGGAACACCGGCAAGAGCGGCATTTCTTCTGGGTCATCTTCCAAAAGGGACAAAGGGACATTTTTGTCACTTTGACCTTTTTTGCGTGGTATGTCGTGGCTCGTTCCCGGCGCGTTCGCGGGTCGTTCGAGGGTAACACCCTGATTTTTCGCAAGATAGAAGAGGGTACTTATATCCGTCCTGCCGGAGTCTGATTTCAGGCACTCGGTGTACTTAGTGTCACTTTCGGCCTGGTCATACCCCGGGTAGAGGGAGCTGATGGCGTGGAAGTATCCACGCCCGGATTCACCGAACTCTCCGGCCAGGGCAAAGCCCACCTTGAGCCAGTCGTTGTAGTCGGCGGTGATGTCCGTACCGGCGGCTTTCAGAGCGGCGATTAGGGCTTCCACCCGGGCTCCGGTGTCCGTGGAGGGCACCGGGGCGGAGGGATGGTTGACAGGAGCCTGGGCCTGCTGGGAGGAGGGCTTGTCGCCCTCACTCAGCAGATCCATCAAGAAATCTTGAGATGTCGTATTCATAATTGTCTTCGAGGTAAAACGGATTGAGGAATGCGTCCGGGTCGTACGGAAGGAAGCACGCACGGCAGATGTCTTTGCCGGAAGGGTCTGCTTCGTAGCCGTAGGCACGGCGCACGTAGTTGGAGAGAATGGTGAAGTATTCGCCGTAGGTGAAGGGGGTGCCGTCAGGCTTCCTGGCTTCGGGCGGCAGGGCCACGAACCATTTGACGCCATCGCCGGAGGGAGAACGGAAGGCCAGGATGGTCTCGAAGTTCTCTTCGTTGGCCAGCAGGAGTACCAGTCCGTCGGGGTCGGGAATGTGGTCGAAGTCAATGACCATATAGCCGCTGGCTTTCACCAGGTCGGATTCTTTCCGGCTGCGGAAGATGCCTCCGGGCGTGACGTAGTCGAAGTTCTGGGACTTGAACCGGCTGCGCTCCTTGGGGTCTTGGATGCTGCGGAGCGTCTCGGTGTTGGCCTTTGCGTAGTCGCTCACCAAATATTTGTAAACGTCCTGCGGGGACGCATCGCGGCAGGGGCGCGTGTTGCGGATGGGCCTGCGGAAGAAACTCATCTTCGGGCAGGGCGGGACTTCCGGCGCTTTGGGCCTGGGTTCCGGTTCCTGGGCCTTCGGCTCTTCCTTGAAGAAGGGCTTGGGCGGCTCCTTAACGAAGAGTTCTTCCGCCAGGCGGGCAATGAGCTGCTCCAGGGAGAGGTCTTCACCGCGCTGGTGATAGTAGGCCGTGGCAAGGGCAATGGCATCGCCATCGAGCATCTGACCGTCGGGATAGTGATACCGGGCGCGGTACTCGGCCATCTTGCTGCCCTCGATGGGAATCCGGTCCAGGGTGACCTGGATGATGCTGCCATCGGCCCAGACAGGATCGGGGCATTCGCCGCAGTCCTGGCCTTTGACGTGCATGACATGGTCCGGGAATTCCTTGCGGATGAGGTGCTGAATGATGTCGGCACCACCGAGGGTCTTGGAGAGGAGGTATTCCTTAGTCATGGGGCAGGTCCTCCAGATCAATGATGTTACCGATGCATTCGCGCTCTTCGTCCGTAAGCTCTTCGGGGGTCATATAACCCTGCTGGAGCATCAGAATCTGGACGAAGGGACAGCGGCGAAACAGCTGGACGTACGGGTCGTTGGGGTCGTTAAGGATGAGTCGGTGCATGAGCTCACTTCCTTTCATTGGCTTTTTCATACTCTGCCTCCTTTCTTGCTGATGAGTTCGGCGATGTCGGAGAGCCGGTAGCGGTTCTGGACACCGACTTTCACGGGCGTAAGGAGTCCGCTCTGCGCCATACGCCACAGTGTGGTGTTGGAGACGCTGAGCTTGCGGCAGGCTTCCTCGGATGTGAGGAGTTCGTCCTGCTGCGCGGAGGATGCTGCGGCCTGGGCGCCGTGGGCGGCGATGTAGTCCAGGATCTCGCCGGTCAGTGTCCTGCCGGCTTTGAGAAGGTCATCGAGCTTGATCTGGACCGTCAGGCCCGGATACTGCTCGGCAAGGGAGATTAAATCTTGCGTCATAATGCTTAGATTTAATGGTTAAGCCACCCGCGAAGCAGTAAAAGCGGTTGCCATTTAAGGCAGTGGCTACATCGTCCGGAACGACTGCTTTACTTCCGTTTCCATCGTAATGCAAGGCAAATGTAAGACGTTGAAAAACGGGCTTGAAATTCCCCAAAAATCTTTTTCCAAGTATTTTGACGCAAAAAATAACCGCTTGATAACAAGCGGTTTACAAAGGTTTTTCCCAAAGTTTCCCAAAATGGGAAGCAGGTCAGTTCCCAACTGTGGATTTCAATATCTCTTCGGCTTGGGGCTTGTACTTTTCAAGAGAGGGTTTGCCACCCTTCAGGACTGACTTGTCTCCGTAGGTGTGGACGGACTTGGGGTCTAAGCCGAGGGCGTGGAATACGGTCTCGCGGACGGAGTTGAGTTTGCCCGGGATGGGGTTCTTGTACATCTTCCGAGTGCGCAGCAGAAGGATGACGGTCATCACCACCAGGTGTGGCTTCTTCTCCGTAGGGTCTTGTATGACGTTCTGCAGCGCAAGGTACAGGTTCTTTTTCTGCTCCAGGGTGAAGATGTCCTTGACGAACACGGAGCAGAACTGGGTGAAGAGCATCTTGTCTTCTTCTTCCCGCTTGCTCATTTCTTCCGGAGCGAGGGCCAGGACGTAGTGGACGGGGGCAAGTTCCTTGCCAGTATTGCCGAAGGGGGCGGCGTTGTGGGCCTGGCGGATGGTCCGTGCGAATCGGCATACATTCTCCAGGAGCGTGGCCTGCTGGTGTAGGCCGAGTTCCGTGAATTCGTCGGCCACGGCCTGAATTGGCTCTATCTGGACGAACTGGAACTGATGGGCCAGCTGTGTGTCTCCGGTGACGGTGAGGTTGTCGGAGAAGATGGTCATATTGTCGCTGGTCAGAAGGGCATCGCCGGGAAGCGGGTCTTCGTCGCCCATTACGGGGATGATGTAGCGCATCACGGAGTTGAAGATTTCCTGGATGGTTTTGGGCATCATCCGCAGCGGCAGTTTCGCGTCCTTGACGTGCTTGGCTTCTTCGCGGTAGTCGTGGGTCTCCAGCAGCGGCAGGACTTCGTTTGCCGCCGCTGAGAGGGCCTTCAGGGAGTTGAGTATCGGATTCATATCTTTAATCGAGCAGGTCGGTCATTTCCTTGATCATATCATCGTCGATGTCGCGGTAGCGGGCGAAGGCACGGGAACCCTCGCAGTGGCCGGAGAGCTTGCCGACCAGGTTCGGGTCTTTCACTTTCTTGTAGAGGTTCCCGATGAAGGTACGGCGGGCCATGTGGGAGCTGGCAACGTCACAGATAGGGTGCTGCTCGGATGCTCCGGTCTTGGGATTGATTACCGTGACCACGCGGTTGATGCCGGCGTCATGCAGGCCCTCGCGGATGGAGGTGTTAAGCTTCCAGTTGCGCATACGGGGGAAGAGGTGCTCCGGATCTTCGCCCTTGTGGCGCTTCATAATCTCGATGGCGGTGGGGGCCAGATAGACCTTGACGGTGCGCTGGCGGTCTTTCTTGGTCTTTTCCGGAATGTATTGCACGGAGAGTCCGTTGGGGCTCTTGACGATGTTTTCCGGGGTGAGGTTGAACAGGTCGCTGATACGGCAGCCGACGTAACATTGGAAGACGAAGATGTCGCGGGCAAGAGCCAGTTCTTCGTCATCCAGCTTTGCCTTGTAATAGATGTCTCTCTCCTCGGTGGTGAGGTAGAAGGGCGTGCCATAATTCTGGGAGCCTGTGGAGTATTGTTTGAAGGGATTGTTGGTGGTGTAACCCATATCAAGCAGCCAGTGCCAATATGCGCGGATGGCCTTCATATAATATACAATGGAGTTCTCGCTTCTCCCAAGCGGGGCGCGGCCGTGGACGGTGTGCGTCCAGGTGTATTCGTAGCGCGGGACCGGCTTGAATTTGCGGTGAAAGTATTTGCCGGTCACGGTGAAAAGGGTGTGCTCAGTCCGCATGAACTCTTCAATCGCGGAAAGGTCTTCCGGAGTCATTGTGTCCAGCATCAGGCGCTTGCCGGAGTACATCTCATACCTGTAGACGATCTGGAAGATGATGCCGTAGTTCTCTTCTCTTTTCTTGGAGAGTTTTGTGTATTTGAGATAATCAGCGGTTTTGTCCTGGAAGGCAAAGTTTGTGTTCTCTTCTTCCTTGTATTTCTCCGGATAGAGGTAGCGGTCGATGGTGTCCTGCAGCCAGTCCTGGGAGAAGGAGTCCACAGGCTTTTTGTTGCCGGCGTCGAGGACGTGGGCTTTGAGGAGATCTATCTGGGACTGGGCATCAAGAGCCTCCTGGACTTTAGGGGTGACGACACGGGCTTTAATGACTATTTCACCATCCTTGAAATACTCGGGAAGGAGGAAGGTGTGGGAGTGTCCACGAAGAGCAACCGCGCGGGTATTCCGGTAGCGGAAAAGGACCTCGGCCTTGCCGGTATCTTTGTTCGTCTTGGACGAAAGAGTGAGCGTCACTGATGCCATAATTCAGTCTTTTTTCGTTGGTACAAAGGTACAAAATAGCGGGGACAAAAACAACTATTTTTGTCCCCATAATCGTACAATACTGAAATTTGTTGGAAGTGACAAATTTGGGATTGGCGGCTATTCGGTGTTGATTAGTAGGTAGTTATGCAAGAAATAGCCTTCCAAATCATTTCAACTACTTGCCCTCTTTTTCAAGTGGGACTTTCCCGCCCGGGAATTCCTCAAACTCTCCCGTAACGACACCACCAGCTACATAGTCCGGGGCGTGGTGGACCGCGTCCGCAGCACCACCAGAGGCAGTTTTTACCTCAAGGACAACACCGGAACGCTCCTGGTGTACGGCATCAAAGACCCCGCCCACCCCGGCTACAGCTTTACCCACATGGACATTGTGAAGGGAGACACCGTCGCCGTCCTGGGCCGCTTCACCATCTACGACGGAACCACCCTGGAAATGAAGGACGGCCGCCTGGTCTCCAAGGCCGACGGACCGGACCACAACCTCTCCTTCTACGACCGCCTGGACAAGAAACCCGTCTTCCGCGGCAAGGAAGGGAACGAAGGCCTGGAAGCCTTCAAGAAATGGGTCCAGAGTCAAATAAA
>JAEEUZ010000110.1 GCA_016290725.1 Bacteroidales bacterium | reverse complement strand
TCGCACTTCCAGTACTGGGTTGCCAGAACGCCCCAGTAGGTCTTTGTCCAGTCGGTCACGTCGCAGTCGCTCTTGGGATAGTATGCGCGGTGGTCCGAAGGAATAATACCGGAGAACGTAGAAATGGAATCACCCATAATGCCAAGCCTGGTGGGGAAGCCCTTGGGCTCCTCTCCGTTCACCGACGCCCTGGCCAGGTTCACATCAATGTGCTTCACATAACCGGCCTGCAGGGCCAGTTCTGAGCCGATGGTATATACCGCCGAATAGCCCTCACCGGCTACGGTTACCGTGCCCGTGAAGGTGCAGGGCAGCACGACCGCGCCAAGGGAGGCGGGGCTGTCGGCCTTACCGACGGTAATATTGGAGCAGTTGAAGGTGATGGATGTAGAACCTGTTGCCAGAACGGTTCCATCGGCCGAAGCCATGGTAACCGTTGTGATTGCAGGCCATGTCCTTCCCCTTGAATCAAATATATCCAGCACAACGGCCGATGTGAGCGGCTTTATGAGACCGGAGACATTTGTCTTGGAAATGGAGATGGGGCTGGAACAGAACGCCATGCCCATGAACGAGGCCGATGTCTCCGGATCCGTCTTGGGAAGGGTTGCCGATACCGAAACCGTAGTTGTGGGGCCTCCCAAGCCAGGGGTGAAACACCATAGTGTCTTTGCCGTGGATTTAATCCCGTTAACGCTGCCCAACATTGTGTTCGGGCTCTCCTGCGACATGGCGGCGCTTCCGCTGTCGCCAGCATCGGTGGAGAAGTCCACGCTGAGGGCATCAAGGAAATTATACACCACATCCCCAGCACTGTTCATCGTGGCAAGGTTACTCACCAGTTCCACCTGGACATTGCGGCGGGTCACCTCGCCGCCTCCCGCGGGTTTATCGCAGGAGGACGACGAAATGAGCAGTGTAAACGGCAGGAATGCCAGTATCAGTCTTTTCATACTTTACTTGTATTCAACGACTATCTTGTTGATTCGTGCCTGGGCGGCTGTCTGACTCGCATCGGTGCTGCCTACCGTGAACATCACCGTGGTTCCGGAAAGCGGATAGTCGGTGTCGGAAGCCACAATTGAATTGCTAGAATCCAGGAGGACGCCGTTGTTTTTATTGCCGTATGTGAATTTTACTTTCACCAGTTGGTGGCCCGTGGCCGCGGTAATGGTCATACCGCCGCCCCTGGCCTGATAGAAGCGCCAGTCTCCGGGAGAAGTGTTGGCTTCATAGTACACACCGTTGGTCTTGCCTTCGTCGGCAGAAGCGGAGAAGGTAACATCGCCAACGGTAAATGAAGCGTATCCGGTACCGTTGACCCAATTGTTCTCCGGGCCGTACTCGTCAAACACTATCTCCTTGACTGTAGTGCTGTTGCCGCCGGTGCCGGGATCCGTGCCGGGATCCGGAGTGGTGGCACCCCAGGCAACATACTTCACGGTGATACCCAGAATACGAGCCTGACCGTTGGTGGCAGTGCCCTGGTTGCCCACATAGAATGTGGCTTCCTGGGCGCTCACCGGGAACTCGGTCTCGTCCAGCAACTGATTGCCGTCGGCATCCACAAGCAGACCACCGTTCTTGTACTCATAGTAGTCGATGGTGACGCTCACCATGCGGTTTCCGTCGGGAACCGAAATCGTGAGATAACCGCCGCGGGCCTGATAGAAGCGCCAGTCGTAATAAGAAGGGCTGTTGTAAACGCCGTTGTCCGTACCGTCATTGCCGCCGGCCGTGATCCTTACGCCTCCCTGCTCCACAAGAGTGTGGATTTCGGTGGCATTGGACGGGTCGGTGCCGTCGATCCAGCCGTTTGCCTCGGCATAGTCCTTAAAGACGATGTTCACGGTAATAGGATCACCGATGGGGCCTCCACCGCCACCGCCGGGACCGGGATCCACGGCGGGAGCGCCCTTAACCACGGGATATCCGGCTGTGCCCACTTCCCACTCACGCAGGGTAACATTAGGCTTGTTCACGATACCGTAAGGGGTGGTTTCCTTGTTGCCGGTGAGGGCAGTGAGGCTCGGAAGGGCGTTGAAGTCCGCAATACCGGCGTTCAGGGCCGCGACGAAGCTCTCGCATGAAACTCCGCTTGAAGGCAGGGTAACCGCGCCGTTCTTCATATTGGCAAGCGTGAGGGCCGCGCCGGTGGTGGTCCAGTCGCTGGCCTCCTTGTCGTTTGCAACCCACTTGGTGCTGTTTCCGTTGAATGCAGCCTCGTCGGGAGCGTAAACATTGCGGATGTTACCGCTCTTGGAATAACCGATACAGCCGCCATAGGTGCCGCCTGGAGTGGTGATGTCTACGCAGGTGGAGTACACGTTCAGGCAGTATGCGTTGGTGCCAAGGCCGCCGGTTACGCCGCCAAGGTTGTTCTGGCTGGAGACGATCTTGTCCAGGAAACTGTAGCAGTTGGCCATGAGAGCGGTGTTCTGCTCGATACGTCCGGCAATACCGCCCATGTTTTCACTCTTGGTCGCGGTTCCGGCCACGAAGTTGCCGCCAAGGCAGCCGCAGTTCACGATCACGCTGTACGACGTGCCGATGATACCGCCGATACGCGAGCAGTCCGCCGTGCCGGTGAGGTCTCCCTTGAAGGTAACTCCGTCAATGAGCGAACCGGCCGTGTCGATACCCACAACACCACCCAGGTTCTTGAAGGCCGATGACAGGGTTGACTCAACATGGAGATTCTTCACCACGCCGGTTGCATCCAGAACGTTGATAACGCCGCCGAAGCTCTCCGCCTCTGCCTCTCCGGTGATGCCCTTCATGCTGTGGTTGTTACCGTCAAGGGTGCCGGCGAATGTGTTCAGGCGCACGAAGTCTCCCGCAAACTGGAGGTCCGCAGTGAGAATGTAGCATGCGTCGGGAGCGAACGAGCCGCTGCCGTTGATGGAATTAGCCACGGTTGCCCAGTCGGCTACGGACGAGATCTGGTAAGGATCTGCAGCCGTACCGCTTCCGGGGAGTGTTACGGGCTCCGGAGGAGTAACCTCCGGAATGTCGAAGGTGATCATTACAGGGCAGTGGTCCGAAGGATAATAGCCGTCGTACTTGTTGTAATCCACCTTGTAGGTGAGCACCTTGGGAAGATTCTTGTAGTAGATGTAGTCGATACGTTTTTCCGCCGTAGTAACGTCGGTGATTTCATTCTTGGAGTGGAAGGTAATCATTCCGCCGACCCTCGAGGTTACGGGAACCTTGAGGTAGGCGTCGTTCCACTTGGCGGTGGTGAATACGCCCGTTGCGGGATCGTCCGGGGCGGCATTCATGTCGCCTACCAGGAATGCGGGCAAATTGGCCGTATTGTACATCTGTTCCCTGGCGCAAATCAGCGAGGCCGAATTCAGGCGGGCCTGGGCGGCCAAGGGAGCGTGTGTAACCATAAGGAAGAACTTATGGTCCGGATTGGCTTTTTCCGACACCACGGCGCAGCAGGCTATACGGCGATAGCTTGTTTCGTCCCAGCCGACGTTCATCACGTCCGGGTTCTTGTCCGTGAGCCAGAAATAGTGCTGGTCCGACAGGGTGTACTTATTGGCGTCGTACATGATGCCAAGGCCTTCGCCCACGGCGTCCAGGCTGGCCTGGGCGTCGGCATCCTGCTTGTCGCGGTTCATGAACCACCACTGGTAGTTACGGGTGCTTCCCTGGGGAAGCGCTGCGGTAACCAGAGCGGGCAGTTGCTGGCGGATGGTCTTATCCACCTCCTGCATACCCAGAACATCGAAGTCGTTCTCCACGATAGCCTTGGCGAGGGCGGCTTTGCGGACAGCCCATTTGTAATTGTCATTGTCGCCATAGGCTCCGTACAGGACGTTGAAGGTTCCCAGTTTCACGGCTCCGTATGTAACGGTGGGCATATACATGGAGACGTCAGTATCTGTGCTGAGCTCATGGTTAAGCACCGTTTCGAACTCCTTCACGCAGGATGTGCCTGCAAACAGGATGGCCAAAGCGGCGAAAACCAGTGAAAATATATTCTTTTTCATAGTCTCTGACTGTTTTAAACGTTAGTCTCCCAGATAACCGGGGTTCTGAGGAAGTCCCTCCGGATTGAGGATACGCTCGCTGTAAGGGATGGGGAACAGGAGGTCCTTGAGGGTGAAGTTGGGATTCTTGGCCTGGAAAGCGGGCACCATCTGGGTTGCGTCTGCATTGTACATGCGCAGATAGTCGTGCCAGCTGTGGCCTTCGTGGATGAATTCCTTCATGCGCTCGTTGTAGATGGCGTCACGGAGGACCGTACCTGTTTCGGAGGCTTCGGCGCTGGCGGTAACTCCGGCGCGGTCACGAACAACCTTCAGCCACTTCCTGGCTTCGGTCTCGTTGCCGTCCCAGTAGTAGGCTTCCGCGAGCATCAGGGCAACATCGGCATAACGGAGTACAATCCAGTTGTTTCCGCCATAACCGTCCGAGCCGCAGTCCAGATCCTTGTACTTCATGGAGTGATAGTACTCGATTCCGGAATATGTGGTCTTGCGGAGGAAGGCCCTGCGGGCGTCGTTCGCGTCATAAGTGGCATAGAATTCGGGCGTGGTCATGCTTGCGCTGTTGCACAGGTGCTTGGAGGTGATGTTCGCCTCCGACATGGGACCGTACACATAGGCGAAGTCTGAACCAAGGTCCGCGTTCTTCGCAACAAAGTTGATCTGGAAGATATTCTCCTTGCAGCCCTTCTGGGTGGAAAGATCCCAAATGCTTGCGAAAGGAATGTCTTTCAGCTGGCTGAAGGTCTTCTTGTTCCACGCCTCGTTCAGCATGCTTTCCGCTTTGGCCAGGATGGTCTTGCGCTGGGAAGCGAATTCCACGTCGGTGGCCTGCTGGAGGGCGGCCTTGCCGTAAAGGGCATAGGCGGCGACCTTGTTCACGCGGCCGCAGTCTGCTGCGGGAGTGAGATCCGTCAGCGGGCTGTCGATCACGTACTGCAGGTCCTTGTAGATCTGGTCGTACACATCGGCCTTCGAGGTACGACGGTTGGCCTCCTTGATCTCCGGCATGGAGGTGAGAGCCTTGTCGAATACCGGCACTGCGCCCCATTCCGCAACCAGGGTATAGAAGCCGAGGGCGCGGATGAATCGGGCTTGAGCTTCATAGGAGTTGCGGGTGGAAGGATCGGCATAGGTTACGTCGTCCAGATGGTAGATGAGTTTATCGGCATATCCGATGCTTTTGTAGATGGTCTGGTAACGGTTCAGGAGGAACTCGTTTTCCTCGTTCAGGGTGAAGTTGTAGAACTGGAAGTATGCGCCGCCGCGGGCACCGGGATCCGTGCACACCGTGAGGTTGGAGTGGACGTCGGTGAAGTGATAGGAATTCACGAAATAGTAATTTCCCTTGAGGGAGGCGTATGCGCTGTTCAGCACGTTGGTGATGTCCGCTTCACTCTCGTAGAAGTTACCAGAGGTCACGGAGTTGGGATCGCTCTCGTTCAGGAAGTCGGAGCAGGAAGCGCAGATAATGGCCGCTAAGGCGATCAGTATATATTTTTTCATGGCTCGATTCCTTTAGAAAGTTATGTTAAGTCCGCCGGTGATGATTCTCGAAAGCGGATATCCGCCCCAGTCGAAGCCGGCCTCCATGTTGCTGGTCTTGTAAGAGATTTCCGGGTTGTATCCGCGATAGGGCGAAATGCAGAAGAGATTGTCGCCGCTCACGTAAACACGCACCTTGGAAAGTTTCACGAAATCCGTCCAGGCCTTGGGCAGGGTGTAGCCCAGGGTTACGTTGGACAGACGCACGTAAGAAGCGTCTTCAACGTAGAAGCTCGCCAGACGGTTGGAAGTATTGGTAGTGGAATGACGCTCTGCCAGGGGCACATTGTTGCGTCCCGGGTGCTCGTCGTCGATGTAACGGTCCGCCACAATCGCGTACTGGTTACCGGAACCTTCCATGTTATAGCAGTAGTAGTCCTGGAAGTTGATAACCTTAGCACCCACCGAGTAGGTGAGATTCGCGGCGAAGTCTATCCCGTTCCAGCGCAGCGTGGTGGTAAGGCCGCCGGTGAAATCCGGATATGCATCGCCGAGCACTTTCTTATCGGAAGTGTCGATGATGCCGTCCTTGTTCACGTCCTCCCAGATGATGTTACCGTAGGAGAGGTTCGCAAGGTCGTAGTTGTTCTGGGCCGGGCCGCGGAGAACGTATCCTTCAGGGAACTTTCCGCCGTTGGCGTCATATACCTGCTTGTCGATGAGGCAGTTCGCGTAATCCTCCTCCGACATGATGCCGATTGCCTGGAATCCGTAGAACGAACCCACGGGATATCCTGCGGTGGTGATGTGGGAGAGAACGTTACGCTCTGTCTTTCTGAGGATGTCTTCCAGACCGCCCATATCCAGAACCTTGTTGCGGTTGATGGAAACGTTGGTGCTGATGGTCCAGTCCACGATGCCCTGCAGGGGACGGGTGTCCAGCTGGAAGTCGAAACCGCGGTTGCGGATCTTCGCGCCGGAGAGGTTCGTGGTGGTCTTGGTGGAACCGGAGATTGAAGGAATCGGCTGCTCGTAGAGGATATCCGTGGAAATGGAATTGTACCAGTTGCCGATGAGGTTAACCCTGTCGCCCCACAGGCCGATGTCGAAACCGAGGTTGGTCTGGATGGTGGTTTCCCAGCCGAGACCCTCGTCGGTGAAGGCACCTTCGTATGCGGTGGTCACAGGAGTGTTGCCGAATGCGTATGCGCCGGTGCTGATGGAAGCGAGGGAAGAGTAGTTGCCGATATCGTTGTTACCGCTCTTACCCCAGCTGCCGCGAAGACGCAGCGACACGGGAAGATCGCCGATAAGGTTCTTCATGAAAGGTTCGTTGGTTACGGTCCAACCGGCGGAAACCGAAGGGAAGAAGCCCCAGCGGTTCTTGGCGCCGAAGCGGGAGGAACCATCGGCACGGAATGTTGCCGTGAAGGTATAAAGGTCTGAATAAGCCCAGTTGAAACGGCTCAGCCAGGAAATCATGCTCCAGCCGGCCTTGCGCGTCTTGTAAAGGACGATGTCGGTGGGATCCGCGCCGTGGGCCGTTACCTCGTGGATGCGGTCATCGGCAAATCCCTTTGCCTCAACGCCCACACGGTCGTAGGTCTTGCGCTGCATGGTGTAGCCGGCGAGGGCGTCTACATGGTGCAGGCCGAACTGCTTCTTGTAGTTGATCGTGAACTCACCCAGACGGTCTACATCGTAGGTGGAGGTGGTGCGGCTGAGGTTGGCCGCCGCCAGCTGGGGATCGTAGGCGGGAATCTGTCCCTGGCCGATGCTCATGGGCCTGTAGTAGAAGTAGCGCTCGTTGTACCACTGCTGGCCGAGGCGCGCGTTGAGGTTCAGGCCTTCCAGGATGGTGTAGGTGACGTTGATGTTCAGGTTATGACGGGAAATGTCCTCGTGCTGGTCCAGTTCATGGGCAACCACCAGAGGGTTCTCCGGGAAGTTGATACCCCAGCTGTTCATATTGATCATGGCGCTGCGCGCGTAATCTCCGTTCTCCTCATAGGCGGGGAGGTTCGGCAGATACATCAGCGTGGACTGGACGATACCGTCGTTGAGGCATCGGCCCGCAGCCTGGACGATCTTGTTGTGGGCGTCGTACATGGAGTAGCTCACACCGACGTTCAGGCGCTCCGTAACC
The DNA here is from genome assembly GCA_016290725.1 of Bacteroidales bacterium. Lineage (GTDB taxonomy): Bacteria > Bacteroidota > Bacteroidia > Bacteroidales > UBA932 > Cryptobacteroides. The sequence continues at coordinate 197 of JAEEUZ010000110.1, read as the reverse complement.
TGGGCGTCCAGGTTGATACGGCCGTTGATACGGTTATGGTTGGAAGGGTCGATGATACCGTCCTGGTCCATATAACCGAGGCTGGCCATGTAGCGCATGTTCTTGGTGCCGCCGCGAACCGAAACGTTGTGCCTCTGCACGCCGGCGGGGGTGAATACCAGATCCTGCCAGTCCGTGTCGTACTGCTGCTCGCGGGG
>JAEEUZ010000109.1 GCA_016290725.1 Bacteroidales bacterium | reverse complement strand
CTTGTTGAACCAGGGCTCGTTGTCTATTCTCCAGGCGGCTGCGGCCGAGGGGAAGTAACCCCACACGTGCTCCTTGAACTTGGAGGTGCCGTCGGCACGGAAGTTAAGGGTGAGCATATATCGGCTTGCCCAGGAGAAATGCGCGCGGCCAAGGAAACTGAGGCGACGGTTGCGGGATGCTCCGTCTCCTGCGGGATTGCGGTCTTCAGTGGTCTGGGCCAGGTACCAGTTGGTCTCCCTGGGCACCAGGATGGCGCTGCCGCTGCCGCTCAGGCTTTCGTACTGGTACTGTTCCAGGGTTTGGCCGCCCATGAGGTTCACATTAAGCTTTCCGAACTCCTTCATCCAGGTGAGGGTGTTCTCCACGATAATGGTGGAATACCGGCTCATGGACTTTTCGATGAAGTTCTTGTCCATTTTGTCGTACTGGGAAAGCTGATAGGCTTCCTTGAACAGGCGGTGGCGGTTGTTGCTGAGGTCCATGGAGACGTCGCTGCGCCATGTCATATCCTTAATGGGCTTTATTTCCACGAAGATGTCGCCCACCCAGCGTTCGCTGTAATCCATGGGGTGAGAATAATTCACCATGGCGTAGGGGTGGGTAACATTTTTGAAATTCGAGGCGGCGGAAAGCCGGCCGGAAAGATCCTCTCCGGTGAAGCTCTTCGCGCCTTCCGGATAATACACCGGATCCCAGGGAGCCATTGCAAGTGCCGCCGACAGCACAGAGGCCTGGGCCGATGCGGCATTGTTCATGGCGGTGCGACCGTGGGATGTCATGAAACTGATGTTTTCTCCAACCTTAAGCCACTCGTTTACATTATATGAAGAGGTAGCGCGCAGGTTCAGGCGCGTGTAATCCGAGCCGATGATGGTGCCGTCCTGGTTGAACCAGCTGGCGCTGAGCGACCACTGGCCCTGCTTATTGCCACCGGTAACTGCGAGATGGTAGTTCTGGATAACGGCATTGCGGTTGAACACCTCTTCCTGCCAGTCCGTATCCACCTTGGAATAGTCCAGATTCTTGGGATAATAGGCCGATGACGTGCCGATGAGCCTTTCCTGCAGCCAGGCGTTCATTCCTCTCTCGGAAAGGGTTGCCTTGCCGCCCAGGCTCATTGCCGCCAGGGTTCGGGCAAACTCCTGTGCTCCCATTACGTCCAGCTTGCGCCAGGGGTTCTGAATGCCGGCATAAGCGTCGAAGGAAATGGAAACCGTTCCGTCCGTGGAGCCTTTCTTAGTCGTTACCAGAATAACGCCATTCGCGCCACGGGAACCGTAGATGGCGGTTGCCGAAGCATCCTTGAGGATTTCGGTGGAAGCTATGTCGCTGGGGCTCAGGAAAGAGATGTTGTCCACGATAACCCCGTCCACGACAAAGATAGGAGCGGAATTGTTCACCGTGCCGATACCGCGGATGCGCACCTCGGCTGCCGCGCCGGGCTGGCCCGTGGAGGCGTTGACGGTTACACCCGCAGCAACTCCCTGAAGCGCCTGGTCGATGCCGGCGGCAGGGGTGCGCTGGAGCTGATCGCCCTTGACGGATGTGACGGAACCGGTGACGTCGCTCTTTTTCATTACGCCATAGCCGATGGCTACGACTTCATCGAGCATCTGGGTATCCGGTTCCAACTTAATGTCGATCCGGGAGCCGTCTACTGTTACTTCGACGGTCTGGTATCCCATGCAGGAAAAGACCAATGTCGCGCCCTGCGAGGCGGCGATGCTGTATTCACCTTCCAGCCCGGTGCTCACGCCCGTACGCGTACCTTTAATAATAACGGCAACACCCGGAAGGGGATAGTCATCTGAGGCATCTGTTACCACGCCGGTTACCTTCTGAGCTAAGGCGGTTACGGCGATTGTGGACAGAAGAAAAACAGTCAGTAGTTTTCTCATATTAATCAGTGTCTGGGGCAAAGATAAAAAGGATTAAAAACAAAACACAGCAAAACACCTCACAAAAACTCAACAGGAGCAATAAATTATTTTCACAATACCTCAACAATGGTTATGGAAAGTATTGATTATCTGAATATTTTAATTACCTTTGTGCACAACACTAAAACAGGATGAAAAAATATCACCTCAACATACTTGTATTTCTGCTTCTTTGTTTTTCGCAGTATGGCCATGCCTTCCGTCCGGAGATACGCAACTTCTCCAAAAAGGCATACAAAGCCGGCGCGCAGAACTGGGAAGTGGTTCAGGGCGGAAGCGGAAGCATGTATTTCGCAAACAGCGAAGGAGTTCTGGAGTACGACGGCGCCCACTGGTGGCTGTACCGGGTGCCTAACCTTACGGATGTGCGCTCCCTGTATTACGACGCTCCGTCCAACAGGCTGCTTGCCGGAGCATCGGACGAAGCGGGAAGCTATTCCGTCACGGGTGGCGGTTTCAACTATACCTCCCTGCTGGACAGCCTTCCCCTCCCCGCTCTGGGTGAAATATGGCGTATACGCACGCTTGGGAGCGTTGTTACCCTCCAGGAAAACCAGCACATACGTCTTCTTTCCGGGGCAGACAGCCGCAGTTTCTCTTTCTCCGGCAAGATAGACTGCATGGAAAGATTTGGCGACCGACTGTATTTCAGCGTGCGGGGAGACGGAGTATATGCCCTTTCCGCAGAATCCAAACCGGAAATGCTTTGCTCCCTGCCGAAAGGGGCCAACGTAAGGGCCATGTTGGCCTATGGCGGCAAAACGCTTCTTGTCACCGAATCTCAAGGCGTGCTGCTGCTGGACGGGGCGTCCATCGGGCCGTCAGATATTCCGGTCCTGTCGGACAATGTCTTCTGCGCCGCCATCAGCGGGGACCTTCTTGCTCTCGGAACCGTTGCAGAAGGGCTATACCTATATAATATTAAGGACGGGGCCACCATGCACCTGGATGCAGACGACGGCCTGCAGAGGAACACAATCCTCAGCATGGCCTTCGACCACGGCGGCAATCTGTGGCTTGGCCTCAACAACGGCATCGACCAGATTCTCCTTAGCGAATCGGTCTGGGATATGTTCGGCGGAGAGGACCGCTACGGCGCAGGGTACGCATCGGCCCGGTTTGGAGACAAACTGTACCTGGGAACGAACCAGGGGCTGTTTTTCATGGACTACAGCGGGGACGAGGCACAGCTGGACAATCCCCTTCAGGCGGTTCGGGACATCCGCTGGCAGGTGTGGTCGCTGGACGTCATCGGCAATGCTCTCATCTGCAGCCACGACAAGGGCCTCCGCATCTTTTATGACAACGGGAAGCAGGACGACATTCCCCTGAACGGCTCATGGAGGGTGGAATCCCTGGCGGCACATCCGGGGTACCTGCTTGGAAGCACATACGACAGGATGTATGTTTTGCGATATGAAAAAGGCCGGTTCCACTTCGCAGGCTATCCGGAAGGCTTCGAGGACGCATCGAAATCGTATGCGGAGGCTCCCGACGGGCGCATCTGGTTCGGCCACTGGGTAAAGGGTCTGTTCCGGCTGAGTTTTTCTCCGGACATGGGCCGGGTGGAGAAGGTGGAATCCTTCTCGGAGGCCGATGGCTTCCCCACCGCCCGCAACATCTATCCCAATCATTACCGGGGCGGAATCGTTTTCTCTACGGAAGGGGGCTTCTACAAATACGATAACGAGGCGGGGAAAGCCGTGCCGATGGATGAGTTGAACGGCCTGTTCGCCGGAACGCCGCTGGTTGTGATGCTCACGGAAGGGCCGTTGGGGCAGCGCTTCTTCTCATCCGGGAGCGTTCAGGGACTGGAGCGGGCGGGAGTGCTGGACACGCTTTCGCTCCGTCGTCTTGGCCGCCGCAGGATCCTTGGGTTCTACAGCAACACTTTCCTTGCCGATAATCTGCTGATGGTGAACACGGAAGACGGTTTTTCGCTCATCCGCACCAATCGGGTGGAGCAGACGCCGGGCGAAGGATTTCCCGTGTATATCCGGGAAGCCGTACTTATTGAGGGTGGAAAGGAAAGCACGCTTTTGGAAGCCCGCACACCATCCCACGGGGCCGAAATCAGGCTGGGCCCGGGCAGCCATTCCGTGCGATTCGTCTTCGTTTGTCCGGAGTTTTCGTCCGACGAAGCCGTGGAGTACCGCTGCCGCCTTGATGGCCTTGACCGGGAGTGGACGGGATTCCGCGCCGATAACAGCCGTGAGTACACCAAGCTTCCTCCCGGCAATTACACGTTCATGGTGGAAGCCAGGAACGCGGGCACCGGGGAGATATCGGCCGACAGTGTAGTGCTCCGCATTGCCGCGCCGTGGTATCAGAGCATCTGGATGTATGGCATTTACGCTCTTCTGCTGGTGGGGGCGCTATGGGGGCTTTCCCGTTTCATCCGTTTTCAGTCGGACCGCAGGGCCCGCAAACTCACCCGCCAGAGGGAGGCTGAAATGGAAAAGGCTCGAATGGTGAACGACATGCAGAAACAGGCCGACGACCTGGCGGCATCGACCATGAACGTCATCCGGAAGAATCAGATGCTGCAGTCCATCGACATGGAACTTTACAAACTGGACGGAGCGGATTCGGAGCAGCGAAGGATTCTTCTGAGGCGCCTGCACCGCGAAATCGGCGAGAATATCGAGCATGACGACGACTGGCAGAAGTTCTCGCAGCACTTCGATTTTGTGTACGACAATTATCTTAAGCGGCTTGGGCGCCAATATCCCGCCCTCACCACCGGGGATAAGAAGCTCTGCGCATATCTGAAGATGGATCTTTCCTCAAAGGAGATCGCCCCGCTTATGAATATGACTATCCGAAGCGTGGAGATGACGCGGCATCGCCTACGCAAGAAGCTCGGCCTCTCGCGCGAAGATAATCTGAGTGATTTCCTGCAGAGATTCTAGCGGAGAATGTCGTTCAGGATGCTGGAAGCGGCCTGGAGTGCGCCTTCGCCGGGGCCCTCGATTACGATGGGCAGGGGGTGGAAGGAGCTGCGGATCATGATGGCGTTCTCCGTTCCCTTGAGGTGATAGGCCGGGTGGTTTTCCGGAATCTGTTTAACGCAGATGCAGCTGAGGTAGCCTTTATCGGCCTTCTCAAGCGATGCGACGAAAAGAAGGCGGCAGCCTTCGCGGGCTGCGCCGAGATACGCCTCGCGGAACTGAGGTTCCATTGCTTCCAATTTAGCGTAGAACTCTTCCAGAGGGACGTCCACGAGTTCCAGAGGGATTATCGGCTCCACTTTCACATCCGCTTCTTCCAGCTGGACGCCGGCTTCGCGGGAGAGGATGAGGAGTTTGCGGAGGGCATCGCGGCCGATGAGGTCGGCACGCGGATCCGCTTCGGTGAGGCCTTCGTCCTGGGCGGCCCTCACCAGCGAAGCGAAACTGCGGCCGTCGCTGCCGTACTGGCCCAGAATCTGGTTCAGGGTGCAGCTCACAACGGCTTCCAGCGACAGCACTTCCTCGCAGCTATTTGTGCCTCGCGCAATAGAATCCAGCACGGGCAGCGCCGAACCCACGGTGGTTTCATAGCGCAGGAAAGCGCCGCTTTCGCGGGCGGACGCGTGCATGGACGCGTATTCCACATAAGGAATGGCGAACGAGCGCCTGTTGGATGAAACGATATTGATGCCGCGCCGGAGCAGCTGCTCGTAGCGCTGATGGATTGTCTCGCTGGGGGTGCAGTCCACGAATACGGAACCGCGCGGGGCCACGGAGCAGATTTCGTCGATATAATCGCCCTGGAGAGGGGTTTCCAGGGAGGTGATTCCCTTCAGGTCGATATTGTATCCGCTGCTGCGGCCGATGCCGATGACTTTCAGGCTCTTGCCAGTCCTTTGTGCAACGGTTTCCGCGCTTCTGCCGATGAGCTCGAGAAGCGCTTTGCCCACGGCTCCGGCACCGGCGATGAACAGGCTGATTTCAGTCTGGGGAAGCGTTTCGAAGAATGTGCGGTGCAGGGCCCTCAAGGCGGGATTCTCCACCTCCGGGCGGACCACTATCCGCAGATTACCCGCGCTTTCTTCTATGGATTTCGGGGCCACGCCGGCCGCTTTCAGAGACTTGGCGGCTTCCGCCCTGTCCGTGCTGCCGACGAGGGTGATTGCCACCTGGCCGTTTTCAGTTTTTGCCGATGCCAGGCCCAGCGTGTCCGGCGCCTTGTCCGATATGACGGTTTTGCCGCCGCCGGGAGCAAATGTGTTGCGCACTTCGATGGCGATACCCGCCTCCATGGCGGGAGCCACCGTGGGTGCGTAGAGCACCTTGGCGCCGTTTTCGGCCATGGCGAGGGCGCTCTTGTAGGACATTTCTGGGATGGTGCGCGCGGCGGGCACCTGCCTGGGGTTGGCGGTCATGATGCCGGGCACATCGGTCCAGATCTGCAGCGACTCCGCCTTCAGCGCCGCGGCGTAAATGGCCGCGCTGTAGTCCGAACCGCCGCGCCCGAGCGTGCTCACGCCGCCCTCCGGTGTGCCGCAAATGAATCCCGGCGCCACAAACACTTGCACCTCATTGTCATACCGAGGCCCTGCAAGGGCCGAGCGTATCTCGTTCTTGTCATTTCGACCAAGGCTCGAAGAGCCGCGTGGAGAAATCTCAAATGCGTTTAGAATATTGTTTCGTGTCGCGTTCCGGTCGCCCTTGATGATAAGCTTGCGGGAGTCCATCCACTGGGTGCGGATGCCATCGACCTTCAGTTTGCGTTCGATGATGCGGGTGGAGAAGATCTCGCCGAAGGTGACGCGCTCTCCTTCCGGAGCCTGGCGCATCTGGGCGAAGAGGGCGCGGATTTCATCGGCCGCATCGGCCCGCTCGCTTCCTGTGAAAAGGCGCTGCACTATCTTCAGATGCCGTTTTTCCAGGGCCTCCAGCGCATCCGCATCGCCCCCAAGGAGGGCATCCGTGGCGCCGCTGATTGCCGATGCCACCAGCACAATCTGCCCCAAGGGCATCTGAGCCTCGACTATGTCCAGAACCTGCGATATGTGCGTGGCGTCCGCAACAGAAGAGCCGCCAAATTTCAGTACACGATACATCATTTTGCAAATATAGCAAAAAAAAGGCAATGGTAGCCCTGGCGGCTAAATGCCTGTGGGTTAGACGCCAGGGCCGCCTATTTCAGGGCGCGCATGGCGTTCAGGACGGCAAGCACGGTGACGCCAACATCGGCAAAGACCGCCATCCACATGGTGGCAAGGCCGATTGCGGCGAGCGCAAGAACCGCCACCTTTACGCCCACGGCGAACCAGATGTTTTCCGTGGCGATGCGCACAGTGCGCCTGGCGATGCGGATTGCCGTGGCGAGGGCCGACGGCTTGTCGTCCATCAGCACCACGTCGGCAGCTTCGATTGCCGCATCCGAGCCCAGGGCGCCCATGGCGATGCCAACATCGGCCCTGGCCAGCACCGGCGCGTCGTTGATTCCGTCGCCCACGAATGCCACGGCGCCGTTATTCCGAGCCGCCGCCCCATTGTCATTTCGAGCGCAGTCGAGAAATCTCTCCCCCATCAACGCCTCAAGCGCCTCAACCTTATCCGCCGGAAGCAGTTCGGCGCGGTATTCATCTATGCCGATGGCGGATGCCACGCTTGCCGCAACGGCCTTCTGGTCGCCCGTGAGCATCACGGTACGGCGCACTCCGGCCTCTTTCAGCGCGCTGATGGCGGAGGCGGCATCGGCCTTGACCTTGTCGGATATGACGATGTGGCCGGCATACTCGCCGTCGATGGATACGTGCACGATTGTGCCCTCGTGATGGCACGGACGCCAGGCGGCGCCTTCCGCTTCCATCAGTTTGCTGTTGCCCACTGCCACCCGCTTGCCGTTCACATTCGCTGCCACTCCGTGTCCGGCGATTTCCTCGACATTGGCGATCTCGCACTCATCGGCCTCGTTCGGATAGGCATTGCGAAGAGCCATCGCGATGGGGTGAGTGGAATGGCGTTCCACATGCGCGGCAAGATGGAGAAGTTCCGG
>JAEEUZ010000108.1 GCA_016290725.1 Bacteroidales bacterium | reverse complement strand
CTTCGGACGGGATAGACATAATCATGGCCTATATGAACTGCGAAGAAGGCAGCAAGAAGGACTGGAACGAGTTCTACACCTTCGCCAAGACCAAGGACATGACCAGGCCCGAGAACTACCAGTGGATGCAAGAACACATGGACCTTCAAAATTATGCCGATTGGGTTATTGCCGAATGCTACGTGGGTAACCGTGACGCCGGCAACGTGCGCGCCTTCAAGAGCAAGCACCTGGACAACAAGTGGCGCTGGATCCTCTACGACACGGACATGGGCTGGACCACCACCGGCGACGACGGCATGTTCCTCTACCTGACGCCCCAGGAAAATGCCATCTGGTCCACCCACATTATCCGCGGCCTTCTTAAGAACAATGAGTTCCGCGCCCTGTTCCTGGACCGTCTGGAGTACCAGATGCACAATGTGTGGAACAAGGAAAACGTGCACGCCGCGATAGACAGGCTGTCGGGCAAGATAGACGGGGAAGTGGCCCGCAACAACGCCCGATGGAGGAACACCTATGCCTTCTGGAAAGATCACCTGAGGGGCCTGCACCGCTTTGCCGATACACGCCAGGCATATATGAAAAAGCAGTTCTCGACGCATCCCTACCTGAAAGAACTCCTCCACATGTCCAAATCCGAACTGGACCGCTGCTTCGAATAACCCGTCAGATATGAAAAGAATAATTCCACTTTTGCTTATGGCCACCTGTATCGCCGGCTGCGGCCTTTTATCCCGTCCTCCCAAGGGGAATCTGATTTATTGCAGTTATGCCCAAACCGGAGCCGCGGGCCTTGGGAAGGACTACTGTGAACTCATTGCCGATGAAGGCGAGGACCCGAAAATCGTGGTTGTGCTGGACGAGGGCAACCGCTTCGGAGATCCGGAAATTCACAGCACGTATCCGGTGGACAGGAGCGTGGTTGATGAGTTGGAAAAACTACTTGCCGATAATAAAGTCTACCGCCTCAACGGCTACAACCTGGAAGAACCCATCTCCGGCGGCCACTCATACCGCATTTATCAGGAGTATTCATCCGGGGATCATGTGGATGCCCGCTGGTACGGCCACGGCGTGAAGGATTCGGCCCTTAGAGCCTACGCAATAATCGAGCACTTCTTCGCTCCTTGGCGTGAACGGGCCGTAAAAGACAATACAAATCCGGCGGTGGAGCGTGTAACCGCAATGGGACTGCTCTTCAACAGGGTTGGCGTTGCCGTTCGCGAGCGCCAGGCTTATCCGGAGCTCCGCGACCACGTGAACACCCTTGCCGAATACATGGAATCCGGCCAGTGGAAAGAAGATTTCGAGGCCGATGAGCGCGGCGAGCTTCCCCGCAACATCCCCCGCGGGGTCCTCAGCGAAGACGGCCTTTACAACCTCCTCAGCGACCCCTACCTCGCAAAACTGCTGGAACAATAATTATCGCTGTACGGCGATGAGCGCGTCTGAAAAGCGCGTGAGCATATTGTTAAGTAATGCTTCACTGTAAAGGCGGAGCATACTTTTATACTCGTACACGTCTTTGTGGTTGGTGCGGGTGAGGCGCTCCCACAGTGTGCGGCGGGAGGCGTCGCGATAGGCCTTGTCAAGAGCCAGGGGATCTCCCGCTTCCGAAATGTCCGGCAGGCGGTATACCGAGGAGAATCTGGCCAGGTGCGACATGGGACCGCGAGCCCAGATTTGTTCGAGGCTGGCAAAATACTCTGCACGGAGGGCTTCAAGATAGTCCTCCGTGTACTTTTTGTCGAGTATTTCAGGGTGCGCCGCCTCTTCCAGGCTAATTTCGTTGAAGTGGTGGTTTATGCATTTGGCCATCTCGTTGGATGCCGCCACCATGAATTCCGCCGGGTCGATGGGCTTGATGTATTCCATCTTACAGACGCTCCTCTATTTTTGCATAAAGGTCGATGTATACCTTCTCGCCTGTTGACAACTCACCGTCCAGGGTGAAACGATAACCCTCTTTCATCTCCTTCAGAAGGAAATAGCCCGACTTGAAGTCGTTATACAGCAACTTCCCGCCTTCCTGCATGGTATATAGCTGCGGATCACCGTTGACGCCGATGGAATAATCCGGGCCTGATGCTTTGCCAAGGTTGACTTTCTTGCCGACGCAGCTATTGGAGAAGCGGGGGAAGCCGTGGGTGCTGGTGCTGGTGATGTCAAAGTCGATGTGCACTTCGGCGGCAGAGGTCATGGCCATGGCGTGGTCGATGTTGTAGCTCTTGTTATTAACTTTGAGAACGTTCTGAGGGTCGTCCTTAGTGCAACTTGCCATCAGAATGCCGGCCAGGCAGATGCCTGCGAGAATCAGTAACTTTTTCATATCTGTGTGTTTAATTAAGTGTCTTCTGGGCAAAGATAAGTAAAAAACAGCAAATTACTACATCAGCGGGTGAATTATGTTGGCAAAGCGCTGGCGGAAGCGGCGCCACCAGTTCCAGCCATTGGCTTCCTCCAGGGTGAGTTCCCGGCAGTCCTTTTCCCGCTCTATATGCATCTGCTTCATCTTCAGGGCATAGTCCCTGCCGTAAATGAAGGTGTAGTTCTCGTAATTGACGTACATGCTGCGGATTACGATGTTGGCGGAGCCCACGGCGCAGAATTCATCGTCACAGACTATGGTTTTGCTGTGATTGAAGCATGGCTGGTAAAGATAGACCTTCACGCCCCTCTCCAGCGCTTTCTTCAGCCAATACTCGTTCAGGAAATCGGCAAAATGGATGTCCACGCGCTCGGAAATCAGAAGGCGCACGTCCACTCCGCGGGCGGCGGCGCGGCCAAGGGCCTCCAGGATGTTGTCCGGCGGGCTGAAGTATCCCGTCTGGAACCAAATATAGTCCTGAGCATTGTCCAGGGCCTTTATTATTCCGTCCGGAATATACGAGAGCCCAGGGCCGCCGGTTACCGGCTGCACGGTTACATCACCTGCCGGCGCGGGCACATCGATGTGCATTGGGGGCAACTCTCCACCCAGGTAGTGCCAGTAGTTGTAAAACAGCCGGGCGTACGAAGCCGCCACGGGGCCGGTTATGCGCAGGTGGATGTCGGTCCAATCGGCAAGATATTTTTCGGTGAGATTGAACCCTCCGGTGGACACTATCCTGTCGTCGATGATGGTGGTTTTGCGATGTTCGCGGTTGTTTAACTCCTTGATTATCGGCTCCAGGGGCCTGTACATATCGGTTGCATAAAGGATGTGCACCCCTTCCGCGCGCATGTCTTCGTAGAACTTCAGCGGCTGGGTAAAGTGCGTTACGTTCTCAATTACAACCCGCACCTTCACACCCTCGTGGGCCTTGGCAACGATTGCGTCTCGCACCATACGGCCGGTTTCATCGTCAAGGAACTTGTAGCATTCCATGTTGATGCTCACCTTCGCCCCGGCGATATCATCCAGAAGGCTCTCGAAGAAACGGGCGCCGGTGGTGATGAGCTCGACGTCGTTACTGTCCACCGGAACCAGAAGTGGATCTGCAGACACGACATTAGCTATCCTGCTGTAAGGGAATGGGATATCATAGGCCCGGGCGACTGTGCTTATAGCCAGGGCAACAACAATGGTTATCAGTTTACTAGGACGCATATGCGCTGCAAAGATAGCCATTTTTATTGCGAAAAATAAGTATATTTGCCACAATGAAACGCATTATCACCACTATTACGGCAATTCTGCTTATGCTCCAGGGGGCATTCGCGCAAACCACCCTTCCCCAGCTTACTCCGCTCAAAAACATGAAGGACGTTCTGCGCCCCTCGATGAAAAACGGGAAATGGGGCTATGCGAACGACCGTAATAAGTTCTTAATAATGCCCGTTTTCGACGGTGCGGAACCTTTCTTCCGCGTGGGCGCATCGGACGGCAGCGTTCTGGACGTAGCCAAGGTAAAGGTGGGCCCTTCCTGGGGGTATGTGTCCCGCGAAGGCATCTGGTTCATCGAGCCCAGGTATGAATCCATAACGGATTTCGACTTCCATTCGGTGGCGTTTGCCCTCAGCGGCGGCAGCTACATCATGTATGGGGTTGAGCCGCATTTCAGCGTGAACCTTGGCGAAAAAGTGGTGAAAGCGGTTATCCTGGACAAAGGCTTTGACGAAATCCCCCTATTCCCTTTCCGGGGAATCACCATAGCACGGAAAGGCGGCAAATACGGCATTCTGAAGAGCACCGGGGAGTGGCTGGTGCCTTGCGACAATGACAGCATTACGGAGGATTCGGCCTTCAATATGTACAAGCTTGTCAAAGACGGCCTTATCGGCTATTCCACTTACCGCGGCGAAATCGTCTTCCCGGTGCAGTACAAAGCCCTCTCGTGGTTCTCCAGCGGCGTTGTCCTTGCCAACAACGGCAAGGTAGGTCTTCTCAAGGCCGATGGCTCCACGCTCATCCCAGTTGAGTACGACTCCATCGAACAGTTTGAATCACACCTCATTCTCCGTAAAGATGGGAAAGCGGGCCTTGCCAACCTGAGCTGGAAAATGATTATCCCGGTAGAGTACGATGCCATCGAGCAGATGTCCAACGGAAATTTCATGGTGAAAGGGGCCGATGGCTACAATGTCTACGGGCCGGACTGCACCCCTCTGTTCCCCATCTCGTTCGATTCCCTCACACTGGACCCGAAGCTGGGCTACATCGTTGTGAAAGACGGCCTCTACGGCCGCCTGGACTCTCATGGCAAATACCTGTATCCGCCGATGTTCGAATCTGTCCCGGATCCCGCCCAAAAGGGTTACATCGAGATGATGGTAGACGGGGTTCCGTACATCTTCCTTGCAGGCGAATCCGCCCCCCGCAAGGTCTCCGACTATGACGACATGCTGTACCGCCAGATGAGCGACCGCAGTTACGCCGCCTCCACCATCCTTCCCGCCTGGCTCAAGGGCCACCTGGGCCGCGGCAGGATAGAGAACAAAGTGACGCTCGGTGGCGACATCGACATTGATGTTCCCGCCCTTATTTGTTACACTTTCCACGAGTGGGCAGGCTGTATTGAAGTGGCTGTTTGCCCTGATGGAGGGGACGTGTATATGGAGGTGGTTCCGGGTGCAAAGATCAACCTGGAGCTTGAATGGGTTTATCCCAAGATTGATATCGCGCCGGATGAAGATATTGACAGGGAAGAGTATCTCTCTTACCTTAAGACCGGTGAGTTCGACACATATGAAATGCTGGTGCACGAACCGGCCGAAAACGGCATTGCGCTGTACGAGGTTGTGAGCACGCGCCATTACTGGCGTTACAGCCACGGCGTTGTTAAGGAGACGAAAAAGGACGCTCCGGTGACGGTGGCCTACGGCTATATCGGCCTTGGGTGCGAATATTTCGTGCAGCCGCTCTTCCTGGAAGCCAGTGGCTTTGAGGGTGACACTGCGAAGGTTCGTATCGCCGACGAGTGGCTCTCTCTCACGAAAGAGCAGATCGCGGCCTACGACCCGTTCATACAGCCGCTTTAGCTACTTCGTGCCGAAGATGCGGTCGCCGGCATCGCCAAGGCCGGGGACGATGTAGGCGGTGTCGTTCAGACGTTCGTCCACGGCAGCCAGATAGATGTCCACGTCCGGGTGCTCGCGCTGAACGCGGGCGATGCCTTCAGGGGCGCCCACAAGGCACATGAGGCGGATGTTGGCGCAGCCTTTTTCCTTAAGCATCTGCAGGGCGTCGCAGGCGCTGCCGCCGGTTGCGAGCATGGGGTCCGTAACAATCACAAGGCGATCCTGGATGTCTTCCGGGAGTTTGCAGTAGTACACCACGGGATTGTGGGTTTCTTCGTTGCGGTACAGGCCGATGTGGCCCACTTTGGCAACGGGCACAAGCGTCTGCAGGCCGTCTACCATGCCCATGCCGGCGCGGAGGATTGGCACTATGGCCAGTTTGCGGCCGGCCACTTTCTTTGCCACCATCGGGCAGATGGGAGTTTCTATTTTCACATCCACCAGAGGGAGGTCTCGCGTGACTTCATATCCCATCAGCAGGGCGATTTCCTTGAGGAGTTCCCGGAAATCCTTTGATCCGGTGCGTTTGTCCCTCATGATTGTGAGCTTGTGCTGAATCATGGGGTGGTCGATGACGTGCAGTTGACTCATGATTGTTAATTGTGGTTTATAATTGTGCCAAAGTTAACGAAACTTAGCGAGATTTCAAATACAGCATAACCGCCGTTACGGGGTAGTGGTCCGATACAAATGGAACGCTCAGATACTCCTGCGTTATCCTATCTACGCTCTTGCAACCCTTGAAGTCCTTGTAGAAGATAAAGTCGATGGGCGTGCTGTCGGAGGACTTGCCGTAGCCGTGATATGTGGGGCCGAAGTCCGATTTCTGAGCGGTTTCCCAGGTGTCCAGCATCTTGGTGCGAAGGTCGTCAAGGCAGGGGTCTTCCGGGTGAACGTTGAAATCGCCCATCAGAATCATGGGATAGCCCTCCGGGTTCATTCCGCCGATGCGCTCCACAACCAGCGCCAGGCCGTTTATGCGAGCCTGCACGCCAACGTGGTCCAGATGGGTGTTCACAAAATAGAAATGCCTTTTCTTGGACTTGTCGTAGAAGAGTACCCATGTTGCCGTGCGCTTGCACTTTGCATCCCATCCGAGAGACGGCACGTCCGGGGTTTCCGACAGCCAGTATGTGCCCCAGTCTTTAAGTTCCACGCGCTTAGTGTCGTAAAACACGGCCATATGCTCTCCCTTGCTCACGCCATCCTCGCGTCCAACGCCCACATAGTCGTAGCCCGGGCAGTTCTGCTTGAGGAACTCCAGCTGGAAATCAAGGGCTTCCTGCACGCCGAAAACGGCCGGTTTCTGGTCCAGCACCATTGCGGCTGCGGCATCCTTGCGGTTTTCCCAGGCATTATCCCCGTCATTGGCTGTTCCGAAGCGGATATTGTAGGTCATCACTTTAACGCTGGCGCAACCCGCCAGAATGGGCAGCACGGCCGCCAGTATCAACAAAACTCTTTTCATAGGTTTCAGGTTATCATCACAAAAATACGCAAAATTCCCCGTTTATGTGTACATTTGTCCCCCGTAAAAATGCATTGAGATGAAAAAACTTCTGATAGCCGCCATCGCCCTGGTTCTAAGCGGAGTCTGCCTCGTGAGCAACTCCTGCGGAACCCGCGGCCGCGCCGCCAAAGGCCCGGATACCCTCAAAGTGAACACAACAACACTTGGCGCCGACATCATCGGCTTCAACGGCCCCACACCTATTGAACTGTGCGTTTACGATGGCGTTATAACAAAAATCAAGGCGCTTCCCAATCAGGAAACGCCCAGATTCTTTCAGAGAGTCATTGACAGCGGCCTTCTCAATGCCCTCGACGGCAAAACCCCCGCCGAAGCCAAGTCCACGCAGCTTGACGCCGTTTCCGGCGCCACCTACTCCTCAACAGCCGTAATCAAAAACATCCGCCTGGCCCTGGACTCGTTGGAGTAGATCACTGGAACAGGCTCAGAGTTTCTTCGTAGATCTTCTTGGCCTTGTAGGCGTGACCGGCCGCATTGGGGTGTGAGCCACTGTAAATAGTAACCTTACCCGCTACATCCTTCTCTCCGCGGAAATCCACGTAGGGAAGATTGTAGTGTTTTGCGATGGTTTCCACCGAGGAGCCGTAATCCCCGGGAACATCCGTGCCGATGATGCAGATGATCTGCGCGGCGGGATAGTTCTTCTGCAGGGAGCGGACAACGAAGATATACGCATCGCGGAAACGACAATACGTGTCCATCTGGTCCAGCGGCTGGTCGTAGTTGAACTCGCCAAGGCCCACCTGGTTGGTGGAGATGGCGTCGTTCGTACCGCCGAACAGGATGATTGCATCCGGGTCCTGGAACAGGCCAACGCGGTCCACGAAAGGCTTGCGGTATGAACTGCCCGTCCTGGGATCGGCCGCAACGCAGCTGCCGCTCCAGGAGGTATTCACATCCA